>CALUXZ010000154.1 GCA_944324875.1 Candidatus Gastranaerophilales bacterium | reverse complement strand
CCAAGAAACCTTGCAAAATCTGTAACGGTTGAATAGTTAACTAGTCAACATTTACAGGTTCACGATTAATTGAACGGATTGCTTTTTTAGCGTTTTCAATTAACTCTGGTTTTAAGCCCTCGATTATTGTTATTTGTCTTAAAATGTCAATTGTGCGCTTAAATGCCCTTACAACATCACCCTGAGAAAATTCGCTATCTTTAAACATATTTTCCCAAGCGTCAATTGAAGATGTTTCGGGGTTATCAGAATTTACCCAAAATTCAATAAGTGAGCAAAAATGTGAATATAAATTCATCGGGTTTTCAATTTTGTAATCACGTTCCAAAATGTATATTTTTCTTCTTATGTCTTTAATTTTACCTAACACCTTGCGCACCTTTTGACAGGGCGGATTTGTAGGGCAATCGTCTTTAGTGCGCATTTCTTCACTTGCAAGTGCGCAAATAACAGAAGAAAGTTCAGCGGGACTTAAATCATCCAAAAGACCACTTAATATTATTTCAGACAGGTAAAGCTCATTTTCGGTTCTTAGAACCATTGTAACTTTGCCTCTATCGGTTGGAAAATTATCAATAATATTGCCTGTTTGCTCAAGAATTTCCTTGTGTGCAAGGAATTTTTGCCAGTATATATCTTTTTGAAACTCAATTTCTTTTTTTAATTGACGTGCTTTTTTTTCATACCTTGTAAGTAATTCAAGCTCTTTTTTATGTTTTTTATACAATTTGCAAGTATCACAGCCAAAATATTCAATTTTCCTGAATAATTCTTTTGATTTTCTGCCAAATTCAGCAACCTCGGGCGCATCTTTTTTGCCTGATTTATGAGCTTGACGCTTCAATGTTTTAAATATTGTACGTGTTTCAACATACATGTTTTTAAGTTTATTATATTCAATAAAGTCTTCATTTTTTAAACCCAAATGGCATTTGTAACTTTTTGCGGCATTTATTATATTTTCATACTCTTCCATTTGAGCTAAAAGCGGAGAAATTCTATCTGATGAAGAATAGTAACCGAAAGTTTTTAATATCAGCTCTTTTGCTTCATCAAGACTAAAACGCTGCAATAAATTTAAAACCATTGAATAACAAGGGGAAAATTTACTCTCTAATGGGTTAGCATCTGACGTTGCAAGGGTTGCAACTTCCTCCGGTGTTTGAAAAGGTGTGCCCACAATTACGACATAGCCTATTTCATCCATGCCCCTGCGACCTGCCCTGCCTGACATTTGCAAAAACTCATTTGCACTTAGCATTCTATGTCCTTCATCGGTACGTTTTGAAATTGAACTTATAACCGTAGTGCGAGCAGGCATATTAATACCTGCGGCAAGCGTTTCAGTTGCAAAGACCATTTTTATAAGCCCCTGTTGAAAAAGCCTTTCAACTAAAAGTTTCCACCCCGGCAAAAGCCCTGCATGGTGTGATGCTACACCTTTTTTAATAAGGTCAATCTGGGGGTTATTTTCTAAATACGGATTTTCCTTTATGTATTCATCAACAAGATGGTTAATTTTTATTGTTTCATCCTTGGTTAAAAGCTCTAGGGTGGCGCATTTTTGAGCATTTTCGTCGCATTTTTTACGTGAAAAAGTAAAATAAATTGCAGGCAGCATATTTTTTTCTTTAAGTGCCATTGTAATTGATGCAACAGGGTTTTTAACCAAATGTTTTTTATTGAAATATTTATACTTACTCTCGGGTTTAATTTTTTTGTTTAATTTGCCCTCAGGCGTTAAAAGGGGCAAAACAGTGTCAGGTTTTGAACTGTCATAATAATAAAACCTCAAAGGTACGGGGCGAAAATCAGTAAATACGTGCTCGGTTCCTGAGTGTACAGTGTTTATCCAATTGGTGAGCTGTTTAGAATTTTGAACGGTTGCGCTAAGGGCAATTATTTGTATGTTTGTCGGGCAATAAATAATGCTTTCTTCCCAAACAGTGCCTCTTTGCTCGTCATTCATATAATGAACTTCATCCAGCACAACATATTTTACATCTTTTAAGTTATCTTTTAGCGTGCCAAATGTTGTGCCATAGAGCATATTTCTAAAGACTTCTGTTGTCATAACAACAATTTGCGCTTCACGGTTAATTGTAGTGTCGCCTGTTAAAAGTCCGACATTTTGTTCACCGTATTGGCGGGAAAAATCAAAATATTTTTGATTTGATAAAGCCTTTAGGGGTGTAGTGTAGAAAATTCTTGTACCATTTTCCAGTGCTAAATGTATTGCGCTTTGAGCAATACAAGTTTTGCCTGCACCTGTTGGGGCGCAGACAACAACACTTTTACCATTTTTAATATGTTCGATTGCCTCTTTTTGGAAATCGTCCAGCTCAAAGTTAAATCCGTACATTGTTTTATTATTTTATCACAGAATCATTACCCTTTACAATAACGGATATATATGGTTTTGAGAAATATTTATTTGCAAATTCCAAAATATCTGTTTGAGATACTTCACTTATAAGTTTTTTATATTTTTCAAGATAGTTAATATCTCTCTC
>CALUXZ010000153.1 GCA_944324875.1 Candidatus Gastranaerophilales bacterium | reverse complement strand
TGCATCATTGTTTTTTCGCCAAAAGCGGTGTAGCCTTGAGCAAGAGCAAGTGAACGCAGTGAATCTGTAATAATTCCACGTGTCAAAACAATAATTGGTATTGCGACATTTATCCAGCCAAGGGCGCAAAATGTAATCCAGAAAACATTTTCAACAATTCTATCACCCATAATATCAAGGACTGCGCCAAGTTTTGATGTTTCATTAAACTTTCTTGCAATATAACCGTCAAGCCCGTCAAACCACATTACAAATACAGTTAAGATGACAGCTGTTAGTGTTGCGGTATCGGTTTTTAAAAATAAAAGCGCAACAACTATAAAAGCTAGAAAAATCCTTGAAAGTGTTATTATGTTTGCCATTTTTTATTCCCCTTTTAACTCTTTATCAATATGTTTTGCTACTTCTTCAACACAGTGCTTATCGCCCATCATAGAGCGCAACTGAGCTAAGCCCTCAAGTTGCTTTTCCCTGTAGTTAGTATTGTTTAGAAGTTGTATAATTTCTTTAGCAATTTTATCGCTGCATGCGTCATACATTAAAAACTCTTTTACAATATCTTTGCCTGTTATAATGTTTACAAGGCAAGCTTTTTTAATGCTTCTAACCATTAAATAAACAAGATAGAAAAATAACGGTCCTCGATATGCAATAATCATTGGTGTATTGTACATTGCAGCTTCAAGTGCTACAGTTCCTGAGGCAAGTATTAGAGCATCTGAAACGCTCAAAAGCGCCTGATTTTCGCCTTTTATGGTTTTGTAATTAGTTTTAAAAGCACTGTCAGCTAAATTTGGCGCATGTGAAAATACAAATTGCACGTCAGGACAAGCTTTTTCTATTATTTTAACTGCGCCTGTAAATATTTTTAAAAGGTATTTTATTTCAAACATTCTTGAGCCGGGGAAAATGGATACAAGGCGTTTGTTTTTATCTAAATTATGACGGGTGAAAAAGTCATCTCTATCTGCTTTTTTAGGTAATTCAAAATTAAGCGGGTGCCCGACAAAAGTCGAGTTGATTCCTTCTTTTTCATACATTTCTTTTTCAAATGGAAAAATAGTGAATACTTTATCAATATTTTTCTTGATTGTTTTTAATCTCCATTTGCGAGAAGCCCAGACTTGAGGCGGAATAAAGTAAAATACTTTAAAACCTTCTTTTTTTAGGAATTTTGAAATTGTAAGATTAAATGCGCCATAATCCACAAGCAAGACTATATCAGGCTTAAAGTCGTTTTTTAAATATTTTATTATTCTTTTACCGAGAGTAAAATGATCAATAACAAGCTTTGGAGTAATACCAATTCCGCCCATTTTAGAATGGTCTGAAAACAGCTTTACGCCTTGATTTCTCAGGTTTTGTCCGCCTATACCTTCTATAACTACATCAGGATTGATTTTTTTTAGTTCTCTTACAACTCCTGATGCGTGTTTGTCGCCTGAGGACTCACCTGTAATAATAAATATTTTTTTTGCCGTCATAATTACCGTTTATACTGCTATAATTGAGATTTTATGCTTGTTAGCGTAGTCAACCATTTCTTGTTGGTTAACAATAATTGTTTCGCCTGCTTCAAGTGCAAGAACACTTGCGCCGTAACGACGCATGGTTTTAAGGGTTCTTATACCAACTGTTGGTATGTCAAATCTTTTATCTTGATTGGGTTTTGCGACTTTTACAACGACTGCACCTTTTTTGCGAGCAAGTTTTGCCCCTCTTTTAATGCATTTATCAGTGCCTTCAATTGCTTCAACTGCCATAATCATGCGGTTTTTCATAACTACAGATTGACCGATATCCAGTTTACCCATTTCTTTTGCTGTTTTAAAACCGTATTCTATGTCATAAAGTTCTTGTTCTGTTGGTGTACATTTTGTAAGTACACCTTTTTGTACCATTAAATCTTTTATAAAGATTGTCTGGTCTAAAACGCTTACCCCTATTGAATTTAGCTCCTCTACAATTCTTAGCATAATAGCATCGTCATTAAGTTTGAATGCTTCTTTAATGTATTCTACAGCTTTTGGCTCTAGTTTTGGACGCTTTAAAAGCATAGTTTTTGAAACTTTACCAAGAAATGTTAACTGTTTAATACCTTCTTCTTTAAGCAGTTTTTCAATTGTTTCAACTTGCCCGAAACCCAGCGAAACAACTTTTGAGCAATATTTTTGTAACTCTTTACAGTTGTCTGATGATAGTGAAATAGCAATGACTTCAAAACCGTTTTCCTTTGCGCTTTGCGCCATTTTAACAGGTAAAAGTCCATCTCCAGCTATTAAACACTGTTTATTTTCTAAAGTTATGTTCATAATTCCATATTACCTTCTTGTGATATACTTGTTTTTACGTTTCCATCAGCAAAAAATGCCTTTGGATTTAGTGTCATTCTTATTTTGTCTGCTTCAACAGTGTTGCCTTCGTTTGTTATTTTTGAGCGTCCGGTGAAAATAATTGTATTTGGTTTGTTTGTTTTTGGATCAACAAGCAACTGTGCCTTTGGTCCTTGCGCAAAGTAATCTTTGTATTTAACTTTTACGTTTCC
>CALUXZ010000152.1 GCA_944324875.1 Candidatus Gastranaerophilales bacterium | reverse complement strand
GAATTTGTAAAAAGAATTTCAAGCCTTTCTTATGATTATGAAATTAATTTTAAAAAAGGCTGCAACAGTGAAGTTTTGGCGCAAGCAAAAGAAATTGCGCAAAAATTTGGCAGGGAAGAATTGAAAAACATTGCAAAAACACATTTTAAGACGTATGAGAGCGTATAAAATCTTTTATTTTATCCAAAGTTTCAATGTTGTCTGATTCTATATAAAACCTCAAAAGCGGCTCTGTGCCTGATGGACGCATTAAAACCCAGCTAAGTTTTTCTTCGCCCAAGTAAAATTTTGCCCCGTCGATTTTTAAAACATCATAAATATGAAGCCCTGCAATATCAAACATTTGCAAGAACTTTTGCTGCAGCGTATACATTTCATCTTTATTTTCAAGTTTTACATCTACCCTATCGCAGTAAAAATTAACATTTGCAAACTCTAAAAGCTCCTCTCTTAGGCGATATAGAGGTTTTTGCAGTTTCGATACCATCTCTAAAATCAAAAGATTTGCATATATCCCGTCTTTTTCAGGAATATGATTCCCTGTTGATAATCCGCCAGAGTCCTCTCCTGCAAGGATTGTTTCATTTTCCCTCATTTTTTCGCTCAACCACTTAAACCCTACAGGAGTTGTTATTGTTTCTATACCTAACTTTTGAGCTACAACATCAACAAGAGCGCTCACGCCTACTGTTTTAATCATTTTGCCTTTTGCGTTTTTATTTTCAACTAAATATTTTAATAAAATTGCAAGTATTTCATTTGGTGAAACCCACTGACCATTTTCGTCTATAACACCGTATCTGTCAGCATCTCCGTCATTTGCAAAAGTCAGCATGCCTGCCTTTCTATGTTTCATAAACTTCTCTTTAGGTTCAGGCAAAAACCCGCCAAAATTAGGATCATAATGGTTGTTTACAATTTCAAAATTTACACCTTGTCTTTTTAAAATCTCGTCAAATGTACCTATCGAAGCACTAAAAAGCCCGTCAAATATGAATTTTACATTGGCTTTTTTTATTGCTTCAAAGTCAATTAAATTTTTAATATGCGAAAAATAAACCTCTCTAAAATCAGAATTTATAAGCCCGCCTTTGATTTCAGATATTGGCGCAGCGTAATTTTGCTCAATATTTTTAACAATTTCATCAGTTATTTGTTTTGTTGCAGGCCCGCCGTAATTTGGAATAAATTTCATTCCCAGATAAATTTTAGGATTATGTGAAGCGCTAAACATAATGGCACCCGCCGAATTTTTTGCAACTGTTGCAGCATAAGCTACAACAGGGGTCGGACAAACACAATTAGAGAGCATTACATCATATCCTGCATTTAAAAGTATGCCTGTACAAAAACGTGCAAACTCATCTGCCATAAACCTTGGATCATAAGCGATTAAGACAGATTTTTTGTCAGGTACAAAATCTTTTAAATATTTTATTATGCCATGGGTTATTTTTTCTACGTTTTCAAATGTAAAATCACGTGCAATAATTCCTCTAAAACCATCTGTTCCAAATTCGATTTTTTTTGTTGCCATATTAATTCCAATCATAATAAAATAATTATATGGATAATTCTATCAAAAAAATACTTTTTTTAGGACCAAAAGGAACATACAGTCAATTTGCCACTGAAAAATTCAAGGAAAAACTTGGTTTAAATCAAGATTTTGAGCCAATTTCTACTATTACAAAAATTATTGACATAATTGATAATGACACTAAACTTGCAGCGGTTTTACCCATCGAAAATTCTATTGAGGGTATTGTAAGAGCCACACTGGATGGGCTTTTTAGCGCAAAAAATGGTGTAAAAATTCAAGCGCAAACGCAAATTCCTATTCAAAATTGCCTTATTTCCTATTCAAAAAAAGAAGAAATAACACACATTATCTCGCACCCACAGCCGCTTTCACAGTGTCAAAACTATATTAGTGCAAATTTTTCAAAAGACATTATTTTAGAAGGCGCATCATCAACAGCTTATGCCACAATGTCGCTAAAAGAAAAGGGCAAAGGCTGGGCATCAATAGGTAATGAATATTGCGCAAAAATGCTTAATATCCCTGTTTTAGAAAAAAATATAAACGATAATAAAGATAATCAAACACGCTTTGTACTTGTTTCAAGGGCTGATTTTAATTTTGAAAATAAAACAAGAACATCCCTTGTTTTTTCAACAAAACAAGAACCGGGAGCGTTAGTTAAAGCACTTGAAGTTTTTAAAAAATATAACATTGATTTAATTTACATTGAAAGCCGTCCCTCTAAAAGAGTTTTGGGGGAATATAACTTTTTTGTTGATATTGATAAAAACATTGATGAGTTGAAAAATGTGCTTGATGATTTAGAAAAAGTTACACAGTACTACAAAATTTTAGGCAGCTACCCTGTAGTGTAATCTTGAAAATGCCTAAAGTAGTGTTATAATCTAATATACATAGAACTTTGAAATTTTAATATGGGGACGTAATGGTTTCGACAGGGTGCTTTATCATCTGCAATGCAAGTCGCACGGATGTTGTGCGTTACCAACAATCAAAAAAAT
>CALUXZ010000151.1 GCA_944324875.1 Candidatus Gastranaerophilales bacterium | reverse complement strand
GAAAGTTTTAGACAGTTTTGATGTCTTTGATTTGTTAAAAACTCATTTTCTGCAGGGTTTAGACCTATTATTTCTTTGTAGAGAGCATTTTTAAGTTCTTCAATACCTTCTTTTGTAACAGAACTGATTGAAATTTCGCCATTTTGCGATATTGATGGGCATAAATCACATTTTGTGCGCACTATTATATGTTTTTTATTTTTCGCAAGTTCAAAAATTTCCCTGTCTTTATCGTTTATTCCTACTTGCCCATCATAGAGGCAAAGTACAACATCAGCTTCTTCAATTGCTGATTTTGACTGTTCTATACCTATTTTTTCTACCTTGTCAGCACTTTCGTTTCTTATTCCTGCTGTATCTATTAAAGTTGCACTAATGCCGTTTAAATCAAGAGTTTCTGTTATTGTGTCGCGCGTTGTACCTTCAATTTCAGTAACAATTGCCCTGTCAATATTTAAAAGAGCATTAAATAAGGACGATTTGCCTGCATTCGGGCGACCTGCAACGGCTATTTTAACTCCTTGCCTTAAAATGTTATGAATACGGGCATTTTTCAGGATTTCTTCAATATTTTTTATTGAATTTTCAATTTTTTCAATAATTTCATCATAACTAACTTCTGCGACATCTTCAGGAAAATCAAGCGAGGCAATAATTCTGCCTAAAATATCGTTGATTTGTGTTTTAATTTCTTCTATTTTTATTTTAAGTACGCCTGACATGTTATTTGCAGCACCCTGAGCTGATTTTGTGGTTTTTGCATTTATTAAATCCAAAACCGCTTCAGCCTGTGATAAATCAATTTTATGATTTAAAAATGCTCTTTTTGTAAATTCTCCACGCTGTGCAAGCCTTGCGCCGTTCTCAAGTACTAAGTTTAAAATTTCATTTATAACAACAGGTGAGCCATGGGTTTGTATTTCTGCTACATTTTCGCCTGTATAGCTATGCGGAGCAATAAAAGGAAGCACAATCACTTCGTCAATTTTTTTGTCGTTTTTTAAAATCCAACCATGGTTAATGATTTTTGGCACAATTTTTTTATTAAATATTTTTTGCACTATTTCAATTGAATTTTCGCCGCTAATTCTTATTACACCTATGCCTCCGGTGCTAAGTGGTGTGGCTGTTGCGCAAATTGTATCAAAAGAATAATTCATAATGTGAATAATATCATGTTTAAGGTAAAATTAAAATTGATAATCGCCAAATTGGCATGGCAACATAGGAGAGAATATGGATTTTGTAGGATTTACCCTTTCAATATTACAAGCTTTAGCTAAAATTGCAGGCAACTGGGGGCTTGCTATTATACTTTTGACAATAATTGTAAGAGCGTGCATGTGGCCCTCGAGCATTAGTCAGCAGCGCTCTATGCGTAATATGCAGATTTTGCAGCCTAAAATGAAAGCAATTCAGGATAGATATAAAAGTAACCCTGAAATGATGCAACAAAAAATGATGGAGTTTTATAAAGAACACAAATTTAACCCTATGGCAGGTTGTTTGCCACTTTTGTTGCAGTTGCCTATTTTTATTTTATTATACACTGCGCTTATGAGTCCCCAGTTTATTCAACAAGCTGGAAATGCCAAGTTTTTATTCATCAACAGACTTGATGCAACAATAAAAAGTACGGCAGGGCAGTCGTTTGACGGCAAATTTGTTGTTGGTCCTTACGATACTTTTACTACAGGTAAAACTGCAACAGTATATCTGGGCGATAAGGTACTTGAAAATGTCAAGATTGACCGTCCGACAAAGGCTGTTACAGTTCAGGGCGATATTAAACCAAAGCAAAATTTTGACCTTAAAATGTATCCTGACAGTTTGAAATTAACTTTTGCAGAATTAAAAGAAATTACAAAAGTTGAAGTTAATGTTATAGATAATCAAACAAAAGAAACCGAAAAAGTAACATTTTTACCTGTTGATAGTATACTTGCTGCAAATGTTCCTGTTGCTGATGTGCAAAGCGAAGTTCATTATGATGTAATTTTCCTTGTGTTGCTTTTTGCCTTTACTATGTGGGTTTCGCAAAAAGTTATGATGTCAACACAAAAAGGTGTGCAACAAGATCCTACGCAACAGGCAATTCAAAAATCTATGGGAACTGTAATGCCACTTATGATAGGTTTAACTTTTATTTTTATCCCTATTCCTGCAGGCGTTCTTTTGTATCTTGTAACAAGTAATGTTTTCCAAATTGTACAAACTGTTATAATTAACAGACAACTTGATAAGGAAGATGAAAATAAAAAATCTTCGTCAAATGCCGATATTGATGGCGCTAAAAAAATAGAACCTAAAGAAGTAAAGTAGTATTCTTAATAAACTCTTATAGCCCGCCCTTTAAGGCGGGTTTTTTAATATTTCTTAAC
This sequence comes from Candidatus Gastranaerophilales bacterium, assembly GCA_944324875.1. Lineage (GTDB taxonomy): Bacteria > Cyanobacteriota > Vampirovibrionia > Gastranaerophilales > Gastranaerophilaceae > Galligastranaerophilus. The sequence continues at coordinate 183 of CALUXZ010000151.1, read as the reverse complement.
AATTATTTCAAGTCGGGCAATTTTTAAAAACTGAAATACTTTATTAAAGAGTAAGGGAATTAAAATTAAAGGAAGATAAAAACCACGACACAAGCGGCTTTATGCGAAGTTGTCTGGATAAAAAAAGTACATTTATTACTCTCTCTTAATATCCTCGTGTTTTAAATGCTTGTCTGAAATAAA
>CALUXZ010000150.1 GCA_944324875.1 Candidatus Gastranaerophilales bacterium | reverse complement strand
TAAAAAATCATCTAAAGAAATTTAAAGAAAATATCTTTAAAAAGGATTAAAAGTGTCAAATTTAAGAAACATAAAAGACAGAATAACAAGCGTACAAAACACTCAAAAAATAACACGTGCAATGAAAATGGTTGCAGCGGCAAAAGTTAAAAAAGCCGAAAATGCCGTTAAGATGTCACGCCCTTTTACATTTGAACTATTTAAAATGTTCACAAGAGTTTTTAAAGCAACATCAGGCGGCAATTTTGAACCAGTAAAAACCGAACGTGCAATAGATAATTATCCAAAATTGCTCGAAAAAAGGGAAATTAAGACTGTCGGCTTTGTTGTAATGTCATCCAATAAAGGTCTTGCAGGAGCATACAGTGCAAACATAGTAAGATTTACTTTAAACGAAATTAAAAAAACACTTGAGGAAGGCAAAAAAGTAAAACTCTATCTTGTAGGGCAAAAAGCCCATGCCGCACTTAAAAATGCAACAAGAAGCCTTAATTTCGAAATTAAAAGTGTCTATGCAAGTCTTATGGATAACCCTGATTCAACAAGTTCGCTTGTTTTGGCTGAAGATTTGGCATCAGAATATGTTAATGGCGAAATTGATTCAATTGAATTAATTACAACAAGATACCAGAATATGATGACCTACAAAGTTGAAAAATGGACACTTTTACCTGTAGTTGTTAAAGAATTTCATAAAAAAGAATTTGACGAAGAACATAAAGTAACCCATAGGGAAAGCGTGCATAAAATAGACCCGCTGACAGAATTTATCCCCGATTTATGTTCAATTTTACAAAAAGTAGTTCCTATGTATATTGCAAACATCATTTTTCAAGCATTTTTAGAAGCGCAAGCCTCAGAACTCGCTTCAAGAATGACTGCTATGAGTGCTGCAACAAATAACGCTCAGGAAATGATAAGAGTGCTTACAATTGACTACAACAAAGCCCGTCAAGCTCAAATTACACAGGAATTAAACGAAGTTGTTTCAGGCGCAGACGCTCTAAAATAGTTTTTGCAAAAAAATTTTTTCAGGTGTTTTATACAAACACCCAAACTTTTAAATAGGAAAAATATGAAAATATCACCAATTAGAGCATACAACCTGCGCGCATTTAAAGGTGCAGAAGATAAAGTACAACCCAAACAAGTTCAACAGCAAACACAAGCAAATACTCAAGAAGCATTGAAAAGGGCTGACAAAGCTATTATAAGAATAAAAGCCCTTGAACAAGAAGCTCTTAATGATGCAAAATTCTCGGGAGTAATTTTAAGAGAAGCTCAAGAATACAAAAGAACAATGGAGCAAATAGCTAAAGACCCAACAGGCATTTGGAATATGCAACCATACACAATTATAATTCCCGAAAAATTTGAAGATGTTGAAATGTACACAACTGCCGATATGGAAGGCAATGTCAAACAATTAACATCTATTTTGCCTGACGGTTCAATGCGCATTTTAAGACCGAAACAATTTAATCCCGAACTTTCAGATGCATTTTACATAGATGCAAACGGAAATCCAATTTATGCTGCTATAGGACAAAAGAAAGACGAAAGTAAAGACGGGTTTGAAATTAAAATTCACGAACTTTATGAATATGAAAATGGGAAATTAGCCAGCTTTCAAAAAAATACAGAGATTCAACAAAACCAAAAATCCTTTGAAATAAGGTATGATTTTGCCGACTCGCAACTTAAAAGAATACAAAAAGGTTACCGCTCAAAAACCAGAAAAGGTAAAGGTGAAGAAATAACAAGCGAAAATACTGATAAAATTTTCCTATTTGATAACAATCAACTTATAATGTGCAGCTTAAAATATATGAAAAATCCTCTTGCAGAAGTATTCGGTGAAAATTATTTTAAAAGAAACAGCCATGAATGTTCTTATGAAACCGAGGATGTAAGAATGAGATTTAAAGATGGCAAACTTTCAAAGTACACAAAATTCTCAAGCCCACTGAGAATAACACCTCAATACACACTGAATTTTAAATAAAAAACCCCTTAATAAGGGGTTTTTGCTACATATAATGTTTAAGTTCCCAATCGGTAACTCTTATTCTGTAATTATCCCATTCTTTTTCTTTTGATGAAACAAATTCGTTAAAAATGTGTTCTCCAAGAGCTTTTTTAACAAGTTCTGATTTTCTCATCATATAAAGAGCTTCATTTAAACTGCCTGGCAAAGATAAAATTCCTTTTTCTTTCTTTTGTGCATCACTCATTTCATAAATATTTTCTTCCCTTTGTTTTGGAGGTTCAATTTTATTTTTAATACCCTCTAGTGCTGCAGTTAAAAGTACTGCAAAAACAAGATAAGGGTTGCAAGTAGGATCGGGTGAGCGCAATTCGACCCTTGTAGCGTTACCACGTTTTGCAGGAACTCTTATAAGAGCCGAACGGTTAGCTAACGACCATGCCAAATATACAGGAGCTTCATACCCCGGAACAAGCCTTTTGTAACTATTCACAAGAGGATTGCATACTGCTGTAAATTCTTGAACGTGTTTTAAATAAGAACCAATTGTATAAATAGCTTCATTAGACAATTGATAAGGCGC
>CALUXZ010000149.1 GCA_944324875.1 Candidatus Gastranaerophilales bacterium | reverse complement strand
TCATAAAATCTAAAATTCTTTTGCCCGTTGTCAAAATTATACTTAACAACATTTAAAAGGCTGGGCATAAGCACTTGTCTTAGCGTTGTGCAGTCCTCACTTTGAGGATTTTTAACCTTAACAGATGTATTATCATCAAGTTTTTGCATATAGGTTTTATATAAATTATCACCAACAAGGGATGATGTAACAATTTCATCAAACCCTGAGCCCAAGAAAAGCTCATTTATTTTCTTTAGCGTTCTGCTCTCAAAACTGATATTTGCACCTTCGTCAATCTGTGGTAAGGCAGGAGTAATTTTATCGTATCCATATATTCTTGACACTTCTTCAATCAAATCAATTTCACGATAAACATCAGCTACTCTGCAGCTTGGTACTTTAAATTTTGCAGCAGCTTCATTTTTACCTAAAAGCTCAAAACCCAGATTTTCTAAAATTGAAATTGAGTCTTGCTGTGGTATATCTATTCCTAAAATTCTTTTTATTTCACTGTTTCTTAGTGTAATTTCAATATTTGGCGCACAAGAATTGCCAATTTCAACCATACCTTCAACTTTAGCGTTAGCATATTTTTGCAACAGTTCTGCAGCTCTAAATTGTGCATAGCGCACAAGTTCGCTGTCTACTCCACGCTCAAATCTTGCGCTTGCTTCAGAACGATAACCAACTGAGCGAGATGATTTTCTGTTTGTGTGCGATGTAAAATGTGCTGCCTCAAGCGCAATGTTTTTTGTATTGTCGTCAATTTCAGAATTTAAACCGCCAAAAACACCTGCAATACAAACAGGGATGTCTTTTTTTGCAATAACTACACTTTGATTTGTAAGTTTTCTTTCGGTTTCATCAATTGTAACAAGGCTTTCACCTTCTTTAGCGTATCTGACGCACAAGTAATTATCTAACTTATCGTAATCAAAAGCGTGCAATGGTGTACCGTATTCTAAAAGAATATAGTTTGTAATATCAACAACATTATTAATAGCACGCATTCCGCAAGCTTCAATTCTTCTTTGCATAAAAGCAGGAGAAGGTTTAATTTCAATATCTTTAAACACGCCTATTGAATAATATTTGCAAGTTTCATCATCTTTAATTTCTACATTAAAATTACTTGTTTTTGGCAGTTCTTTTAATTCCTTAGGATTAAAGTTAAGTTTTCTGTTAAAAAGTGCGCTTACTTCTCGAGCAATGCCTATAACAGACATTTGATCACCCCTGTTTGCAGTAGGTGCAACGTGAAATATAATTTCTTCGCTTAAATTCATTATTTTTTCAAGGGGTTCACCCAAGGGAACAGTGTCATATATTCTGTTTAAAATAAAGATACCGTCCTCATCTTGCATGCCTTCAAGCCCTAATTCATCGCAAGAGCATAGCATACCTTGAGATTCAACTCCACGAATAACCGCCGGGGTAAGTTCAAAAAGTTCACCTGTTTTTCTTGAAAAAACTTTTGAGCCGACACTTGCGTAGGGAATAATTTGACCCTCTTGTATATTTTGCGCACCGCAGACAACCTGTTTTGTTGCATTTCCTGTATCAACTGTTACAAGATGTAATTTGTCCGCATTTGGATGATTATCAATTTTAAGGATTTTTGCAGTAATAATGTTTGTAAATTTTGGCTTTTTGTATTCAATTTCTTCAACCTCAAGACCGCTCATTGTAAGCCTGTGGGCAATTTCTTTCGGTTCTATTCCACTTAAATCAACAAATTCGCTTAACCACTCGTATGAAACTTGCATTTTAAATCCTCATTTTTAACTTTTTAACAAGAATATTTTAGTACAAAAAAGTTAAAAATAAAGTGTTGACACTATATTACAATCTCTTTTTCATTTTTATAAATTACATACCCCAAAACCCCGCCCGGGGGCTTTTTTAAGTTTTTCCTTTTGGTGTAAATTATCGATGCCTTTGTAGAATTTTTCATAGGTGAATTTTCTTTTACAAGCTTTGCTGCATACTCTAAAACCTTTGCCTGTGGCTCTTTTTCATTGTTTCGAACTCTCACAAGCACATGTGATGAGGGGCAATTGTACGCATGAAACCAAATATCCTCGGCATTCGCAATTTTTGAAATCAGGTAATCATTTTGTTTATTGTTTTTGCCTAAAAATATTTCATAACCTTGAAAATCAAATCTGGTAAGTTCAATTTTTTCTTGTTTTTTTGCGCTTTTCTCTTTTATTAAGCCATACATCTCAAGCTCTGAGGTTATTTCATCAAGTTCAACAAATGTTTTTGAATTTTCAATGCTGAATAAAATCTCATCGTAATAAGCCTTTTTTGCCACCGCCTCATCATATTTTTGTTTCTGGTAATCATAAGCACCTTTTGCTTTTGTGTATAGCTTATAATAATTTTGGGCATTTTGAGAGGGCGTAAGTGTTGCATCAAGGGCAATTTCGACCCCCTCAGGCGTTATAAAAATTTCATCGTTTTTAATCAAATAAATATATTGAAAAATTAAATCACCTTTTTGTTTGTAGCTTTGGGCTTTTTCTTCCTTTGGTTCATTTTTTAAAATATTTTCGAGCTTTTTAATTTCAGCCCTCAAAAGTCTTTGCA
>CALUXZ010000148.1 GCA_944324875.1 Candidatus Gastranaerophilales bacterium | reverse complement strand
TCTGCATCTATGAATGCTGCAATACCTCCTTTTTTTTGAGATTCTGCAACAATGTGCTGAGCTAAAGTTGTTTTACCGCTTGATTCAGGCCCGTAAATTTCAATAACTCTGCCTTTTGGAACACCGCCAATGCCAAGTGCTATATCAAGTGCTAAAGCGCCTGTGGGGATGTATTCCACATTAAGAGTAGACTTATCGCCAAGGCGCATGATTGAACCTTTGCCAAAGTCTTTTTCAATTTTATCCAGTGCAAGTTTTAAAGCCTTGTCTTTGCCTGCTTTTATCTCATCAAGTTCTTTTTCTTTAGTTTCAGCCATTTAAAAATCCTCTATTCCCTAATCTTTATGAATATTATATAATAAAAGTTATGAAAACAGTACAACTTAACAATTTTGAAATCGGCGGCAATAAGCTTACTATTTTTGCAGGTCCCTGTGTTATAGAAAATTCTGACATGCTTTTTTTATGCGCACAAAAACTAAAAGAGATATGCGATAAGCTTGATGTTAACTATATTTTTAAAGCAAGTTTCGATAAGGCCAATCGCTCGTCAATTGATTCTTACAGAGGTCCAGGGCTTGAAATTGGATTAAATATGCTAAATGAGGTAAAACAAAAGTTTAATGTGCCTGTTGTAACTGACTTTCATGAGCCATATCAAGCACAAATGGTTGCGCAAGTGGCTGATGTTTTACAAATACCTGCTTTTTTGTGTCGTCAGACAGATATGCTTGTTGCAGCAGCAAAAACAGGGAAAATTGTGAACATTAAAAAAGGGCAGTTTTTATCTCCTTATCAAATGAGCTCACTTGCAAAAAAAGTTTTAGATAGCAATAACGATAAAATTTTAATAACAGAGCGTGGAACAAGCTTTGGTTATAACAATTTAGTTGTTGATATGCGCGCAATACAAATTATTCAGGAAATGGGCTACCCTGTTGTATTTGACGCTACTCACAGTGTTCAATTGCCAGGTGGTAGAGGAGAAAGCTCAGGCGGTGAGAGGAAATTTGTTCCCTTGCTTGCAAAAAGTGCAATTGCAGCAGGGGCAAGGGCTTTATTTTTTGAAGTTCATCCATGTCCAAGCTGTGCTAAGTGCGACGGGGATAATATGATTGCGCTGGATGATGCTTATGAGCTGTTTTCAAATTTGAAAAAATTATTTGAATTGACTAAAACGTTTTAAAATATACTTGCGTAAGATGTCATATAATCTGTTATAACGTTAATTAACATTGGTAAAATCCAAACTAAAATTAATGCGCCTAAGACAGGTTTAAAAAGAAAGCTTAATTGGAAAACGTTTACCTGCGGTGCAGTTTTTGAAATTATACCTAAAATTATATCCTGCCCTAAAGTTGCAAGCAAAACAGGCGCTGCAAGCTGCATGCCAAAATATAAAACATTCGATGTTATTATTACAAGGTAATTTGTGTTTATGACTTTTGCTAAAGGGATTATTGTCTGATACATTCCAAAAACGTCAAAACTCCTTATAAAAGCGTTTATTAGCCAATATGTTCCGCCTGCACTTATAAAAATTATTAATCCTAAAATTGTAAAATAATTTCCTAAAATTGAAGTTTGTGCACGTGTTGTAGGGTCTAAAACCATAGCAGAAGATAAACCCATTTGTGTGTTTATCATATCACCACCTGCGCTTATGGCAGCTAAAACACAGTTTGTAATATATCCTAAAATTGCGCCAAAGGCAAAATTTAAGAGTATTCCAAGTACAATTGAAGTGTTGGGAGGAATAGGTTGAGGTTTAATTAACATAGTTACAATGACTGTAACAATAAGCGCAATTGAAATTCTAACCATTGAGGGGACTTCTTTTCTGTTAAACGGTGGTGCAAATTGCATAAGTCCAAGCATGCGGCTGAACACCATAATTCCTGCGCCCAATGCCAAATTGAGCTCAGGAAAAAGTTTTGCAAATTGTGCTAAAAATAAATCCATAAGTTATTTTTTAAGGTTCAATTCTGCAATTTCCAACAATTGCACCCATTTTTTTGTATTTGTTGTCTACATTATATTTAATTGATTGAGATTTTCCGTCTTGCGTAAATATTTCAAAGCTTGAGCTTGATTTGTCAAAAGTTCTTATAACAAGCGTGCTTGCAGCTCTGTCGCCTTGTTCAAAGGGTTCGTTATCCATAAAGAAAAATCTTAAATTTGCCCTGTCGCCAAGGTTAACATTTTCAATAATAGAGGGGCAAGATATTGTATATCTTGAATAAGGTCTTAAACCGACATTGTCGCCTTGTCTAAAAATGCTGTTTGCATCGATTTCATAAGCACATACAGTACTTATCGATAATAAAATTCCTAAAATTGCCAATAATTTTTTCATTTTTTACCTTCCCATCATTTTATTTCTTTCGATTAAGTTAGGTGACGGATTTGCCCCCCTTCGTGTAGGACCATAAAGATTTTTGTCAGCTTTATCAACCCAAGGTAGTTTGGATGGATTTTTCATAATTTCTTTTAAATCTTTTTGCGAGCCGTTAACTTTATCATACATTTCATTTGTAAAAGGACGAGTGTATTTGTAATAGTTTGAATCAAGTACATATTCTTGATTATGCGGGAC
>CALUXZ010000147.1 GCA_944324875.1 Candidatus Gastranaerophilales bacterium | reverse complement strand
CCCATGCTTGGTATAAAGTATGCACTTGAGGGTGTTAACAGAAATGAAATCGAAGAAGAAATTTACAACATCAATCTTAGTATTTTGCGTATAATACAAGATTTTCTTCTTTTGTACAGTTTTAAATACGGGTTTAAAACTCTTGGTTTTAACAGAATTTATCCTTTTGATATCGCACAAAAGGAATATAAGTTGTATGCCCCTATTTTTAGATATAAACATATCGGAATAAACTTTAAAAACAATAGCAATCCCTGTATTATTTCACATGAGGCAATTTTTTCACGCATTGTATCAAATCTTATTTCAAATGCAATTAAGTATGCGCCTGTCAACAGTGATATTGAAGTTGAATTTTGCGAAAATCCTGAAAGCGTTGTTTTTATGGTTTCTAATTTAATCGATAAGGATATAAAAAAAGATGAAAACTCTTTTGGTATGGGGCTTCTTATTTCAAAAAGGCTCGCAAGGCGTATAAAATCTACTCTTTGCATGATAAAGAGTAAGGAAAAAATAATATTTGAACTAAAAATGCCTAAAATTGACCATCCAAATCATGCACGGTAATTTTTGCCGACATTTCAGCTATTACTCTGGCAATTTCAAAACCGCTTATCATAACCTCTAAAATTAATTGAGAGTTGATAAGTACAGTTTCTGTGTATTCCATTGAATCCATATCTAAAATATCAAATTCAATAAAATCGTCCCCTACATATTTGATTTTACCAAATTCCGCATCTGTTGCCCATCTTAAAAATACTACGGCTTTTTCTAATGCTTTTAATTTTTGAATCATCCTCATATTTACATGATATGATTATTTTCATGAATGTCAATTTTAAAAGTTGCGATTGTAACATTGTAAATTGTGGAAAAGTTAATATGGAACTGGATTTAAAAATGCTTGAGGAGGCAATTTTAAATCAATCGCAAGACGCTTATGTAAGATTTTATAATTGGTCGCCAAAGTGCATTAGCCTTGGTAAAAATCAGTCTTTTGAGGATTTTTATAATGATTTAGGAATTGATATTGTAAGACGTCCGACAGGTGGCAGGGCTCTTTTGCATGATAAAGAGCTTACTTACTGTTTTGTTTCACCAATTAAAAAAGAGCAAAGTGTTATAGATTCATACAAAGATATTTCAGATGCTTTAATTTTGGGTTTTAAAAAACTAGGGATTGACCTGTGTTACGCAGGTGAGAGGTCAAAAAATTTAAGATATTGTATGAATATTTCCTGTGGCGCTGATGTTAGTTATATGGGTAAAAAATTAATAGGTTCGGCACAATTTCGCTCGAGAGGGTATCTTTTGCAACACGGGTCAATTTTATATGATTTAGATTTAAATTTGGTTGAAAAATTTTTTAAACAAAAAGTTTCAAAAGAGTCAATTACAACACTTAATCAAATTAATCCAAATCTCAAACAAAATGATTTGATAGAGGCGCTTAAATTAGGGTTTAAAGAAAAATTTGAAACATCTTGACACTTAATTTTGTTCAGGTTATATTTGTCTTTGCAGATAGGTTAGTCGCGTCTAAATGCTGATATGCTGCGACACCTTAAAAAGGAAGGACAAAAAATGTACGCTATAGTCGAAACAGGCGGCAAACAATACAAACTTGAAGAAGGCAAGTATGCTGATATAGAATTATTAGATGCAGAAGCTGATTCAAAAGTTGTATTTGATAAAGTCGTAATGCTGGTAAACGGCAAAAAATCAAAAGTTGGTCAACCTTATGTACAAAATGCAACTGTTGACGGTACAATTGTAAAACATGACAAAGCAAAAAAAGTAATTGTTTATAAGCAACGTCCTAAAAAAGGGTATAGAAAAAAACAAGGACACAGACAACAATTTACAAGAGTAATGATTAACAAAATCAATACAAAAGCAGGCAAAACAAAAGCTGCTGAAACCGAAGGAGAAGAATAATGGCACATAAGAAGGGCGTAGGTTCATCCAAAAACGGACGCGATAGCGAAAGTAAGAGATTAGGCGTTAAAAAATTTGCCAATGAAAATGTGCTTGCAGGAAATATCCTTGTTAGACAACGTGGCACAAAAATTCACCCAGGTGTGAATGTTGGCAGAGGTTCTGATGATACACTTTTTGCTATGATTGATGGTGTAGTAAAATTTGAACCATACAGAAGAACAAGAAAACAAGTCAGTGTTTACGCTGAATAGTTGATTTATTTATTTGATAATAAACTATAATTAAAGTTGAAAATTGAATAGATTTAATGGTTTGGGGGCGTAGCTCATTTGACGAGGCTCCGCCGAGGCAAGTGGCTTGTCCACATAAATTGCCAGCTGAGTAGCCCCTGAAGTATAGTTGAAAATTGAATAGATTTAATGGTTTGGGGGCGTAGCTCATTTGACGAGGCTCCGCCGAGGCAAGTGGCTTGTCCACATAAATTGCCAGCTGAGTAGCCCCTGAAGTATAGTTGAAAATTGAATAGATTTAATGGTTTGGGGGCGTAGCTCAGCTGGTTAGAGTGCATGCCTGTCACGCATGAGGTCGCGGGTTCGATACCCGTCGTCCCCGCCATTTTAAAATTAGCACCTTCGGGTGCTTTTTTAGTACGGGTATCGAACCTGTTGCAAGTCT
>CALUXZ010000146.1 GCA_944324875.1 Candidatus Gastranaerophilales bacterium | reverse complement strand
AAATCAACAATGTCATAAAAGTGTTTGTGCTCTATTGTTTGATTTTTTCGCTCAAGCACCATCATGCGCGCATTTTCACGCTTTTTTAGCGGATATTGCGCAATCAATTCTTCAGGCAAATTGTAATTAAAATCATTGGTTGTTAAATTCATATTTAGTGTTCAAATGTCTTGCCGCAAGCGTTTCATCTGCTCTTAAAACAGGTGTTTTTGTCGGATATTGTTCAAATTTTTGCGGTTCGTTTTCAACTTCTTTAGCTATTTCAATCATTGTTTGAATAAAATTATCCAAAACCTCTTTTGTTTCACTTTCGCAAGGCTCAATCATCATTGCCTCATGCACAATTAAAGGAAAATAAACCGTCGGAGGATGACAATTAGAATCCATAAGCCTTTTTGCCATCATAAGGGTTGAAACACCTTTTTCTTTTTGCAAATCTCCTGATAATACAAACTCATGCATACAAGAGCGATTATATGGCAACATATAATATTTTTTAAGTTTTTCTTTTATATAATTTGCCGCTAAAACAGCGTCAGAACTTGCATTTTTAAGCTTGTTGCCCATCATTAAAATATAAGTGTAAGCACGCACAAAAACAGAAAAATTACCGCAAAATGTGCTTACTTTGCCTATTGTATTAGGGTTTTTATAATCTCTATAATATTTTTTACCATCAAATTTTACCCTTGGCACCGGCAAAAACTTTTCAAGTTCTGCCACAACGCCAACAGGACCTGCCCCCGGGCCACCGCCGCCATGAGGAGTTGAAAATGTTTTGTGTAAGTTAAGGTGAACAATATCAAAACCCATAAGGCGCGGGTTTGTATGTCCCATAACAGCATTTAGGTTTGCTCCGTCATAGTATAAAAGCGAGCCGTTTTTGTGCATTAATTCTGAAATTTTTAAAATGTTTTCATCAAAAAGCCCTAAAGTATTGGGGTTTGTCATCATAATAGCGGCAATTTCATCTCCATGAGTATTAATTAGGATTTTTAGTGCTTCAAAATCCACACCGCCGTGTTCGTCGGATTTAACTTCAACACAGTCAAATCCGTTCATTTTGGCGCTCATAGGGTTTGTTCCATGGGCATTATCAGGGATTATAACTTTTTTTCTTTTTTTATCGTTTTCAAAATACTTTTTAACAATATTCATTGCGCAAAATTCGCCATGCGCACCGGCGCATGGTTGCAGGGTTATTGCATCCATTCCTGTTATAATTTTTAGAGCTTGCTCTAAATCATACATTAACTCAAGCGCACCCTGGCAATCCTCATCATTTTGCATTGGATGAAGATTTAAAAAGTCCTCAAATCTTGCTGTCAGCTCGTTTGCACGGGGATTGTATTTCATTGTGCAAGAGCCCAAAGGGTAAAAACCTTTTTCTATGCAAAAATTTCTATCAGATAATTCTTTATAATGCCTCATAACCTCTAATTCAGTTGTATCAGGCAAATTCAAGGGTGTTGTTCTTTTGTTAAACTCAATTTCTTTATTTAAAAACGGTTTTGCGTTTAATTTTTTATCTTTTTCAAATATTGTTTTCATAATTATATACTATAACAAAAAATTATTTTTGACTTAAAATTAAGACGGGAGGATAAAAAAATGGATAAAATTAAAATTGGCGACAAGGAATTTAGTTCCCGTTTAATGGTTGGTACAGGCAAATTCGACGATTTTGAAACAATGCAAAAGGCACATTTAGCCTCAGGTGCTGAAATTGTAACTGTTGCAATAAGAAGGGTAAACGACAAGGCACAAGGGCACGTTGGTCTAATGGACTACATTGACACAAATAAATACTGGCTTTTGCCAAATACCGCAGGGTGCTCGACAGTTGATGAAGCACTGCGTGTTGCAAGGCTTTCACGTGCAATGGGAATAAACAATTGGATTAAGCTTGAAGTTATACCTGATCCGAAATTTCTTCTCCCTGACCCTATTGCAACTCTTGAAGCTGCAAAACAATTGGTTGATGAAGGTTTTACGGTTTTACCTTACATTAACGCAGACCCGATTTTAGCAAAAAGACTTGAAGAAGTAGGTTGTGCAACGGTTATGCCACTTGCAAGCCCAATTGGTACAGGTCAAGGTGTAAAAACTCTTGAAAATATTAAAATTATAATCGAGCAGGCAAATATTCCGGTTGTGGTTGACGCCGGAATTGGTGTTCCTTCTGATGCTTCGCTTGTAATGGAGGCAGGAGCTGATTTTTGCCTTATTAACACTGCAATAGCTAAAGCGGACGACCCCGTAAAAATGGCGGAAGCTTTTAAATACGGAGTTATGGCAGGAAGATGTGCTTATGAAGCAGGCAGAATTCCTAAAAAAGCCTATGCAAGCGCATCATCACCACTAGATGGAATAATTGGTAAATAATGATTAAATATTTTTTTGAACAGTTCGCAGATTTAATTTACAAACAAAAATGTGTTGTCTGCGGCTGTTCAAAAACTAATGAAATTCTGTGTAAAAACTGTTTAAAATCTGTGCAAAACCTCTCACCTTTTGCACAGAAAAAAATCGAGGGTGTTAATATCTTTTGTGCTTTTAAGTACGATGGAAATATTAAAATTTTAATCAGAAACTTTAAATTTAACAGAAGAAAAAACGC
>CALUXZ010000145.1 GCA_944324875.1 Candidatus Gastranaerophilales bacterium | reverse complement strand
TCTTTTATTATGATGCTGGGGCTTCAGGGTTCAGGTAAAACTACAAGCAGCGCAAAGTTGGGTTTAAAACTTAAAAAAGAAGGTAAAAAGCCTTTGCTTGTTGCATGCGATGTATACAGACCTGCTGCAATTTTGCAATTAAAAACCTTGTGTAGCGAAAATAACCTTGATTTCTTTTCTTTGGAAAATGAAAAAGATGTAAGAAAAATTGTTGATGAGGCAATAAAATACGCAAAAGAAAATCAAAATACGGTTTTAATTCTTGATACTGCAGGGCGTTTGCAGATTGATACATCTATGATGGCAGAGCTTTTGCTTATTGAGAGGATGTACCCGCTTAATGAAAAATTGCTTGTAATTGACTCTATGACAGGTCAAGAGGCAATTGATGTTGCAAAAAACTTTGATGAGCAATTAGGTATTACAGGTATTATTTTAACAAAGCTTGATGGCGATACAAAAGGCGGTTGTGCGCTCAGTGTTGTTTATTCAACAGGCAAGGCAATTAAGCTTGTAGGCATGGGTGAAAAAATTGAACCTTTAGAGGATTTTTACCCTGATAGAATGGCATCTCGCATTTTAGGAATGGGCGATATTGTTTCTCTTGTTGAAAAAGCGCAAAAAAATATTGATGTTGAAGAAGCAAAAAAACTTGAGGAGAAGTTTTTAAAAGCGCAGTTTAGTTTTGAAGATTTCTTAAAAATTCAAAAACAAATTAAAATGCTTGGCTCATTTGACGGTATTTTAGGCATGTTGCCAATCCCCGGGTTAAATAAAGACGATAGGCAAAAAATTTCTCATGAAGGGGAAAAACAGTTTAAAAAAATGGAGGTGTTTATATCCTCTATGACACCACAGGAGCGAAAAAACCCTGATTTATTAAACGCATCAAGAAAAAAAAGAATAGCTCGAGGCGCAGGCATGGAATTAAGTGAGCTAAATATATTTGTTTCGCAATTTGAACAAATGAGAAAAATGATGCAGGGCTTTGGTGCGCTTAAAAATACTTTTAAAAAGGGCGGAAAATCGGCACTATATGGCAAAATGCCAAAAGGCGGAAGATTTAGATAAATTTTTTTTAAAATGTCAAGCATTTTTGTGAAATTTGCTTGCAAATAAATTATGCTTGTGTTTTGATTACTATATAACTGATTAATGACTAAGGAGAAAAGTAAAAGAAGTGGTTAAGATTAGACTTAAAAGATTAGGTTATAAAAAGAATCCTACATACCGTATCGTTGTTATTGACGGTCGTTGCAAAAGAGAAGGTGCACCTATCGAAGAATTAGGTCACTACAATCCTAAAACAAAAGAAATGAAATTAAATTTAGCTTCAGCACAAGAATGGGTTAAAAAAGGTGCTCAACCTACAGCTACTGTTACATACCTTATGAAAAATTGTGATGAAGAAGGTAAATTAATTTATAACAAAAAAGAAACTGTAAAATTATCTAAAAAAGCTCAAGCCAAACTTGAAGCTCAAAAAGAAGCTGAAGCGGCAGCGGCGGCAGAAGCTGCGGCAGCTGACGAGGCGCAAGTTGAGGCAAGTGAAGCTAACGAATAAGATCGAAAAGAACACTTTATTGAGCCTCAAATCGAGGCTCAATTTTTTTATATAAATTTGAGGAATAAATTGGCAAATATTTTAATCATATCACCAATAAGTATAGCAGGAGAGCTCATTATGCGAGGCTTTAAAAAGGGTTTTGAAGCAAGCGGGCACAGCGTTTCTTTTGTTGATGTAAGAGAGTTGAATAATGCTCAAAATTATAACTATGTTCTCTCTTACGACTATGGTTATATGGTGAGCGAAAATGCGTTTTTAAATGTACAAAAAATCCTCTCAATTAATCCAAAAGTCAAGTTAATACATTATTTTGCAGATAATCCATCCTTAAATTATGCTCACAGTGGGCAATTTGACCTAAAAGAAAAGTTTTTTGAGTTTTGCAAGTTGCACAAAAATAATTTAGAGCTTGTTTTTTGGGATAAAAAATTTGTCCAAGATTTTAAAGGTGTTAAATCTTCTTATTTTCCAATTTGTGTGGATTGCAGTGTTTATAGGGATTTTGAGCTTGAGGAAAAATATGACATAACTTTTTTAGGGCGTCCTTTAAGTGATGAAAGACAGAAAATTTTAAGTGCAATTGTAAAAAATTTCCCTGATAAGCTTAAAATTTTTTCTTACCCTAAGCATTTTGAAAATAGCATTGAAGGTATGAAGCGATTTTTAAATGATGAGGAAATAAAAAAATATAAAAAGTGCTTTTGCGGTTTTGTTGAGAGTCAAGAGGAACTTTCAAAGATTTATAATTCATCTAAAATTAATTTAAACATAAATTTGCAAGGGGATAATTCCCTTAACTATAGAACCTTTGAGGTGCTTGCCTCTAAAGGTTTTTTGTTGTGCGATAAAAGAGAAGATATAAAATCTTTAGGTTTAGAAAATGTTGTTGTTCAATATGAAAATGAGCATGATTTAATTGAAAAAATTACTCATTACCTAGCTTGTAAGGACGAGCGAAATCAAATAAGGGCACGAGCGAGAAAGCTCGTTAGTCAACACTTTGACATTGTTGCACGAGCGGGCGAGATACTTAATACAGTTGAGTGATTTTAAAA
>CALUXZ010000144.1 GCA_944324875.1 Candidatus Gastranaerophilales bacterium | reverse complement strand
ATTGAAATTACATTTGTCGGAATGTATGCCGAAACGTCCCCTGCTTGTGTTTCGATAATTGGCAAAGCTGTGATTGAGCCGCCGCCAAGTTCATCTGATAATTTACAAGCTCTTTCCAATAATCTTGAGTGAAGATAGAAAACATCTCCTGGATATGCTTCACGTCCCGGTGGTCTTCTTAAAAGCAAACTCATTGCACGGTATGCCTGTGCGTGTTTTGTTAAATCGTCATATACAATAAGTACATCTTTTCCTTGTTCCAAGAATTCTTCGCCGACAGCGCAACCTGCAAAAGGTGCAATATACTGTAACGGTGCACTTTCATTTGCTGCAGCTGAAACAATTATTGTATATTCCATAGCGCCGTGTTCTTCAAGAGTTTTTGCTAACTGCGCTACAGTTGAAGTTTTTTGACCTATGGCAACGTAAATACATATTACATTTTGCCCTTTTTGGTTTAGTATTGTATCTATTGCAATAGCTGTTTTACCTGTTTGTCTGTCGCCAATAATTAATTCCCTTTGACCTCTGCCTATTGGTGTTAGCGCATCAATTGCAGTTAGACCTGTTTGTAGAGGTTGATGAACTGATTTTCTTGTAATAATACCCGGGGCAACACGCTCAATAGGTCTTGTTTTTGTGCTTTCAATATCGCCTTTGCCATCGATTGGTTTACCTGTCGGGTCTATAATTCTTCCTATAAGTCCTTCACCAACGGGAATTGAAGCGATTCTTCCGGTTGATTTAACTTGCATACCCTCTTTAATTTTTGTATATTCACCTAAGATTACGACACCAACGTTATCTTCTTCAAGGTTTAAAGTAATACCAAGTGTTCCTTCTCCGTCTTGAAATTCAACAAGTTCTGATGCCATAACATTTTTAAGTCCATATATACGAGAAATACCGTCTGATATTTCAAGAACGGTTCCGACGTTTGAAACTTCGGTTACAGATTCAAAGTTTTGAATCTTTTCTCGAATAATAGAACTGATTTCATCCGGTTTAATTGCTACCATATTATTTCCTCTTATTTTATTATTGCGTTTTTAAATTTATTTATTTTTCCACTAACAGATGTATCAAAGACATCATCGCCCATCTTATAGACAAGACCTGCTATAATTTCATCCTTTACATTGTAGTTTATGATTATTTCTTTGTTTAATATTTGCGATAATTTATTTTTTATTTGTTCTTTATAATTATCATCAAGCTCAATTGCAGATATGATTTCAACTTTTGAAATGTTATTTATTTTATCCAGTAAATTGTTATAGATTTTTATTATTTCAAAAATTAAATCAAAACGATTTTTTCTGACGAGCAGTTTTAAGAAATTTCTGATTATTTCGTTTGTATCATTGATAAAAATGGCATCAATGACTGCTTCTTTGTCGTTAGCTGAAATTATCGGGTTAATAAGTGCCTGATACAATTCCTCAGACGAACTTAAAATTATTCTTATATTTTCAAGATTTTGGTATATAACGCTGTTGTCGAGCTTGTTTTCATTATTCAGCCCGATTAAAGATTTTGCATATCTTGTTGCTATTGATTGATTTTCGCTTTTATTCATTGGTTTTTAACCTGTCGAGTTCATCTATGCTTTTTTGTATAAAATCATTATGGTATTGAGGTTTTTGCTCTAATGTGTTTATAATATGACTTTTTGCAACTTCTAAAGATGCAAGTGCAGTCTTTTGTGTAAGATTTAGAGCGATTTTTTTACCTTCAGATTCTATTGCTTTTTTTGCGTTTTGCTCAATGCTTTTAACTTGCGTATTTGCATCTTGCATTATTTTCTCGCCTATTAGTTTGGCGCTTTTTTGTGCATTGTCAAAAATTTCTTTTACTTCATTTGCGATATTTTTTGCGGTTTCATTAGCTACTTTAAGTTCTTTTTGAGAGTTTTCTCTTTCTAAATCTGAACTTTCAACGTTTTCTTTTACCTTTATACAGGCTTTTTCTATAAGACTCCCAACCTTAAAAAATTTAATTGCAAAAATTATTAATCCTAAAAGGATTAAAAAGTTAAAAGCATTCGATTTTACAATGAGTGTCCATATTTCCATAGAATTATTCCTGCATTATTTTGTCAACAATGGCATTGTCAACTTCTGTAATTTTTTCATCAGGATTTAAGAATTTGTCGCTAATTAATTGCGCAAGACCTTTAATCTCGCCTTTTAGGGCATCTTTTGCCTGATTACTTTCACTTAGTGTTTGCAATTTTTGTGCTTCGATGTTTTCCTTGGCTTGTTTTTTTGCATTAGATGTAATTTCATCTTTTTTATTTTTAGCCGAATTTACTTCTTTATCGACTTGTTCTTTAGCATCAAATTTTGCTTTTGAGAGTTTATCTTTTCTGTCTTGTAAAATGGCTTTTGTTTTTTGGGCATTATTTTTTGCTTCATCATAATTATCGTCAATATATTTTTTACGTTTTTCAACGATATCATTAATTGGTTTGTATAAAATGATATTCATTATAAATGTAAAAATTATAAAGCTTATGAATGCAACTATAAAAGTGCCGTTGAATTCCATTTTTTAAGACTTGCCTTTCTAATTAACCCAAAAGTTGAAGTGCTATAAACAAAGCATAAATTGCTGTTGCTTCAGCAAGACC
>CALUXZ010000143.1 GCA_944324875.1 Candidatus Gastranaerophilales bacterium | reverse complement strand
TAAATGAATAAAGTTGCAAAAATTGAAATCGCAGTTATTATAATTCTTGTTTTGTGCATAGGCTTGTATCTTATGCCTTATTTAACAGGTGGTTTGGATAAGAAAAAAGAGGCAAAAGTGGTGGCTAACGCTGCAGTTTTTACCTCAAAAACACTTTCTAATTTTGCACTTAATAAAAAAGAAAAGGCTTCAATTGTTGCAAAAAAAACGGCAGATGAACTAAACACTTTGAGCAAAAACCCTTTTAACAAAAAACTTCCGGCTTATGTTATTGAAAATCCACAGTCAGGAAGTGTTATAGTGCAATCTGATGATGAACTTCAAACAGTTACCGTTACAGGTCTTGGAAAAGAAAAACAAATTGTTGTAAGAACAGTTATAAAACCGCCGTCATTTGTAACTTATCAAAAGTATGAGGATAAAAAATGATTGAAAATATAATGCGCTTTAAAGTCCAATATGCAGACACTGACGCCTATGGAGTTATGTGGCATGGTTCATATTTAAGATATATGGAAATGGGCAGAGTTGAGCTTTTAGAGGACTATGGTATAAAAATTGACAAATTGCAAAAAGAGCAAGATGTCATTATGCCTGTAATAGAGCTGGATATCAAGTATAAATTCAGTGCAAAGCTAATGGATGAGTGCGTTTTAAGGACAAAAATAATTGATTTAACTAAAACAACAGTAACTTTTTTACAGGAAATTTATATCGAGGACACTCAAAAGCTTTGCACAAGCGCAACAGTGCGTGCAACAGCGCTTAAGAGCGGTAGAATTTCAAGAGAAGTTGACGAGTTTTTTAAAGAGAGGGTATAATGCAAATTTTTAGTGCGATGGATACGTATTTTCAAAGTCTGGGGACATTGGGGCTTGCGCTAAATTCTTTCATAGAGAGCTTTTTCCTTGTTCCGCCTCCTGATTTTTTGCTTATTGCAATGGATTTAGCAAAGCCTGAGCGTGCGCTTTACTATGCGCTTATTTGCACAATAGCCTCAGCTTTTGGCGGTATGGTGGGCTACTGGATTGGTAAATTTGGCGGAAGACCTGTTTTTATTTGGATTTTAACCGCTCTTTCAAATAAAAAAGGTGCTCAAAAAAGAAAACAACTAAAAAATGCACTGCAAAAATTTAATGAAGTTGAAGCACTATACAATAAATGGGGTGTGCATGCGGTGTTTTTTGCGGCTTTTACCCCCATTCCTTATAAAGTTTTTACAATTGCAAGCGGTATTTTAAATATGAATTTGCTTGCTTTTACGCTCTCATCGATAATTGGTCGTGGTATGCGCTTTTTTATAGTAAGCATTGTGCTTATGCTCTTTGGAGAAGAAATAAAAGACCATTTGGAACTTATAATACTTGGCGCAACTGCAGTTATTGTTATATTTTTCATTGTTTTATACAAAAAACGTCATAGCTTTTCAAAAAAGTAAAATAAAACGGGGCGCAGTTTAGTCTAGCCCCGTTTTTTATTATTTAATCTGTTATTGCCCCTACATTTGCACCTTTTACGGTTTTTGCATATTTGCTTAAAAAGCCTCTCGGGACTTCTTTTTTAACAGGTACAAAGTCTTTTCTTCTTTGTGCCAGTTCTTCTTCAGACACTATTAAATCAATTGTTCTTTTGTTTATATCAATTTTAATTTTATCGCCTGTTTTAATAAGCCCTATAATACCGCCCTCAGGAGCTTCAGGGCAAATATGACCAATGCATAAGCCTCTTGTACCGCCTGAAAATCTGCCATCAGTAATTAAAGCGCAAGATTTTCCAAGCCCTTTGCCTACTAAAAGCGATGTGGGAGCAAGCATTTCGCGCATTCCCGGGCCGCCTTTTGGACCTTCGTTTCTAATAACTACAACATCGCCTGCAACGACTTCATCTGTTTCAATGCCTTTCATAGCGTCTTCTTCACGCTCGTAAACACGTGCTGTGCCTTCAAATTCAAAGACACTTTCATCTACACCCGAGATTTTAACAACCGCACCTAATGGGGCTAAATTGCCATGGAGTATTGCAAGACCGGGGTTTTTGGTTATAGGATTGTCAAAGGGTTTAATAATATTGCTATCCACCCATGCGCTTTTTGCACGTTGTTCAACTGTTTGACCAACTAAATTTATAGTATTTTTAAGCTCATCGCTGTGCCCCCAAATTGTTTTAAGTGCGCCTGAAATACCGCCTGCGTTGTCTAAATCAGTCATTGTAAGGGTTGATGAGGGGTCAAGTTTAATAATTTGTGGAATTTTAAAGCTTAATTCTTCAAAATCATCAAGTGTTAAATTAATTCTTGCACTGTTTGCAATTGCAAGCAAGTGCAAAATAGAATTTGTTGAGCCGCCAAGTGCTAAATCTACAATAATTGCGTTTCTTAGGGAATCTCTGGTAATAATATCTTTTGGACAAATATTTTCTCTTACCAAATCCACGACCGTATAGCCGGAATCAAAAGCAATACGACGCTTTTTAGAGCTTACAGCAGAAGCAGTTGCGCAACCTTCTAGGCTCATTCCCATAACTTCAGTTAAACATGCAAGAGTGTTTGCGGTGTATAATCCTTGGCATGCGCCAAAAGTCGGGCATGCGTAGTGTTCCATTTCACAAAGTTTTTCTGCGGTTATTTCTCCTGCCCTGTAGCG
>CALUXZ010000142.1 GCA_944324875.1 Candidatus Gastranaerophilales bacterium | reverse complement strand
TAAATATTTTAGACATTTTAAATCAGAAAGAGAGATTTATTATCTTAAACCGTTTTGGTTTAGGGGGGCGAAAAACAAAAACATTAGAGGAGTTGGGGAAAATTTTAGGTTTCTCAAAAGAAAGAATACGACAAATTGAATGCGAAGCACTAAAAAAACTCAGACGTTCGCAGGAAGCAAAAAGCCTTAAGGATTACTTACATTAGCAATGTAATGAGATAAAAAATATGCTACAATCAATTTTGTGGAAAATTTAATTGAGATAAAAGACCTATATAAAACTTACAGCGAAAACAACGGGCTCTTTAGCGCAAAAAAAGAGCCTGTTTGTGCGCTCAAAGGAATAAATTTAGAAATTAAAAAAGGTGAAATTCTTGCCCTTGTGGGCGAATCAGGCTGCGGTAAGTCAACATTGGGCAATTGCATTTTAAAACTTTTAGATGCAACCTCTGGCGAGATTTTTTTTAAAGGCGAAAACATTTTAAATTACAACAAAAAACAAACAAAAGCCTTTAGAAAATCTGCCCAAATGATTTTTCAAAACCCTTATTCAAGCCTAAATCCTAAAATGAAAATAAAAGAAATACTTGAAGAACCCCTTAAAATACATAAAGAAAAAAATATAAAAGAAAGGGTGCTTGAAACCATTTCTATGTGCGGTTTAAATCAAAATGACTTAAAAAAATATCCTCATGAATTTTCAGGAGGGCAAAGGCAAAGAGTTGCAATTGCTCGAGCTCTTGTCTTAAAACCTGAATTTATTGTGGCGGACGAGCCTATTTCAGCACTTGATGTCAGTATTGCAGCGCAAATTATTAATCTTTTAATAGAGTTAAAAGACAAATTAAACCTGACTTTTTTGTTCATTTCACATGATTTAAATATTGTGAAATATATAAGCAATAGAATTGCAATATTAAATCGTGGCATTATTGTTGAGGAGGGTTTGACTGATGAAATTTTTGAAAACCCAAAAGACGACTACACAAAACTGCTTTTAGGCTCAATACCTAAAATTAACCTCTAGCGAACATTTAAAAATTTATGTACTTGAGGAATAAGCCGGACATTTTTGTATTTTGAATAAAATTTTTCAAATATTTCATCAATATTTAAAGTGCTGCTAATAGGCATTTTAGGCTGCAAAATAAGCAAAATACCATATTTCTTTGCTAAAGTTGTAACTTCTGTAATTTCAGAATTTGAAATATTTTCATCAAAAACAACTTTTGCAAAAACTTCTTTTTCTTTTGCAATATTTATAAAATCGTCAAAAGTTATAAGGCTAAATTCAAGTCCTGTTGCGCTTTTTAACTTTATATCCATAGAGACAACATCAACATAATTTATAATTTTTTTAAGATTTTTAGCATTTGTACCATTTGTTTCAAGGTATATTTTTTTATTTAGCCTGTTTTTATACCTCTTAAAAAATTCAAATAAAAAATCTGCCTCTAAAAGCGGTTCTCCACCTGTAAAACTAACTGTCTGAGCATCACTCGACTTTAAAATTTCAAAAAATTCATCAAAATTATACTCTTTTGAATTTTCATCACACAAAAAATCCGTATCACAATATTTGCAATTTAAATTACATTTTGTCGTACGCACAAAAAGCTGTTTTTCGCCGACATAAGGACCTTCACCCTGTATGGAATCAAATATTTCTTTTATTTTAATTTTGTCTGTCATAAAGATTTTCTCTTAAATTATCACAATTTTCATCAGAAATAATGCGATACATCTCAATTTCTTTATCTCTCATACAAGGTGATATGTCAATAAATACTTTTACCATAAGCGGATCACGCTTATTTGTTTGCGCATTTAAAAAACCGCTTTCCATAAGCTTAAAAGTAGTATTAGTTCTTGTTTTTGGGGGAATTTTTAAAACTTTTGTGCCACAATCCGGTACAGGGATTTTAATTTGTGCACCCAATACTGCCTCATAAGGATTAATTGGAATTTCAAGGTAAGCAAGACCATCTAAACTTTTAAACGCAGCATTTTTTTCAATGTGCACAATTAAATACAAATCGCCGTTTTTACCGCCAAATTTGCCTTCTTCGCCTTCATTTTTTACCCTTATTTTTGCCATGTCTTTAATGCCGGAAGGTATTTTTACATTAATTTTTTTATAACTTGTTTTTTCGCCTTTGCCATCGCAAAATGTGCATTTTGCACCATTTATAAATTTTGCACCGAAACACTTTGGACACTTTTCACTTTGCAAAATGTTTACTTTTCGACTTGTACCGCTGATTGCCTCATCATAAGTTATGGTAACGTTGGTTATTATATCTTCACCATCAATTTTTTTAGGCGTTTTAACTGTTTTTTGAGTTTCTTTAAAAAACTCATAGAAATTTTTTACAAAATCGTTTTGTTTTTTATAGGCTTCATTTGCCTTTGTATAAGTATAACCTGCATTTTGATATTTATTTTGCTTGTTTTCTTTTTTCTTTTGGTTAAATCCATAAGCAAAATCATACTGAGAGCGCATATTATCATCCAAAAGAGTTTTTGCGGCAAGGTTAACTTGTTTAAAAATTATCTCTGCTTCAATGGTATGATTAACATCCGGATGATATTTACGTGCTTTTTTTCTAAAAGCAGATTTTATCTCATCTTTTGTTGCGCTTGGCGAAATTTCTAAGATATCGTAATAATTTTTCATTTGCTTAGATTTTAATGAAGTTTTTAAAAAAATCCAATTGTACAACTAATTAAA
>CALUXZ010000141.1 GCA_944324875.1 Candidatus Gastranaerophilales bacterium | reverse complement strand
AAATATTGTAATATAATTAAAAAGATTATGAAATGCTATTTTTTTGGAACATTTAACCCCATACACAAAGGACACCTAGAAATTGCCCGCAAGGTGCGCGAGCAGTTTAATTTTGAAAGTGTTATTTTTGTTGTGGCATACGCCCCGCCGCATAAAGTTCCTGACACTACACCCTATGACAGATTAAAAATGGCGCAGCTTGCAGCAGGCAAAAATAATGTAAGCGACATTGAGTTTTTTCTGCCCATACCAAGCTACAGTTACAATACAGTTCTAGAACTAAAAAAAGGGGATAAAACCGACAAGATAAATTTCATCATGGGTTATGATTCTTTCTTTAAAATTGAAAGCTGGAAAAATCCGCAAATTTTGAAAGAAAATGTTAATTTTATAATCACAAAAAGACACTGTGAGGGTGATTTAGAAAAACCGCTCAAACATTTAAAAGAGCGCGGCTGGAATTTTAAAATTGCAGATATTGATTTTATTGATGTATCATCAAATATGATTAGAGAGAAGCTCTACAACAACCAAAGCACAGACGGCTTAATAGAGCCAAGTACACAGGAGTATATTTATGAACATGGATTATATAGAAAACAGGCTCAAGGAGTGCCTGAGCGAGGAGAGATTTAAACATACACTGGGGTGTGCTCACTGCGCCATAGAGCTTGCCAAGATGTATGGTTTAGATGAACAAAAAGCATTTCTTGCAGGACTTTTGCACGATTGTGCCAAGTGCAAACCTAATGATGAACTTTTAAAAATTATAAAAGAAGAACTGAAAGATGTTGATGAGGGCGAACTTCAAAACTACAAAACCCTCCACGCTCCTGTCGGCGCTTATTTTGCAAAGACAATTTATGGTATAGAAGATAAGGAAATTATTGATGCCATTCGCTGTCATACAATAGGCAAAGTAAATATGAACCTTTTTGAGAAAATAATTTTTCTTGCCGACAAGATAGAAAGCTACACAAGGGATAAAAATTACTCGGATGAAATTAAAAAAATCCTAACCGACAACCCCGGAGAAAAAGGGCTTGATATGGCACTTTTAAGATGTTTTTCGGAAACAATACACTCCCTTGTAAGAAGAGAACTAAAAATCTGTAAAACAACAATTGATGTATATAATGAGCTTTTAGATAAAGTAAAGAATATATAAAGAGCGCAAAATTTTAAATTTTTGTATTACAATTGTAATCAGGCAATTTTTCCATTTTAATTCGGAGAGAAAACTTGAAAAATTCAAGGCTTACAACCTTTATATTTTTAGCGCTTTTTGCAGGCATACTCTTTGGCTGGCTTGCACCTGATTGGGCAGCAAAAATGCAGCCTCTGGCTGATGTTTTCTTGAAAATGATAAAAATGATAATTGCTCCGCTCATCTTTGCAACCCTTGTTGTAGGTATTGCAGGACACGGGGATGTAAAAAACCTTGGCAAAATAGGTCTGAAGGCAATAATTTATTTTGAAATTGCAACAACCTTGGCCCTTGCAATAGGTCTTATTATGGCAAACATCCTAAAACCAGGCTCCGGCTTTAATATCGACTTAAGCACCATTGCAATGGATGCCGTCAATGAAATGCAAGCGGTAAAAGTTGACCATTCATTTTCTCATATGCTCTTAGACCTCGTACCCACAAGTATTTTTAAAGCACTTGCAGAGGGAAGCCTTTTACAGATTGTTGTTTTTGCTATTTTCTTTTCTCTTGCAATTTGTGCAGTGGGCCAAAAAGCCCGTCCCGTGCTTGATTTTATGCAGAGCACGTGCGATATAATGTTTAAGTTTACAGAGTACGTCATGTACTTTGCACCAATGGGTATTTTTGGAGCAATTTCAGCTACAATAGGCAAAAACGGTATTGGTATTCTTGTTAATTATGCAAAACTGATAGGGGTTACATACTTATCGCTTATAGTTTTTGTACTGATAACTCTTGTTATTGTCTGCAAAATAATAAAAATACCCTTTGGCGGCATAATAAAAGCCATAAAAGACCCTGCGCTGCTTGCTTTTTCAACTGCAAGCTCGGAAGCTGCATTACCTAAGGCAATGGATGCAATGGAAAAATTTGGAGTTCCAAAAAACATTGTAAGCTTTGTAATGCCCACAGGATACACTTTTAACCTTGACGGGTCAACACTTTATCTCACTCTTACAACACTTTTTTGCGCACAAGTTGCAGGTATAGACTTAAGTCTTAATCAACAAATATTAATAATGCTCACCTTAATGCTGACTTCAAAAGGTGTAGCAGGAGTTCCGAGAGTTGCCCTTGTTGTTCTGACAGGCACACTGCATACATTCGGACTGCCTGTTGAAGGGGTTGCTATACTGCTTGGAATTGACCAAATACTTGATATGGGAAGAACAACGGTAAATCTTGTAGGCAACTGCGTAGCAACAACAGTTGTTGCAAGGTGGGAAGATGAATTTGATTATAAGAAAATGAATAAATTTCTTGACTCTTTAAAAATAAAAAAACCGTCCCTCGTAAATGAAAAAATTCTAGCCGACAAGCCTATTCAGTCAGGTAATTTAGAATATCAGGAAACTAAATAAAATACAGTTATGAAAGCTGTATTTTTTGATGTTCAATCTTATGAAGAAAACTATCTTCATAACAATATTCCAAAAGACTACTCTTATATTTTTATAAAAGAATCTCTAAACTCACACTTTGCTTTAAGTGAAGAAATAAAAGACGCAGAAGTTTTAAGTGTCTTTATAAGTTCTGACTTAAATGAAAATGTGCTCAAAAACTT
>CALUXZ010000140.1 GCA_944324875.1 Candidatus Gastranaerophilales bacterium | reverse complement strand
ACACAACAGGCATCTCAGACGGGCTTGTTGAAGTTTTAAAATTCTTTGGCAACATCAGACTTGACTCAGGAAAAATTCTAAAAAACTACCTTATTGTAGTTGTAGGAAGGCTTGCAGTCGTTCAAATCGAGCCAAACCCTTATATAGAATGCCCTTACATTTACGCAAATATCATTCAAGACCCCTATACAAAGCGCGGTCTAAGCCCATTGGCGCCTGTTGTACCAGTTTTAAACACTGCAAGCGAAATTATGCAAACGCAAATATTGGGTCATAAACTTGTTTCAAATCCGCCATTTTTAGCCCCCAGAGGCGCTTTCCATGGTGAAATAGAAGTAAAACCCGGTAAAATTATTGAATACGACTCATCACTGCTACCACAAATGCCTCAACCGCTTAACTTTAGTGCAATGCTTGGCGGGTGGGAATTTATTAAATTCTTCAAAAGCCAAATCGAGCATGCCACAGGCATTTTTGACAACATGGCAGGAAGCGTACAAGAGGCAGGAGAGCGCACTGCAACTGAATTAAACTACAGTGCAACTGGACAAAGTGCGCGCCTAAACTGGTTTATAGACTCAATAAACAGAAAAATCATTATGCCGCTTTTAGAAAAAACAGCAGCCACAAACGCAAACTTTATGATGGGCAATTCAAAAATCAGCACAATAAAAGAGGGTGAACCAATAACTGTAGAAATCACGCCAGATGTGCGTGAAGGTAATTTTATTTATAAATATTCAGACAGAAAAAGTACTTTTGCTAAAAACTCAAAATTCAAAGAAATTCAAAAAACAATCTCGGAATTTTCCAAAATTCCTGAAATTGCACAAAAAATCAACTGGCAAGAGTGCTTTAAATACACCCTTGCAACGCTTGGGGTAGAAAATACTTCAAAATTTCTTTTAACACAAGAGCAAATTGCGCAAAAAAACGCGCAAAATTCCTCTCAAAAGGCAAAAACGCAACAAAACGTCTTGGAGGGCAAGAAAAATGAAATACAAACTCCTTAAAACTCAAAAGAAATTTCTTGAAGTTCCACACAACTTAGAACTGGACGTATGTGTGTATCAAGGCGGATTCGGCTCGGGTAAAACCTGGGCCGGCTCGCTTTTGGGCACCCTTTTATGCCTAAAATTTGCAGGTATAAACGGGCTTTGCGGCGCACAAACTTACTCACTTGTGCGCGACACCACGCTAAACGCTTATTTTGAACATTTTGAACACTTTGGGCTAACAGAGGGCAACGACTGGCAATTTATAAAATCACAACAAAAAATTGTCTTTAAAAACGGTTCCAATATTCTTTTTCGGCACTTTGACGAACCAAATAAACTAAAGTCGCTAAACCTTGGTTTTGCTGAAATTGAAGAAATGTCAGACATCCCCGAAGCCACATTTAAAATGCTTTTAGGGCGTATGCGCCAGAAAAAAAGAAAAAACTGGAAAGACTTTAAATACAGGATTTTTGGACACACAAACCCGCAGAGCAGGCGCGGTTGGATTTACAAAAATTTTGCAGACAGCAAAAAACCTAACTATCGCCTCGTTCTTGCACCATCTACAGAAAATATTTATCTGCCTAAAGACTTTTGTGAAAACTTAAAAAGCGCATATGATGAAAGCTACTACAAAAGAAATGTCCTCGGTGAATTTGATGAGGACAACTGCCCGCTTGTAGTACCAAATTTCAGCAGTGAAAACATTGCAAAGGTAAATTATTTAGATTATTGTGACTTGCACATTTCTTGCGACTTTAACGTTGATCCAATGTGTTGGATTTTAGCGCACATTGATAATCATAAAGTCTACTTTTTTGATGAAATTGTGCTGGAGAATACAACCACAACCCAAACTTGCGAAGAATTTGCCCGCAGATATCCTTATCACAAAGGCAAAATCATCATAAACGGCGACGCCTCAGGCGATAATCGGACATGTGTCAGTGAATATACAAACTACATGCTCATTCGCAACTTTTTTGCACAAAAAATGAAAAGAAACGTCGAATTTCACCTAAGGCAATTTAATCCGCCAATTAAAAACAGAGTAGCGGCTTTTTGCTCTATGGTAAAGTCAATGGATGGACAGAGAAAAATTTTAATCGACCCTAAATGCGAAAAATTAATTTACAACATGAACAATTTAAAATACCGTGAAGGTGGCTCTAACATTGATATTCCAACGTATTGGGCAATTAAAAATAACAAAGAGCTAAAATTCCTCTCACACCCTTTTGATGCCGCAAGCTACCTTGTAGAGTATTATTTCCCAATTATTTAGAAAGGACAAAAAATGAATATTGATAACTACCTTGAATTTGCACCTATTTTAATAGTAATTATTATTTTTGCCG
The DNA here is from genome assembly GCA_944324875.1 of Candidatus Gastranaerophilales bacterium. Lineage (GTDB taxonomy): Bacteria > Cyanobacteriota > Vampirovibrionia > Gastranaerophilales > Gastranaerophilaceae > Galligastranaerophilus. Next base: position 419 of record CALUXZ010000140.1, on the reverse strand, counting down.
CACAAACGAGAATTTTTATAACTCCTGAGGCATTAGAGAAAAAACACAGAGAAATAATGAACGAATGCCAAGGACGTTTTGCTTCAATTATCTACATTAAAGAACTAAAAAACCAGTGGGGTGAAATAAAAGAGAAAATCGACAAAATTTATGATTATTTTCTGCAAACCCATGGAGATTAAAGGTTGCAGTGGACTTATAGATTAATTTATTAACCTTAAAAATAACTCGGAATAGTTAAAATATTTCTCAAGAAACAGATGTGAAGAAACCACGCTCAACCACCCAAGGGGTGAAACAAAAAAGAGCCCCATCCAAAATAGGATTTTATGTAAAAGTTTATATTTATCAGGAATTTTATTAACCAATTGAAACTCTGTTTTGTTCTTCTTTCTAATAAAAAATTCACCAAGAATAAG
>CALUXZ010000139.1 GCA_944324875.1 Candidatus Gastranaerophilales bacterium | reverse complement strand
AACGGCATATTTTGCAATTCCGACATCCTGCAATTCTTCAAGTGCAAAAGCATTTGAAAATGTTAATAAAAATAACCCCGCAAAAAATAATATTTTTTTCATAAAAAAATTGTAGCATAATTTTTTTACGAGTTTTAATATTAATACAATGAAAATTAATCCGATTTTTATAAATTTTAAAGGCGCAACGCTTAATATAAACAGTTTTTCGGACTCACACGGAAGACTTGAAAACCTTGGCGATTTTTTTGAAATATTTAAACAAAACAAAAAAGATTTATTTTTACAAGATAAAGCCGGTGTAAAAAATGTAACAGCAATTGCAGGTGACTGGTTTATGGCAGGAAATGTAAGGGGGTACCTTTCACAACCAAAATACAACTCCCAGCGTTTTCAACTCATATTTTTAAATAAATTTATAAAAGAAATTAAGCGTCTTTGCGCTTCTGCAATAACAGTTTTCACGGTAGGAAATCATGAATTTGATGCAGGATTTTATGATTTTGAACGTTGCATAAGAAAAATGGATGCACAAGTTGTGGCAACCAATGTTGACTTTAAAAATTCAAAAAAATCTTTGCAGAATGAAATTTTAAAATCATATACAATTGAGATTCAAGACGACAAAAACCCTGATTTAACTCATAAAGCACTATTCTTAGGGGTGACGTCCGGCAATATGAAATATTATAACAGACGCCTTTTTGGAATAGACTTTATCGATAATGTAGCTAAAGCGCAAGCAACAATAACAAAAAAAGATGTTCAAAATACTGTTAATTTAATAGTAGAAGAAATTAATAAGTTTAAAAAAGTAAATCCTAAAGGTGCTGTCATTCTTTTAGACCACTTTGGCGGAACTTTCCAAAAAGAACTTTTGAAACAAGAAAAAAGAATTAATGTCATTTTGGGTGCGCATGAACACAAAGATTATGAGGAATATAGAGGGACTACACTTATTGCAATGCTTTCTCAGAACTTTAAAAAACTGCAAAACATTAAGTTGGGTTTTGATGATGATGGTAATGTAGTTTCTCTTCAGGCTCACTCTTATTATTCAAAAAAAGCAAAAGAAAAAAATGCTATGCACAAGTTTTTTGAAAAAATATTTGCAAAAGATTTGCGTCTAAATTTTTCAATACCCGTAAATGACGACACTAAAGTACTTGACACAAAAGGAATAAGATATCAAAACAGTTATCTTGCAAATTTTATTACCGATGCAATACTAAACAGAATAAGAAAAAAATACCCTCAAACAGATTTTTTTGCAATCAATGCAAGTGCAATAAGAGGTTCTTTGTTTACAAAAAATGGCGGAAATGTTAATAATATTGACCTTCTTACCACTTTAAACGGCATAAAAGATGACGAAGCGGAAATTTTAATCAGCAAAATGACAGGCGAGCAAATATTGGATATTATTCTTGAAAATTTAATTGCTAACTCCATAAGCAGAGAAAAAAATCCGCTTTTACATTACAGCGGTTTAAAAATAAACAAAACTTTGCTGCTCAACGGGGCTAAACTTAATATTCCCAAAAAAGAACTCATAAATTTTATAACTATAACTAAAACAGGTGAACCCTTAAGGCTTGATGAAGAATATACTTTTGCAAATGTTGAAAAATTTTTTATAAAAAGTAAAAATCCTCTTGAAAAAGAAATTTATACATCCTCAAACACTATAAAAACCGGACTAAATGCCAAAAAAGAATTTAGAGCACACTTTTTTGAGAACATTGATGAAGTTAGCGCAAAAAGCGAAATAAGAATAATTTCTTAAATTTTTTTTACATGACTTTATAATTAATTGTAATTCTTACAAATTTACGCTAATGTTGATATTGAGAAGATTAACAGGGATATGCCATGAACAATGAACTATTTGTCATAGATTTAAGCAGTTGTAATAACACCGGTGAAATAATTACAAACGTAAGTACCGCTTTTGAAGTACCTGAAGCAAGAGAAAGAAAAATAGGTTTAAAATTAGGTGATATTGTACTTAATCAGGCTCAAATATTATCTATTCAATCCCTTATAGCAAGTTATGCTTCCGAACTTAACTATGTTGAAACACCAAATGAATCAACCAAAAATATTTGCGAAAATATGGGGATAAACGCTCAGCTTTATGAACAAGTATACAACGAGCCCGTTCAAGAAATAGCATTTGATTTATCCAAAGAAAATTATACCCCTGCCCAACAAGAAAACAAAGAAGAAACACATAGCGATGGTTTTGAAGAATTTAAGCCGATTGAATTTAACGAAGACGGCAAACAAATAATGGAAACCTACAAAAAAGCTTATGACGAAAATGAAGAAGAAAAACAAACCTGGGAAGAAGTTGACTACTACGCACCTCCAACTGATGAGCCTGTTATTGTAGATTCAAAACAAACAATTTACGTAACGCAAACGCTACGCTCGGGTCAAATTCTTGAATTTGACGGAAACATAGTAATTATAGGTGATTGTCACCCCGGATCAGAAATAAAAGCAACAGGAGATATTACCGTTTGGGGCGTTTTAGGTTCAATAGCGCATGCCGGCGCAAAAGGTAATCGTGATGCTAAAATTCGTGCGCTTAAAATGAATGCTGTACAATTAAGAATTGCAAATTGCTACTCAAGACGACCGGATGGCACAAATATTCCCTACATTATAAAATCATCAGTATTTACACCTGAAGAAGCAAGAATTGTTGATGATTCAATCGTATTATTTAAAATTAACTAAAAAGGAGCAAAAATAAATGACAGGTTCTGTAATAGTAATTACCTC
>CALUXZ010000138.1 GCA_944324875.1 Candidatus Gastranaerophilales bacterium | reverse complement strand
TTTCCTGTTTGCATTTGGGGCAGTAGAGAGGATAGTTTTTCAACACTGTATCATCTCTAATTTTGTTACGAGTTTTACTATTACAAATGGGACAAAGTATCCATTCTGTTTTATTCGTCATAATATTTTCCTACTTTACTCTTTTACAGTTCAATCCGTTATAAGCCAAATAAACATCGTCTTTGTCTTTACTTATTTGGACTATTTCTTTTGCATATTTTCCTATGCCTTGTGTAACAGCGGTATTATCGTCAATAACTGTTAAACAAAATACTATCTTTAAATCACGCAAACCAAATTCTAATTTTAAAATATCATCTTCAACGCTCAACAAAATTTTACAGTCTATATATTCTCTTTTTATATTGGTAACTTCATAATAACCGCAGGCGTTCTTAAAAGTATTTGGTATTAGCGTTTCAGAATACCTACACCCCAGTATGTTTAGTGTTTTGTTGTTTGAAGATGTTTGTTCAATAATTAAAACTTCATTATTGAAATAGTTGATACCTTTTATTCTAATGCCTTTAATCGCTTTTTTAACGGATGGTAATTTTAAAATCCATTTATTAGGATAGCACTGAAGAAATTCATCTTCGCACGGTATTAACTTAACAGGATATTTTGATACAGTCGAAATCAATTCTCCTTTGTTGTTTTTATCAATTTCTAACAGACCTACTCCTGTTACATATTTTCCGATATATTTTTCGCAATTTATGTTAGCAGGTTTATGCTCAACAGAGAAATTTGTATCATATCCTTTAGATTTTAAATACTCGGTAAAAATAGTTAATGCTAATGTTTTTGATAGAGCTGCACCCTGTTCGCTGTTTGTAACAGCAACAATACCAATATTCAAACTTGGAATATAGTTAAAAACCGAATGATGAAAAATTGTATCACCACCGTGACCCAAAACTTTCCCAACAGCTTTATCAAAATTATAATTATTGTGTATTAAGCCATATCCCACATTAAACAAATCATTATCAATTTGTTCTGGAACATTTAATTTTTCCATTAATTCAAAAGTCGATTTTTTTAGAATTATATCTTTATTCAAAAAAAGCTGACCTAACTTAACAAAGTCATTTATAGACATATAAGTATTTGACCCTGCTGGTAACATTGTAGTAGTTAGTTCTTCAACAGGCTCTCCATATTTGGTGTAATTTAAGGACATACACGAAGCAAAAGATTTCTTTTCGTCATCACATTTTAGAAAGTGAATATTGATACCAAGCGGTTGTGCTATTATTCTTTTTATATACTCAGCGTATTTTAGCCCAGATATTCTTTCTATTATAATTCCTAACAAGGTGTACCCGACATTTGAATACGAAAACACTTGCCCTGGAATGAAAGTCAAATATGTATTTTTTAATTCATCTATAACTTCGTGATAATCTCTGGACGGGTCTAATATTAAATTGTACAAATCTGCAATCAATCCCGACCTGTGCATCAATAGATTTTCAATAGTGATTTTTTCGTATTCAAAGGTTGATTGAATTTCAAACTCTGGAATATATTTCTTTATATCATCATCTAATGAAAGCTCACCATTCTCTAACAATTTGAAAATACTAAGTGCTGTTAAAAGTTTTGTGTTTGAACCTATCATATATAAGCTTTCATTTGTGCTTTTTAAGTTATCTTCTTTATTTGCATAACCATAGTTGTAATCGTACAGTATTGTTTCATTGTTGAATAATGCGATATTAGCTCCAATAACCTTGCTTTTTTTACATAACTTCCTAATCAATGTATTCATTTTTTCTGTATTATTACCAAAGGCTTTTTTATCTGAGTTCATCCTTTTTTAAATCCTTCCAAATATTCTGAATATATTTATACGGCGTTGCTTCTGTTTCTTCGTCAAAAATTATTTTTTCTACGGTTTCCATAGCTGTCTTTCCTATACCGTCATATACAGTTGCACTTATATTTTCTTCTTTAAAAAATTTAATACCTTGTACACTATATATTGGTGCAGTATCAAATTGCTTTGCCAAAAAATAAGCCTTAGTGATATATTCTTTTGACACATCTAGATGCCCGAAAACAGCGTTCCAAACTGCATATTGTGCCAAAACAGCAGCTTTTATTTTGTCAGTAAGGATTATATCATTATTATTTGTCTTAATGCTGTCCAAGAAATCGTTTAACCACAAAGTGGCTTCAATACTCGCTTCATCATCTAACTCTGCATACATATATGCAAGTCCTGCAACGGTGTGTATTACAGCGTTTATAATATCCACAAAAGACCTTATAAGAAACGGTTTTGCTTCTTGAGGTTGTTTTAACTTATACGCATAGATAAAACCAATCAAGCTATTGTTAATTCCACAAATATTATATTATTTAATAAATACATTGTCAAGGAGAATTTTTACAAAATTCATCGGTTGAACAACCTGATGCCACAGATGTTGCACGGCTGCATTAAAAACATGAGCGAAAAGAACCGTCGGTGACAGAAATTAAAATATACCCGCTCTTTTTTAACGTTTTACGATGGTTATACGGCCATGGAAACGCAACCTTAAATATTTATTAAAAAAAATGTAGTAAAAGTGTACTTTTACTACACGCCGCAAGGAGGACAAAACAATGAAAAAAGGTTTATTTGCCATGGCCTTAGCACTTATATGCGCCATGGCCTGCATGTTCGGACTTGTCGCTTGCAACGACGAGGAAAGGACGACTGCCGTTGAAAGCGTAACGCTGAACAAAACCGAGCTTACGCTGGAAGTCGGCGGCGAGGAGACGCTTACGGCGACGGTC
>CALUXZ010000137.1 GCA_944324875.1 Candidatus Gastranaerophilales bacterium | reverse complement strand
ATTACCCATATCTGCAAGGCATGCACCTGCAACAAGACCGACGTAACCTGTACCGATGACTGTTATTTTCATTTTTTCATTTGGGTTAAATTCAGAATGTTCAAACATTATTATATATAAATCCTACTTCCTATTTTAAACTCGATGGTTGCAACGCAAAGATGCCAGTTTTAACTTGTGTTAGGGTATTTATATTCATAGTTCCCTGCACTTTTTCATTGGTCTTTTAATTTTTATTTTTATGCCTAATATATTTAACTTATAATGTGTTTTTTGCATTGATTTTTTGTTGGTAGGGGGTGACTCTAAAGCAGATTTTAGCCAATTGTAACTGTAGTCTTTAAACTCAGAAATTTTGCAATTTATTTCATCCCAGTTAATATCTCTAAAAGCTAAGTCTCTGGTAATCTCATCAACTGAATTAACAATACAGTTTTTCTTCAGACCAAATTTTTCAAACAAAGACATAATTCTTTCATTATCTTCATCAGGTTTTCTTACATATATAAAAGGCTTATTATACAAAAGGGCAAAACAAACGCCATGAAATGAAGCAGTAATTACGCATTTTGAATTTTTTAGCATATTTAGCCACTGCCCAAAAGTTCTTGTTTTATTAAATTCGTCTTTGAATAAGTTATATACAGGGAGTTTTAATTTTATATCATAAGGATTTATATTCCAAAAAGTATAATAAACAACATAATCACCCTGAGGAATTTGCGAATATCCATCATCTATTATTCTTTGATAATCTTCTTTATTAAGCAATAATGTAGGGTCAATAACATGTTCTGCATTAATCCCTGCATATTCTTTACAAATTTCTATCGCACTTTTTTCTCTTACGGAAACTTTATCAAATCTCCTCATACAAAGCTTTTTATAATCGTCTTTTTTTGGCATTTTTTTATTGGAAAATGATGCAGCATAAGCTATTAATCTGTTTAACCCTGTACACCAATCAGCAAAATATACATATTCTCTTGTTTGTTTCCAAATAATATCCGAGCCAAAGATAAAAGTTCTAAAAATTTCATTTAGTTTATACAAACCACTCTTATCCATATAAAAACCATAGAGATTGAGATATTTTTCCCTAAATTTCCAAGTTGCACCCTGAGGATCAAAATCCATAGTCATCGGATTTTTATAATAATTAATTGTATATGGTTCATAACCCATTTTTTTAACAATCTGCTCCATTGCATAAGCTAAAAGTAGTGCGCCATAATTATCTCTCGGGTAATTAAAGTTCAATAATGCAACTTTTTTATCGGAAATAATATCTTCAAAATTAGAGTTGTTCTTTAGTTTATTAAAACATTCTTCTCTGTCAGGATGTGGCAAGGGGATATTATCATTAATTTTATTTAGCGGAGAATTTTTAGGCGAATTAATATCAAAAGGCTGAATATAATCCCATTCAATCTGTTCAAATATTTTATGTGATTTATCGGAATTTAATATCAAGAGGGAAATACCGTCTTTTCTCTTTTGTTCTGCCCATTTTGCCCATATATCGCCAATTATAAAATCTGCATTCCTAATTCTGCCCATAAAAGGGCAATTAGTGCATGAGGACCTTTTTGTCTTACCGCTCATATACAGCCCGACATATTCATTCTCACTGTATAATCTCTCAACAATTTGCTCTCCATCATCAAAATATAGCGTTACTTTATCTTTAGCAGCCTGCATTTTGCAATCAACAAGTTTTTTATTGTATTTTTTATTCGCAAATTCTATATATTTTTTCCACGCCTTAGGACTACCGCCTGCATGGCATAATATTTCCACTGTGCATAAATAATCATAGTCTTTGCCCAAAAAAGCATATAAACCTGCAATTTGACAGGGTGTGCCACAATATAAAACTCTTTCATTGGCTTTTAGCAACTCTAGTGTCATTTTAAAAGAATTGCCACTGCTGGCTTGTACATATTTTGAGCATTTCATTCTTTCTAAATCACTGAGTTTATTTGTTACAATTATTTCCGGGACAAAGTTTTCATTCCAAACCGTACCAGCAACGTATCCGCCAGAATTTAGCCAGTATAATGCAAGTTCGCTAAATGCACCACCTGATGCACAACCTTTTGAATACTTGGATTTTACCGCATAAGCAAGCTCTATTGGTTTTAAATTATCCCTTTTTGTTTTATACACCGGGCAACTTTTTACACATAATCCGCATTTTGTACATTTGTTGTAATCTACTTTTGGAATTAAAAAACCTTGCTCATCCTCAACCATATTAATCGCATTTGAAGGGCAAATGGAAAAACATGCACCACATCCAAAACACAAATTTCTTTGGACTTTATCCTCTATCATGATAAACCTTTTTCACATACTTATTAATTATATTTAAAAAAATGTGAAAAAACAAGCAAGTTAAAAAAATACATGGTTTGATTATTGTGTATGATTAATTTGATTATTTTGGTAAAGATAATTTTCACCCTAAGGATGTTCCCTCAAAGCAAGATGAGCTAAAAAGTCGTTTATTGATATTGAGAAATTTTTGCGTGTTTTTTTATTCTTTTTTCAATTGCAAACAATATAAATGCTGTTAAATAAGCAAATGTAAAACCTGATAAACTTAAAATAATTGCAAATGCCATATTTTTTAGGTAAAGCAATGTCAGTATATCAATAATAACAGTAATTGCCAAGATAAATGCCCATATTTTTGTTGGAGTTTTAAAATTTTGCGCTATTGATTTGTATTTTTCACAACCAAATTTACAGATAATAAAAATCGCAAACCATATGACAAAGTTTTTGCCCAACAGATAAACTAGTGTAAAAAGAA
>CALUXZ010000136.1 GCA_944324875.1 Candidatus Gastranaerophilales bacterium | reverse complement strand
TCTGTTATATAACGATTAGAAAGTTCAGCCGCCGCAACAAGCGCAGAGTCTTTAATTCTAACCCCATGGTGAACTTCATATTTGTCTTTTAAACCTCTTAGGATTGAAATAGTATCTTCAACCGAGGGTTCATCCACCAAAACAGGTTGAAAACGACGTTCCAGTGCGGGGTCTTTTTCAATGTATTTTCGATATTCATTTATTGTTGTAGCACCTATTGTCCTTATTTGACCGCGCGCAAGCATAGGTTTTAAAAGATTGCCCGCATCTGTTGAACCCTCACTGGCACCTGCACCAACGACTGTGTGCAGCTCGTCTATGAACATAATTATTTGTCCTTGAGATTTTTCAACCTCGGCGATAACTTTTTTCAACCTTTCTTCAAATTCGCCCCTAAACTTTGCACCTGCAACAAGTGCGCCAATATCAAGTGCCACAAGTTTGGTATTTTTAAGACCTTCAGGCACATCACCCCTTATAATCCTTTGTGCAAGACCTTCGACAATTGCTGTTTTACCTACACCTGCCTCACCTATAAGCACAGGGTTATTTTTTGTCCTGCGGTTTAGCACCTGAATGATTCTCCTGACTTCCTCATCACGACCGATTACAGGGTCAAGTTTACCCTCGCGGGCGCGTTGCGTAAGGTCAATTGAGAATTTTTCCATTATTTTATAATCTTCATCAGCATTATTTGTATCCACTTTTTTATCCCCCCTTATTTTTTTCATTGAGAGTAATACTTTGTCTTTTGTTATTGAAAATTTATTGAAAATCCTTACTATATCAGAATTTGCACTGTTTTGAGCATTTTGTGCAAAATCGCAAAGTGCAAGGAGCAAATGCTCAGGTGAAATAAATTTGTCTTTTAAATTTTTAGCCTCAGTGTTTGCAAGTTCAAATACTTGAGCAGTTTCTTTTGAAAAATAAATTTCGCCTTGATTGCTTACTTTTGCTAAATTATTTATTGCAGCTTTAATGTCATCTTTAAAAAGCATTGTGTTGAGTTTTAAGTCGTTCATCAAATCAGCGGCTGAACTTTCTGAGCTTAGCGAAATTGCATATAAAATGTGCAAAGGCTCAATAAAAGAATTTGAGTATTCTTTTGCAATTTCTTGAGCGTTAATTACAACACTTTGTGATGATTGAGTTAAATTATCTAACATAATAAAAATCCTTATCAATATATATACATATTAATAAGGATTTTTACAAAACTTACAAAAATTAATCTTAATTTAATTTTTTATTCTTCAGGAATGAATTGGTTGTCTAAGATTTTTATTCTTATTGGTTCTTGAAGAATGAAATTAACCCTTTGAGATTTGTGTATCCACATTTTTTGAGTTCTTGTGCCATAGTAGCGGACTTTTGTTAAGTGCGGACAATTTCTGATTAATCTTATTTCAGGTTCTTTTTCACCCAGAGTTGCAAGCGCAGGACCTACAACACGACCGTCTTTATCAAGTACAGATTCTGTTTGCAGTGCTATGTAAGCGTTTTTAAAGAATCTTAGAGGTTTTTTAGTTTTAACGACTTTACCGCTGAATTGAGTACCGATAGGTATTAAAAGTAATTTGTCTTTATTTACAAAGTTAACCAAAGCACGTGCTACAAAAGGATCACCAGGTTTTGCTTTTTGTACGTTAATACATTCCATAACACCAAGAGGTAAAATAGTTCCGGCTGGTATTACAATTTCATCGCCGTCAAAGTAAGCATTTTCAACAACATAGCCGTCTTTAATGATTGGGCGTTGCTTGTCTGCAAGTTTTTCGCTGGGGCGAATTTGAACTTGCGCCATCATATTATATAAGAACATTGCAACTTCGCCACGTGTTGCAGGGCGATTGGGTTCAAGTGTGTGTTCATGCCCCGGAGTATTGTACATTAAGCCGTTTTGAACAGCTTTTGCAGTTTTAACTAAAGCCCATAGCGGAACTTCTTTTGCATCGGGGTATTTTGAAAGAATTTGCAGAGCTTCTTCATGAGTCATATCATTTGTTGATAGGGAATTAAGTACAACAGATAGTGCTTCTGCACGTGTTACAGTGTTTTTAGGGTAAAAATAACCATCAGGTGTACCAACTACTAAATCAAAAAATGATGCCAGTTGAATATCATTATAAGCCCAGTACCAGTCTTCAACGTCTTTAAAGTTTCTTATTGAATCAATACTTTTTTCACGCAACCTTAGCGCACTTACAACCATAGAGCAAAATTCGGCTCTTATTACGTTGTTGTCTGCCTTGTAGCTGCCGTCAGGATAGCCAACTACAACGCCGTTTTCGTATAAATACTCAACAGCTTCATAAGCCCAGTGTGAGCTTGGCAAATCATTGAAAGTTTGTGCCATAGCGCCTGAGATGCCCATTGTGATTGTGCAAATCATAACTGCAAAAAATTTAAAAATCTTTTTCATTTTATTCTCCAAACCGGTTTAGCAATATTTTAGCGTTATTTTCAGATATAAGCAAGAAATTTACATCACTTATGCGATGTCTTCCTGTACTTTTTCTATGCTATTTTTCGTCGGGAGTTGAATTAACTCCGCTACGTTCTTTTTTTTTCCTACCATTTCAGCAGTAACTGTAAAAGTTTTGATTTCAGGGTTAGTTGGCACTTCATACATAACATCAAGCATGATTTCTTCAACAATTGAACGAAGTGCTCTAGCGCCTGTTTTCCTTTTGATTGCTTCTTTTGCGATTAGGTCAATTGCCTCATCGTCGAATTTTAACTCAACACCATCCATTTGCATTAAGCATTGATATTGCTTAACAATAGCATTTTTGGGTTTTGTTAAAATCATTTTAAGAGTTTC
>CALUXZ010000135.1 GCA_944324875.1 Candidatus Gastranaerophilales bacterium | reverse complement strand
CGCAGGACATACATAACAGAATTTAAAACAGGACTGTCTTTAAATTTCTTAAGCATTTTAGAAACAATAACCACAAAAACAAACGATGGCAGCATTATAGACATCGTTGCACACAGTGAACCTAAAACACCGGCTGTTTTAAAACCGGCAAAAGTTGCAACATTTAAACCGACAGGTCCCGGGGTAATACTTGATATTGCAAGCATTTGCGATAATTCATTGAGCGAAAACCAATTATAAACTTCACTCATGTGATACAAAAACGGCAATGTTGCATATCCGCCACCAAAAGAAAATAAACCGATTTTTGCAAATTCAAGACACAAAAGAAGAAAAATCATTTTTGCTCCCCTTTTATAAATTTAATACGCAAAAATCCCCAAATAATCGCAATAATAATAATTATTGCAGGTGAAACTCCAAAAATGCACGCTAAAAATGCGATTAAAAAAAGTAAAAATGTAGCTTTATCAACTATGGAAACGCTCCAAACCTCTTTTACAGTAAGAATAATAAGGATAATTATTGCAACATTTACACCCCAGAAAATATCGTTCATAATAACTGATTTAAGCAAAATACTTACAAATGACGCAAGCGCAAGTATTGCAACAAAAGGCGCAAGCGTAAGCCCTAAAAGCGCACAAAACGCACCTGTTTTGCCTCTTAATTTATAACCTGCAAGCATAATTGTATTTGGCGCAATAATCCCCGGAATACACTGTCCCATAGCGTAAAAATCAACAATTTCTTCTCGTGTGAGCCAATTTCTTTTTTCACTGAACTCATTAACTAAAAGCGGCACAATGACATAGCCGCCGCCCAAAAGCAGTGCGCCTACTTTTACACAAACCAAAAAAAGCTCGCTGAGTTTTATTTTCATAAAAAAATTATATTACAAAAACTCTTGACAATTTATGTACATTTGTACATAATATAATCATGAAGGATTTAACAACAAAACAAAAAGAATTCTTTAATCAATTAAAACAAAACTACGGGGCAGAGGCTCTGCCCAGCCTTGAAACAATAAGACAAAATTTTAATTTTAAATCCAGAAACTCTGTTGTTCAATACTTAAATGCATTGAAAATTTCTAACCTCCTTGAAGAACGCTCGGGCAGGCTTTATGTTGCAAACGCTGCCCGAGGCGCATTTCTTTTTGATACAAAAGTCCGTGCAGGTTTTGCAAATGCACTTGATGACAGTGTTGAAAAATTAATATCTTTTGATGAAGAATTAAGCCTAAATAGCCCTTCTGTATTTGTTTTTAAGGTCGCAGGAGATTCTATGGTTGAACTTGGAATTTATGAAGGAGATTATGTAAGCATCAGAAAAACAGGTGAGGCAAAGGATAAAGACATTGTACTTGCAAATATTGATGGAATTTTTACTCTTAAAACTTACAGAAAAAAAGACTCAAAAGTTTGGCTGGAGCCTGCAAATTCTGCTTATAAAAATCTGTATCCTAAAACATCTCTTACAATCTTTGGAGTTGCAACGGGAATAGCGAGGAAATTTTAATGCCAAAATACAATATAATAGCCCTTGTTGACTGTAACAACTTTTTTGCCTCTTGCGAAATCCTTTTCAACCCCGAACTAAAGGGTAAACCTGTTTGCGTGCTTTCAAATAATGACGGCTGCATTGTTGCTCGCTCAAACGAGGCAAAAGCCCTTGGTATAAAAATGGGAATGCCCTATTTTATGGCAAAAAAACAGTTTAAAAATGTTGTTTATTTATCAGGCAATCACGCGCGTTACAATGAAATTTCAAAACGAGTTATGACAAAACTTTATGATTACACACCAAATGTTGAAGTGTATTCAATCGATGAGGCTTTTTTAGACTTAGGTGGAACTAGAAAATTGCACAGATGTTCTTATGAAGAAATAATTGAAAAAATCCGCCTTGATATTAAAAATGATATAGGGATTGATGTTTCAATAGGGCTTTCCTATTCAAAAACTCTTGCAAAACTGGCTTGTGAAAAGGCAAAAGAAATAAACAAGAAAAACCCTAAAATTGGCACATATAAAATAGGCTACAAAAAAATTAAAGACGAGCTTAAAATTACCCCTATTGAAGACATCTGGGGTGTCGGCTTTAATACGGCATCGCTTTTAAGAAAACACTACATTTCAAGTGCGTATAATTTTACAACTCAAAACGACGCCTGGATTAAAAGGGTAATGGGTAAAGTCGGGCTTGACCTTAAATATGAACTTTTGGGCGAATGTGTAAGTCCGGTAAATCCAAACGAAACACTACCAAAGAGCATACAAAAAACAGCCTCCTTTGCAAATTTTACATCCGATAAAACTTTTATTGCAAATGCCCTTAGCTACCACTGCCACAGGGTTTGCAAAAAATTAAGACACCATGGGCTAATGTGTGGAGTGGTGAGCATTATGTTAAGAACAAAAGAATTTTATATATTGAGCAGTAAAACAACTCTTGAAACGCCGACAAATTCTGAGTTCGAGTTTAATTTAAAAATTAAAGAAATGCTTGATGAAATTTATAACCCAAACATAATTTATCGCTCTTGCGGTGTTACGGCTCTAAAGTTGACTTGCGAAAATTCTTATCAAATGTCGCTTTTTAACTCTGAAAGGATTGAAAAAAATCAAAAACTGTCTGATGCCTGGGATAAGATAGAAGAAAAATTCGGACGTTCAAAATTGCACCTTGGAACAAATGCGCTAAATTAAACAAAATTTACAATTTAATATTGATGTTATTTTTTGTTTCGTATAAAATAGTTTCACCACCGATATTTAACGTTAGATATTAAAATTAAAAGGATTTAAAATGACAATTAACTTAAAAAACAAACAAGAA
>CALUXZ010000134.1 GCA_944324875.1 Candidatus Gastranaerophilales bacterium | reverse complement strand
GAAGAACAAAGCATTTCTCAAAGCCTTTCCACCTTTAGCGCACACATTAAAAACATTTCAACGATTATTGAAAACGCAACCGAAAATTCCCTTGTGCTTTTTGATGAATTAGGCGCAGGAACAGACCCTGAGGAAGGTTCAGCCCTTGCTCGTGCCATACTTGAATATTTATCCAAAAAAGATATTTTATGCGTCTGCACAACGCATTTGGGGGAATTAAAAATTTTAAAATATGAAAACTCTAAATTTGAAAACGCAAGTGTCGAGTTTGATGTTGAAACGCTAAAGCCCACCTATAAGCTAATTTTAGGACTTGCAGGCAGCTCAAATGCGCTCTGTATAGCTCATAACCTAAATTTAAACGATGAAATTATTAACAATGCAAAAGATATTTTAAATAAAGCAAAAAGCCCCGAGGGCGAGGTTTTTGCCAAAATTCAACAAACACACAACGAGCTTTCTCAAAAAGAACGCGAAACAGAAGAAATACGCCAAAGAACAGCTCAAATCGAGGCTGAGTATCAGGAAAAATTAAAAGAATTAAAAGCCCAAAAGAAAAAATCTCTTGAAAGTTTTAAGAAAAAATATCAGGCTCAAATTGAAAATGCACGTGCCGAAATTAAAGACACACTGGATATTATGAGAAAAGAAAAGTCAGAAAAGATTGCCATGCGCTCATATTCCAGACTTGCAAAGCTTGAAAGTGCAGCAAGAGAAGAATTTATGTCTGATGAAGAAAAATTGCAAAACAAATATGAAGCGCTTGATATTCAAAATTTAAAAATCGGTCAAAATGTACTTATAAAAGGGCTTGAACAGGTTGCCCGCCTTGAAAGTCTGCCCGATAAAAAAGGCAAAGTCCTTGTGTCTATTGGGCTTATGAAAACAAAAGTGGATATTAAAAAACTTGCAAAAACTGATAAAAAAATCAGCAAAGCATTAAAAAAAGTTAGTGTAAGTTTTGATGACATTACACAAAGCCTCTCCAACAGGCTCGATATACGAGGCATGAGAGCAGAAGATGCTATTGAATTTCTTGATAAACAATTTGATATGGCATCATTAAGAAATTTAAGAGAAATTACAGTAATTCACGGACATGGCACAGGCGCACTAAAAAACGCCGTTAGAAACTACCTTGCAAACTCACCTTATGTTGCAAAATTTCGTGCGGGCGAAGAAGGTGAAGGCGGCGACGGGGTAAGCATTGTAGATATTAATTAAAGCCCTAATTGCAACTGCTGAATTTCCCTTGCAGCCTTATCCCTATCAGCTTTTTCTTTATATAATTTTTCAAAATTCTTTTGGACATATTCATAATTTTGAACAGTTGCGGTAATTGACTTATCCGCAAGCCAAAAAAGTGCAGGAACAGCAACCAAAAGAGTGAAAACAGAAACAATAATATGCCTTAAAATTCTGGTAAATGCGTGCCATTTTCTATCTTTGCCTTCTAGTTGCAATTTTGTTTGAATAGACTCATTCACAAAAGCACTTCTTGCGTCTTTGTCCATATCATTAAATAAAGGTACAAAGTCCTTTGCTATGTATATTACATATTTTTTAACTGCATCATTTTCATTGGTTCCAAAGGGATCATGCCACTCACTTTCAGATTCATCGGGATATTCCTCTTGTGTTTGTTGCAAAACTGTATCAGAATCTTGAGATTCTTGCGAAGTTTCAACTGTTTCATCAATATTATTTTCTTCTTGAGAACTATAGCCTTCCAAAGAAGGTTCATTATTGGGCACATCAGCTAAAACATCGTCAGGCACATCTGAAATGTCAGGATTTTGAATTTCTTGCCCCATTTGGCTTTTTATTTTATCAATGTGTTTATCTATATCAAAATTTTCTTCCACGTCTAAACCCCAAAAGTTTTTATTTTTTATTTTAGCATAAAATTTACTTTTAGTCTTAAAATCATTTTTGTGATACAATATAAGTTGCAATGTATATGGAAAAGCAGGAATTATTAAAAAAGTTAGACAGATTAAAAGAACCAAAAATCCTTGTTGTAGGAGATTTTGGCATAGATGAAATGGTCTTTGGAAATACCCAGAGAATTTCTCGTGAAGCACCTGTTTTAATTTTAGAACACTCTAAAACAAAAATTATTTTAGGTACAGCCTCAAATGCTGCAAATAATATCGCTTCCCTAAACAACGGAAAAGCCGCAGCATTAGGTGTTTATGGCGATGACTACTATGCAAAAGTCCTTCTTGCAGCTCTAAATGAAAAAAATATAAATGTAGAGTACATGATAGAAGATAAAATGCGCAAAACAACTACTAAAACACGCATTTCAGGCTCATGCTCTCAAAGTATAACTCAACAAATAGTGCGTATTGACAGGCAAACAACAGAACTTTTAAGTGCGCAAACAGAGGCAAAAGTCATTGAAAATCTTGAAAAAGCAATACCATTGTACGATGGCATAATCTTATCAGACTATCATTTAGGCTTTTTGACCGAAAATGTTGTAAAAAAAGCAATTGAACTTGCAAAAAAATATAATAAAATCATTGTCGCAGATGCCCAAAAAGATTTAGACAAATACAAAGGTGCAACTGCAATTACGCCCAATCAGCCAGATTGTGAAAAATTTGTCGGCTACTTTTTAAAAGACGAAGATGCACTTATAAAAGCAGGCGAAGATTTAATTAAAAATTTAGAACTTGAAAACGTGCTTATCACACGTGGTGAGCGTGGAATGGCACTTTTTGAAAATGTTTGCGGAAAAATTAAACACCATGAAGTAGAAGCCTTTAACAGAAAAGAAGTTTTTGACGTAACAGGTGCAGGCGACACTGTTGTTGCAGCATTTACCCTTGCACTTTGCGCAGGGTTTAG
>CALUXZ010000133.1 GCA_944324875.1 Candidatus Gastranaerophilales bacterium | reverse complement strand
AGCCAACACAACCATGATAATAGAGATAACCAACACGGATACTAACAGCTCCGCTAAAGTGAATGCTTTAAGGTTTTGAAAATTTTTCAGCACGAAATTTGCCCTTATAGCAAGGCTTTTAAGGTTTTTCATATCTTTATACTCCAGATTAGTTAGTCAATAACATGTATATTCTAACACCTAAGTTTATAAATGTCCAGAAACTAAAAAATTACAAAAATACAAAACCTAAATATCAATCTTAAACATCTTGTTTTATCATTACCAAAAAGGGGTATTATTATGACATTATTAGCTAAAGACGTGCCTTTTTATCAGATTTCACAGGTTTCAAAATTATTGGGCATAACATCTGACAGATTAAGAACATACGAGGAGGAGGGTTTAATTAAGCCATATCGTGCAAAGCATACAAAGGACGGTAAAAGACTTTTTACATTAGAGGAAATTGAGTGGCTAGAAATTTTAAGAGAATTAATAAAATTAGGCGTTACAATACCTGTTATAAGAATTTTAATTTCCTCTAAGTTAAAAATTGGTAAAAATTTTGTTCAAGATAAGGATGAGCAAATTATTAATTTAATAGAAAAAATGTACTTGCACCCTGTTTACAAAAAGCTTTTATCTTCGATATAACCCCAACTGTAACAATTCTTTTTTGTCTTATTGACTTAAATATATGTGGATTTGATAATAAAAACATAATTACAATATGAAAGATGTTTTTATGTATAAAAAAATAATTGCCTCATTTATTTTATCCGCATTTGTTTTTTCTCCTATGTTTGCAATGCAAAGTGAGGCTGCAATTTTAAAAGAAGGTTTTGAACCTGCTAAAACTCCTATTACAAAAGAAATTACAACTACACAAAAAACGGTTAAATTCAGTGATAATATCTTAAAAAGAACCGTAGATGATGCAATAGTCCCTAAAAAACTTGAAACTGCGATGAAAAATTCAATAGCGCACATTTACGGTCGAGATAAGGTTGATATTATTTATGCTAATGTTTATGAAATTATTAAAAAATCAAAGGACAAAAGAAGTCTTGAATTGATGAAAGAAGATCTTTCACGTCCTTCTGACTGGTACAAAGATGAAGTAATTTATATGTTTTATCCTGATCAGTTTGGAGTAGCCGAGGATAATAAACCCAATACTTTTAAAGATTTAATCGGGATGTTGGACTATTTAAAAGATTTAGGCGTTACAACAATTTATATAATGCCTTTTGCAGATTCTCCAATGAATGATTCAGGTTTTGATGTTAAAAATCCTAAAAATGTAAGGAAAGATTTAGGCGGAATGCCCGAGTTTAAGGAGTTTGCACAGGCTGCAAGGAAAAAAGGTTTTAAAATAAAAGCGGATTTGATTTTAAATCACTTTTCAGATGAACATGAGTGGTTTAAACAAGCTCAGGCAGGGGATTTAGATAAACTGCATTATTTTATTGTAAGAGAAGATATGCCTGAGTATAAAGTATACAAAGACGAGAAAATTGGCTATGTGGCAGAATACAAGGAAAAAGACGGCACAATTACAAAAAGACGTTTGATTTTTCCCGAGGTGTCGGATAATCATTGGCGCAAAGTAACTATTCAAGGCAAGGATTACTATTTATACCATACTTTTTACCCTTTCCAGCTTGATATAAACTGGGAAAATCCTAAAGTTTTATATTACGTGCTTGAAACAGTTGCTTTTTGGGCAAATTTAGGTGTAGACATTTTTAGGCTGGATGCTATTCCCTACTATACAAAGGAAGAAGGCACAACGGCAGAGAATTTGCCAAAAACGCACGAAATTATTCAACTGTTAAGTGCGTTTTTGCAAACAACTGCGCCAAGGTCTATTATTCAGGCGGAAGCTTGCCAGCAGCCCAAAAAAATCCTGCCATACTTTGGTACAGAAAGAAAAGTTGAACATAAAATTTTAGGTGAAACAAAAGAAATTCAAAGAACGTCTGAAGTTCAAATTTGTTATCATTTCCCTTATATGCCTGCCATTTGGGCATCTCTTGTAACTGCTGATAATAAATATTTTTGGGATGCTTATAAACAAACACCAAAAATTCCAGAAAGTGCAGCATGGGCAATGTTTTTAAGGGTTCATGATGAATTAACGCTTGAGATGGTCGATCCGCAAATACGTGAGCTTTTATATGACAGTTTAACTCCAAAGGGCGCTGCTTTTCGCAAAGGTTGGGGAATAGCAGGCAGATTAGCAAACTTTTTAGATAATGACCCTGACAGGATTGCAATGGCTTTTTCCATTATGCTTTCACTCCCCGGAGTGCCTATAATTTATTATGGTGATGAAATAGGGGTGCAAAACAACTTTGCAAATGCTAAAAAAAGTGCTAAAGACAGAGAGGCTAAGCAAAAGAAAGATAAGGTAAAAATGCTTAGTTACTTTGATTCTCGTGATATTAATCGTGGACCTATTAAAAAGAGCGTATTTTACAACGCAACAAAAGATTCCGTAAGTTTTAATCACAGAGTTTATTCACGTGTGAAAAAACTTATAAAAGTGAGAAAACAAACTCCTGTCTTATCTCATGGTACATTTGTCGAATTAAAAACCGAATCACCAGAGGTTTTTGCTTATGTTCGTGAGTACAATGGTGAGAGAATTGTTGTTATAAACAATCTTTCAAACAGTCGTGAAAGAGCAACAGTTAATTTTATAAATGATAATTTTGGTAAAAAGGGCAAGGATGTTTATTTTAAAGACCTTTTAAGTGATAAAATGATACGAGCAAGGGCGCAAAATAAGCAAATTACGGTTCGTTTAAGACCTTACGATGCACTTTGGTTAAAACTATAAATTAGGAAAGAATTTCTTTTTAATTTGTTTTAACCAAACGCCGCTGTAGGTTGAAATTACCATTGTAAGGAC
>CALUXZ010000132.1 GCA_944324875.1 Candidatus Gastranaerophilales bacterium | reverse complement strand
CTTATGATTTACATTTCAACAGATTACGTTTTTGACGGCACAAAAACTACTCCATATTTACCAAACGACAAAACAAACCCAATCAATGTATACGGAGCATCAAAACTCGAAGGCGAAGAAGCTGTTAAAAAGTATTGTCAAAAATACTATATAGCACGCACAAGCTGGCTATATGGTCATAAAGGCAAAAATTTTGTTGAAACAATGATATCATTAGCAGATAAACCCGAACTAAAAGTTGTCGATGATCAGGTAGGCTGCCCAACTTGGACAGTTGAACTTTGTAGAGGAATAATAAAACTAATAAGCGAACAAAAACCTTATGGAACATATCATGTTTGTGGCGGTGGCAATACAAGCTGGTATGGTTTTGCAAAAGAAATTTTCAATCAAATGGAACTAAATGTGAATTTAAAACCATGCACAACAGATGAATTTCCTCGTGATGCAAAACGCCCCAAATATAGCATCATGGAAAATAATTCAATATGCCCAGATTGGAAAGAATCACTAAAAGAATACATTAAATTAAGAGGATAAAATAATGACTCAGTTAGGTGTTAAAAAAGGTATAGTGTTAGCCGGCGGATCAGGCACAAGGCTTTATCCCAGCACAATAGCAGTATCAAAGCAGCTTTTGCCTGTTTACGATAAACCAATGGTTTACTACCCCATTTCTGTTTTAATGCTGGCAGGAATTAAAGATATACTTATAATTTCAACACCTTATGATATTGATAATTTTAAAAAACTGCTTGGCGACGGTTCGCAATTTGGTGTTAAATTTTCTTATGTTGTTCAACCATCACCGGACGGGCTTGCTCAAGCTTTTATTCTTGGTGAAGATTTTATAGCAAATGACCCTGTAGCACTAATTTTGGGCGATAATATATTCTACGGTCAAGCGTTTTCTGCAATGCTGAGAGAAGTTTCGCTAAAAATCAACAGCTCGGGCGGTGCAACAGTATTCGGCTACAAAGTAAAAGACCCTGAAAGATATGGCGTTGTTGACTTTGACAAAAATGGTCATGTAAAATCAATTGAAGAAAAACCTAAAAGTCCAAAATCAAACTATGCCGTAACCGGTCTTTACTTCTATGATAACAATGTTGTTAGATATGCAAAATCGCTAAAACCCTCTAAAAGAGGTGAACTTGAAATAACGGACTTAAATAACATTTATTTGAAAAATGGTAATTTAGACGTAAAACTTTTTGGCAGGGGATTTTCCTGGTTAGATACGGGCACACACCATTCGCTTTTACAAGCAAGCCAATATGTTCAAACAATTGAAGAAAATCAAGGCGTAAAAATTGCATGTCTTGAAGAAATTGCCTATTCTATGGGATTTTTAGACAAAAAATCATTAAAAGAAATAGCACAAAAATACAAAAACAGCGACTACTACAGCTATATTCTAAATTTATTAAAATAAAAAAAGGCTCAAAGTACTTATATAAACTTACCTATAACCTTCCTTTGAGCCTAGTAGCAAATACGGCATTGACTTTATAGACGCAGTTTTTATTTTTTAGTTCCCGTTGTATAATTGCACTATGGATAAATTACTATTTGCCGAGCTTAAAAAAATATACTCTGACGACATCCTTTTTAAAAAAGAGGATTTATATCCATACGCTTATGATACATCCCCAAACCCTAAAAATATTATCCTGCCTGAATTTGTAGTATTTCCAACAAGCGCAAAGCAGGTTTCAAAAACAATTTTACTTTGCAAAAAACACAACGTCGCACTTGTTGCCCGTGGCGCAGGCACATGTCATTGCGGAGGCTGCAGAGTAAAAAAAAGAAGTATCATTTTACACTTTTCCAAAATGGATAAAATTTTAGAAATAAACAAAGAAGATTTAACCGCAAAAGTCCAACCAAACGCAATAATAAAAAAGATAAACGAAGCTGTAGAAAAAGAAGACTTATTTTTTCCTCCCGACCCGTCTAACCTTGCAGTATCTACAATAGGAGGTGCGGCGGCACTGAGTTCAGGAGGCCCAAGAACATTTAAATACGGCTCGACAAAAGATTATATAATCAACCTTGAAGTTGTTCTTGCTGATGGAAAAATAATTAAAACAGGTACAGACATTGCAAAAAACGTTACAGGTTACAACTTAACTTCGCTTTTTGTGGGTTCTGAAGGAACACTTGGAATAATAACAGAAATTACAATAAGGCTTATCCCAAAACCACAAGCAAGAAAAGTAACTTTGGCATATTTTGATAACCTGATTAAAGCAACACAAGCAGTTAATAACATTATTAACTCCGGTTTTGTGCCTGCAACGCTTGATTTATTAGATAAAAACACGCTTACAACAATTGAAAAATTTAACCCATGTGGTCTTTTGTGCGACAAAGAAGCAGCACTTTTAATAGAGCTTGACGGCTTTGAAGAAAATCTTAATTTTGAATGCAAAAGAATATTTGAAATATTAAAAAAATCAAACGCTGCACAAATTGTACAGGCACAAAACGAGCAGGAAAACGAAGAAATTTGGCGTGCAAGAAGAAGCGCATTTGCAGCAGTTACAAAACTAAAACCAAATGTTATAACAGAAGATGTTGTTGTACCACGTTCAAAAATAGTTCCTCTGGTTAAAGGGGTAGAAAAAATTTGTAACGAACATAAGGTAATTGTTTGCATTATGGGTCATGCCGGTGATGGCAATATTCACCCTAATTTTGCACTTGACTTGTCAGATAAAAAAGAAAAAGAAAATTTTGAAATAGTTAAAGACAAGTTATTCAAACTTGCGCTTGAACTTGGTGGCTCACTTTCAGGCGAGCATGGAATAGGAAGCGAAAAGAAAAAATACTTAAAAGATGCACTTGATAATGGCGCACTTGAATATATGGAAAAAATCAAAAAACTTTTTGACCC
>CALUXZ010000131.1 GCA_944324875.1 Candidatus Gastranaerophilales bacterium | reverse complement strand
TACTCATTTTATTCTCCTTTCGATAATTTATCTAAAACTTTATTTATAATATAGTCAGGTGTTGAAGCACCTGCTGTTACACCTATGTTTTGAGCATTTTTAATTAAATCTTTGTAATTATTAAGTTCGGCATCGGTTTCAATGTGGATTGTTTTTGTAATGTGGCATAAAATTTCAGCCAGGTGAGTTGTGTTTGCGCTTTTTTTAGAACCCACAACAACCATTAAATCACTCTCTTGTGCCAGTGTTTTTGCTTCATTTTGCCTAAGTGAAGTTGATGCGCAAATAGTATTCATAATTCTTATGTCTTTGCAAAAAGTTCTTAAGTAATCTACAACTTCATTAAGATAAGCAATTCTTTGAGTTGTTTGAACAACTATGCCGATTTTATTTTGTTTTTTAATTTTTTCTTCAATTTCTTTTATGGAGTCTAAATTTTTTGCAACAAAAACATCTTCAGGATTTTTAGCGTGCGCCCTTGCATTGGATGAAATTGCCATAACCTCAGGGTGTTCTGCTCTGCCTAGTATAATTACAAAATATCCTTCATCAGCAAGTTCAATTGCTTTATTTTGAACTTTTTTTACGTCAGGACAAGTAAGGTCAACTATTTCATAACCTTTTTCCTCAATTTCTTTTAGGACTTCTAAGGATGCTCCATGGCTTCTTATTACGCAAATTCCATCGCCACGTTCAGGCAATGATTCAATTGTTTTTATGCCCAAGTTTTCAAGTTCTTTAATTACTTGAGAATTGTGAATTAATTCGCCTAAAACACAAATATTCTTTTCAGGATTTTGTGATTTGAGTTTTTTTGTAGTCTCAACCGCTCTTTTGACGCCGTAACAAAAACCGGCATGCTTGGCTAATTTAATATTTTTAGTTATTTAAAACACGTCCTTTTTTAAAGAGTCGCACTAAAAAAATTAGTACGCTGATATTATTTAAACATAGACATGTTTTTAGTACAATATAAAAAAATAAAAGTAATCGGAGAAAATAGTGGAATATTTTGAAGTCGGTACAAAAAAAGATATATTATACTGGTCAAAAAGACTCTATCAAAAGGGAATGACACCTGCTACAAGTGGTAATATAAGCGTTAGAACAAAAGATGGAATTTTAATCTCTGCAACAGGTGTATGTTTAAATGACATGGATGAAGATGACATTGTTTTAATAGATTTTGACGGCAATGTTCTTGAAGGAAAGAAAAAACCTTCAAGTGAAAAATTTTTACACACGCAAATTTATGATTTAAGAGATGATATTAATGCTATAATTCACTCTCACTGCCCATATATTACATCTTTTGCGTGCTCAAATAAAATGATGAGTGAACCGATTATGGCGGAATTTGTTTTGTATTTTGGCAAAATACCAAAAGCTAAATATTCCCTACCGTCTTCTATGCAGCTTGCAATAGACACTGCAAATTATTTTAAAACATCTGATACTGTTCTTATGCAAAACCACGGTGTGATTAGCGGTGCAAATACACTGCAGGAAGTATTTTATACCTTAGAGTCCTTAAGGGCTTATGCTGAAACTTATTTTGGTACACAAGTTTTAGGCGGCGCAAAAAAATTAAACAGAAAACATATAAAAGAAATAAAAAGTTTGAAAAAGTAACAGTTTGAAAGGATAAATAACAATGTCAACCCAGATAATTGAAGCACAAGCGGGTAATATTACGGAAGAAATGAGCTTTATTGCTCAAAAAGAAGAAGTCAGCGAAGAATTTGTAAGGCAAAAGGTGGCTGATGGTAGAATTGTTATTTTAAAAAATAACCAAAGAAAAAACTCAATCCCTGTTGCAGTGGGTGAAGGAATGAGTGTTAAAATTAACGCAAATATTGGTACTTCAAATGAGCGCTCAACTCTTGAACAGGAGCTTGATAAAGTTCGTGTTATTGAGCAAACAGGTGCTGATGTTTTAATGGATTTATCCACAGGAAAAGATATTGATGAAGTAAGAAGAAAAATTATAGCTGCAACGACTCTGCCTATTGGTACTGTTCCTATGTATCAAGCAGGAAAAGAGGCGCTCGATGAACATCACAATATTGCAAAACTGTCTAAAGAAAAACTATTTGCAGACATTGAAAAACAATGTCGAGATGGAGTAGATTTTATAACTGTTCACTGTGGTGTTACAAAATTTGTAATAGAACAATTAGAACGTCAAGGCAGAGTTACGGGCATTGTATCTCGAGGTGGTGCAATGCTTGCTTGCTGGATAAAGGCAACGGGTATGGAAAACCCCTTGTATGCGCATTATGACGAGCTTTTAGATATAGCAAGAACTTATGATGTAACTTTGTCACTAGGCGATGGACTTCGCCCCGGTTGCGGAGCAGATGCAGGTGATAGAGCTCAAGTAGCTGAAACAATTGTTCTTGGTGAACTTGTAAAGCGTGCTAAAAAATCAGGAGTTCAGGCAATGGTAGAGGGCCCCGGGCATGTTCCCATGAATAAAATTCCATCTATGATTAAAACAATCAAGGAATTAACTGATTATGCGCCACTTTATGTGCTTGGACCATTGGTTACAGACATTGCCCCGGGCTATGATCATATAACAGCGGCAATTGGCGGAACGCTTGCAGGCATGCATGGTGCGGATTTTCTTTGTTATGTAACTCCAGCGGAACACCTTGGCTTGCCTAATTCAAAACAGGTAAGAGAAGGTATTCTGGCATCAAAAATTGCAGCACATGCGGCAGATGTTGCAAGAGGATACGAAAAAGCAATTGAAATGGACAAACAAATGTCTATCGCAAGAAAAAATCTTGACTGGACATTACAAAAAGAATATGCAATTGATAAATCCGTATTTAACGGTTTAAATTTTGAAAAAGACGGTGCACCCTGCACAATGTGCGGTGATTACTGTTCTATGAAAATATTTAAGGAATA
>CALUXZ010000130.1 GCA_944324875.1 Candidatus Gastranaerophilales bacterium | reverse complement strand
AAGATATCGTAATAATTTTTCATTTGCTTAGATTTTAATGAAGTTTTTAAAAAAATCCAATTGTACAACTAATTAAAAAAGCGGTCGGATTTTTGCCCGACCGCTTGAGATTTATTGTTCCGTATTTATTTACCCGCAACAAAAATATTACCACGAACAGAACTTACGCCGTATTTAATTGCAAAGTCATTAAGCGCATCTTGCGCATCTTTTGAATCAAATACTATACCACGCTCTAAATCAGTATTGTTTGCAAAGTCCTGAAGTACAAATTCAGGTACACCGTAATATTTATTGTCAGGAGTTGTACCGTAAAGTCTTACTTCGTTAGCAACATCTTTAATAAGTTTTAAATAAGCTTCAGCAGTACCAATATCATCCCATACAGCAGGTTTTCCGCCTTTTGCCTCTAATGGTACAGTGTAAACTTTCATTTTGTTACCTTTTTCATCAAGCAATTTGCCTTCATTTGCAAGTTGAACAATTTTTGGCATAACATTTCCGCCAAGACCTGTTTCATTTGGAGTCAAAATACCTTGTGCCATAAGAACTTTTTGTGCTTCCTTAGACAAGAAATACAAACCGGGGTTAGCTAAGAATTTATTTTCATCACTTGGGTCAAGCGCTGTTTGAACTTTTGAATATTCTTTCATTGCTTTATCATAATCACCGGGAGTTACAAAATCGTTTGGCATTGGTGCATCGGATGTATATTTTGGTTTTTCAAGAAATTCCTTAATTTGCAAATTACCATTTTCATCCTGTTCAATACCTAAAAGTCCAAATGATTTTGCTCTTTGAGGATTTACAGGGTAATAAGGAATTACAAGAGCTGCATCAGGCAACGTTTTTAATGCATTATAAACTCTACTTATATCAGCATTTGTAAAAATATCAGCATTTAAAATAATTGAATCTCTGTCATTACGTATAATATCACGTTTTAAACCTTCAGAAATTGCGCCGCCATCAGTTTTATATCTTGAAACGTAGTAAACATTGCCACCTTCTTCAATTTCATGGTTTTGACTTAAATATTTAACATCATCAGTTCCATCGCCCCTTAAAATACCTGCTGAAGCAGCAAGGTTTAATGTTGTACCGATAATACGATATCTGTCATCAGTGGGCAATTTACCGGATGGTTTATTTTCGTTCTCTCTTGTAATATTAAAGAAACGTTCACCAAATCCGCCTGCAGGAATTATGATTGTAGGGTCATTTTGCTCAACAACATCTGCATAATCACCTCTTATTGCTTGACCTTGCAAACCTGATTCAACGTAAGAGTTAACCGCATTAAGTGTTCTGGGCTCTTTATTTAATGTGGTAATAACCGTTCTGCCGGTAAATGAAACATCTTTATAACCACCTGTCAAAAAGTTTTCATATTGACCGGGCATTTTAAATTCAAAACCGTCGCCGATTATCTCTGAACCAGCAAACATTTTAATTGCTTTACCATTTAGTGATGAATCTTTTATGGTAATTTCAGGCATAAACTTACCTTGCTTATAAGTTACAACAGGCATTTCTTTTCTGCCGTGCGCTATTCTGCCTATAAAAATAGTATTTCCTTTATCGTTGGTTACAGTATATTTATCACTGTTACCTTCAATTTCTTTTGTAACATTTAAACCTGCCGCATTGAATTTTTCAAAACCTTCGGGCATTTTCCTTAGCGGCAAATCTACATTCTCAGGAATTTCCAATAAATTAGGAATTCTTATCTCCTTTGAAGTAATGATGGATTTTTCAAAATCACTTAATTCTTTTGTACCTGCAAAATTAACGGTTTTAGCAGTTTTTATACCATTAAGTGCTTGATATGCACTTGCTAATTTTGAAGCTTGAGTTTTTAAACCTTCAAAACTAACATTTTGACTTTTAGCAGGCATTGTTATGCCATTTGATTTAACTGCCTGATTTTTAACATTTACAGGACTTAAAGTTACTTTTTGTATCATTAGGGACTTCCTTTCAACTACCCTCTCACAACTAACAATCTTTTTGCGAATGACCGCATATTAATAAAACATGTAAAAATTATTTTTTGCTACTATTTTATTTTTTATTTTATTTAACAACACCCAGACTGAGCACTTCTTTAAGTTTATTTTTTATCGTGTTATGTATTTCTTCCTTGCTCTTTGTACCGTCAAGCTCAATAAAGCCGTACTCTTTTTGTAATTTTTTATACTCGTCAAGACACCTTTTTTGATAAATTTCAAAACTCTTGTAAATATCTGTTGAAAGACCTATATCACGACCTGATTCAAAATAATCAAGTCCGCCTGATGCTATAAGTCTTTTTATCAACAAATCAGGAGGCATTTTTAAATAAAATACCAAATCAGGCTCAGGAGCAAATTCATAGAGCTTTTTAACCCAATTTATATCATGACCTCGAACTGAATCACGCACATAAGCTGTATAAACGTATCTATCCAAAAGTACGACAAAACCTGACTTAAGCGCAGGAATTATTACATTTTCCAATCTATCAGCGTAATCTGCCGCATATAAAAGCGAAAAAGTCGTAGTATTAAGCAAATTTTTCTCTTTAGCTTCGTTAATAAGTCCTGAAATAAGTCTGGAGGTTTTCCACTCAGATACAACGCAACCGTAACTTAAGCCCTCAACAAAGCCTTTTAACATATTGACTTGAGTTGATTTACCCGCACCGTCGGTTCCTTCTATTACAACCAAAAGCCCGTCATAGCCGTGTTTTTTATATGCCATTTTCATCCTCTTTAATTTCTATGCCACGCTTTTTAAGCACTTCAGTTACCAGTTTTCTAAAATGTTGTTGTTTTTGATGAATTGTATCATTTGCATCAATCTGCACAAGAGAATACTCATCAACCATATTTTTATACTGCTCAATAACCCTGTTTTGAAAAATTACATAGCTTTTATAGGGGTTATTGGATAATTTCAAATCCATACCTGCCTCATAAAACTTTGGCTGGCGATTTGTACAAATTCTATCAAGTGAAACTTTTGCGCTTACATCAAAATACAC
>CALUXZ010000129.1 GCA_944324875.1 Candidatus Gastranaerophilales bacterium | reverse complement strand
CGGATATTATTTAGCAGCAAATAAAACTTGTCAACCTTGCCCTGCAAACGGTCAATGCACAAACGGAAACACTATTTCATGTAATGCGGGATATTATTTAAGCGGTACAACATGCATAATATGCCCGAACGGAAAATACTCGACAGGCGGAGCAACTTCATGCTTAACGTCAACAGTAATTTCGCAATGTGTGACATATAGCAAAACTTCAAATGCTTGTAGCGCTTGCAATAGCGGTTATCACATATCAGGTGGTAAATGCGTTTCAGACTGCACATGTTCAAACGGAACTTGCACAGCATCATCAGGTTCAAGTTGTGGTTCATGTAACGCCGGATATTATTTAAGCAATGGCAGTTGCGTTAGATGTCCAGCAGGTTCTGCATGTTCAGGCGGCACGGCAGGCAAAAAATCCTGCGGCGGCCTAACTTGGTCTGGAGCTGGTGCAACAAGTTGTAGCTGGTGTTGGATAGGTAACTGTAACGCGGGTATCTGTACAGAAGTAAACCACACATCTGGAACTTGCAAAAAATGTCTTGGTTGCTATTATTTATCAGGCGAAGGTTGCAGACAAAAATAAAAAAACCCTCCATAAAAAAGGAGGGGTAGCAATCAGAAGAGTTGAGGATTTACCTTAATAATGATATATTTTTTCTTGCATAAATTAATTAGAGCAAAATCTAATTTAAAACTGTAAATTGTGCTAATATAAATAAAAAAGCGAGGAAAATATGAGAGTAGACGGAAGAAAAAACAATGAATTAAGGCAAATCAAATTCACAAAAAACTACACAAAACATTCACTAGGTTCAGTTTTAGTTGAATTTGGTGATACAAAGGTTTTAGTTTGCGCTAATTTCGAAAATACTATACCAAAATGGATGGATAAAGATTCTACCGAAGGCTGGTTGACTGCTGAATATTCGCTTTTACCAACAAGCACAGAAACAAGATGCCAAAGAGAAAGAACAAAATTATCAGGCAGAACACAAGAAATTCAAAGACTGATAGGACGTTCCTTAAGAGCTTGTCTTAATCTAGAAAAAATACAAGGTAAAACCTTTATTATAGACGCTGATGTATTGCAAGCTGATGGTGGCACAAGAACCGCATCAATATGCGGAGCTTACGTTGCACTTAAAGATATGGTAGAAAAACTGCTTAGTGAAAAAATAATAGAAGAAAACCCCATAATTGAAGCAATTGGAGCAATTTCAGCAGGAATAGTAAATGACGAAGTTATGGTAGATTTGTGCTATCAAGAAGATTCAAATGCTCAAGTTGATTCTAATATAGTTTTAACATCGAGCGGAAAAATTATTGAATTTCAAACAACAGCAGAAGGTTTACCTTTCAATAAAACACAAATGGATGAAATTTTTACCCTTGCAAAAAATTCAATTGATGAAATTATAAAAATGTATTGAAAAGCGATGTTAAACTACATCGCTTTTTAATAATTCGTCTTTAACTTTATCTAATCCGCTCTTTATAATTCGAGATATTCTACTTGGCGAAATTGAAAATTCATCAGATAATTCTTGAAGTTTTTTTTCAGAATAAAATTTAGATTCAATTAATTCTCGCTCACGTCTTGGAAGAGAAGTAATGGCAGCTTTTATTGCATTTGCCATCATAGAAAATTCACAATTTTCTTCAGGTGTTTTTCTTATATCTTTAACTTCGAATGTTTTTTCGCTATCGTACATCTCGTCAGTAGAAAGAATAGATTTATAAATTGCATCACGAAGTTCGTTGTGTTCTTCTTCTGTTAATTCTCTATTTTGTCTTACACCATACCAACGATAACGACTTCTTAGTTCGTTTCTTATGGCCCATTTAATAGCAGTTGAGATGTAGCTTTCTGTGTAAGTAGAAAAATTTGACTGACCAAGCAATATATTTATAGTTTGAAAACCAATATTCACGAGTTCATCAAACTCAATCAAATGATGCATAGCCAATGTTTTATATTCAACCTTGGCAATTTTGTTTATAAGCTCTGAATATTTACGTAAATGTGAATCTTTTAATACTTTTTCTTTAGTTTTTAGCATATACAATTCTTCAATAGGACATAATTTATACCATATAAATATTAAAATCCAAGCAAAAAAGCCCAAATATTAATTTTTGTATAGTATACACATATTCGACAAGATAAAAAAAATGTCTAAAAAATATAATTGCCAATTTTATACATAATATTAACTTTTGTTAAGAATTTTATTGACAAAAATACTTGATAATATATTATAAATACAGTACCAAAGACAGTTGGTGGCTTGTCCTTAATTTCCAACCTAGGTTCAAAAGTTAATAAAATCCTTTATTTAAACTTATGAGCTGTTTTGCGTACTATACTCGCAAAACTTTCTTGTTATTAAAAGAAATTTTTAGCGAAGTCTTAAAGAAAGGAGAAAAACGCAAAAAATGGCAACTAAACAATTCAAAAACGAAAAACTTGAATATTACAAAAAACAATTTGAAAATGCTAAAGTTGCTGTTGTAGCTGATTATCGTGGTCTTAGCGTTGAAGAAATCACCGAATTAAGACGTGAACTTCAAAAAAATGACGCTGATTTAACAGTTACAAAAAACACTTTATGCAAAGTTGCAGTTCAAGGTAGCCAATTTGAAGCAATCAGCGAATTAATGCAAGGTCCAACCGCTGTTGCATTTGGTTATGGCGACGAAGTTGCTGCTGCAAAAGTTTTAGCAAAATTCATTAAAGAAAACAAAAAAGGAGAAATCACAGGCGCAGTTCTTGAAGGTAAAGTTCTAAATGCTGACGAAGCTAAAAAACTTGCTTCTATGCCATCAAAAGAAGAACTTTATGCAAAAATTCTTGGCTCAATCAACTCTCCTGCAAGCGGCATAGTATTTGGTATCAATGGCGTTATGGCAGCTTTAACAAGAGCAATTGCTGCTGTTCGTGACCAAAAAAGTGCATAAATATAAGTAGTACAAAATATAATTTATGAAAGGTATATTACAATGAGTAACGTAGAAACAATTTTAGAATCAATTGAAAAATTAACATTATTAGAAGCAGCTGAATTAGTAAAAGCTA
>CALUXZ010000128.1 GCA_944324875.1 Candidatus Gastranaerophilales bacterium | reverse complement strand
TCGTTTGCAATCCAGTTAAAAATACCGCTGCGAGTAGTAATTGCAACAATAATCATCATTGAAACAAGCAAAAATATTACGTTAAAGTCAACAAAATTTATAAAATAATGAGGGTTAATTGCCCCGTCAATCATTTTTGTTTGACTTACAAGGTTTAATACAATTGCTATAACCGCACCAATTAGTGCTATTGTAACCTTTGGGATTTTCTCCAGCGCAATGAAAATATACGCAAGAATTAAAAGCCCTGCACTAAATGCTACAGCATTTGCGCTTACAAAATTATGAAAATTTTCTAACATATACTATCTCCCGCTTCTTTGCAAATTTAAAATTGAAGCAATAGCAACTGCCACCATTTCTTCTTCATTTGTTTGCGGTCTTTTTTTGGTTGTCGTTGTTTCAACAACTTTTGGCGGGAATTTTTTATTTAAATAGCCAACAATGCCTGATGTAATGTTCATGGCAATTACCATAATTGTCAAAAATCCAAATACGACAAGCATGCCAACAATAGTAATAATCACGCCATCAGAAATGGCTTGCATAATATTTTCCATTATTTTCTCCTTTTCTATATACTTTTTCCAAACTAAAAAGTATATTTTTTAAGGAGCACGACTGTTAATTTCGGTCGAGTATGCGAGTTTAGTGCAATTAATTGTTAAAAAATTATTTTTATAAAAATTATTTATCTTATTTGAAAAATCAAATCTAAAAGATGGCGCAACAGTAGACAAAAATCCGCCATTAATTTCTCTATGAGAAGTAATAGATTTTGAGGAATTATTTTGACAAACAAAATGCCCGTCATTTGAGGTTTTACTTAACATGCCGTTTTTTTCAGCATCAATTATAAAATTGCGCACAAAGGCAGGCTTTTTTTGAAAATCTGTATGATTATCAGTGCAAATTGCCCCATAGAAAAGCAATTGCACAAATACGAATATAAAAGTTAATATAACCCTCAAATTCATAATTGTATTTTATACACAAAATATTATGGACGCAAGGCAAGACCGTCAACAAGCACAAAACGCCCTAAGGGCAAGACTTCGCAGTATTTTTGTAGTGAGTCAATAAAGCATTTGTTTTCGCAAAAACCGCCTGAAATACAGATTTTCTCTGGATTTTTCGTAAAATTATAAGCATTGTAGGCTATCCCATGGATAAATTTTGAAATTGCAATTTTTGGCGCAAGCCCTTTTGAAACATCATCCATAATTTTTTCTAACCCGAAAATCCCGCATGTAACAGGGTATTTCTCCTCACAAAACTCTAAATCTTCAACCTTAACATCATAAAATTTTAAAAGCATCTCTATTGTTGCGCCTGTTGCGGCAGCACAGCTTGAATTCCAGTCCATATCAGAAAACTTAGAGTTTTTATATTTTATCCATTTAATATCTCTTGAACCCAGATCAAGCGCAATGAAATTATTTTCAAGATGAGCTTTTGCACCCATTGCAAGGGCTACAACCTCATTTACATACAGGGCGGAGTTTTTATCGCTTGTATGCCCTGTCATTTTTTCATATTTTATATCAAATTTTCTTGCCTCGCTTGTCGGGTAAATACTGTATTTGCGCTCATTTAAGGGCGTTATCTCAAGAATTTTTGACCATGTGGTACCTGCATCTATGTAAAATTTCGATTTGTTCATCTTAACCTCAAAAACGCCTCTATTTTAGCATAAGCAGAGTTTGTAGGAATAGCGTCCACATCAATATAAAGCCCGTTATATTTATCAGCTAAATACTTTGCAAGTGCTGTTTTTGAGCAAAAAGTCTGCGCAAAAAAGACTGTAGGTAAATCTGTCTCTACATACATTTCAAGCTCAAAATTTGCAGGGTTTTTAGCCTCAACACACCTCGACCAGCCAAAAACATGGGTCTGGGGCGGAAATAAATCGCAAATATTTAAATCGTTAGGCGGAACGCCCCAAAAGCCAAAACGTGCATTTGAGCGCTCAAGGTGTGAATAGTCTTTCTGCTCAACAATATTTGCAGTAATTAAAGAAAGCTTTTCTTTAAGTGGCAGCGAACTTTTACAAATGGGCACATCGTTCAATTGATTTAAAGGCACAGTGTCCTCAAAAAAAGAAATTTCAACCTCAAAACCCTCATTTTTGAGCAAATTAGCCGCAAAAAATCCGCTGTCGCATTTATCTTTTCCAACTGCAGCTAAAATTTTTATAATTCTATTTTTAAGATAAAAAGCGTTATCAAAAATATTTTTAATAATCCCGCAATACGCATCAGGAGTGAATTTTGAGGACGGATAATTAAAGCAAATATCTAAATCAACCCAGGTGGCATTTGGATATTCAAGTTTTGTTTTGTTTATTAAATTAGGGTGCGGATAGCCCCAAAAAGCAATTATATCCTTTGTCATAGGCTTAAATACAGTTCAATTTCTTCTTCATCATTAAGTTCAGTAGCAGCAGTTAAAATTCTTTTATCATCCAGCGCAATACCACCTAAAATGCCATTTTCCTTAAGCATTGCAAGGTATTCTTGAGCATTTTGCTCACTTTTTAGCTCATAGGTAAATTCATTAAAAAAGTTTTTATTTAAAATTTTATATCCCTTATTTTGCAAGCCCTGTGCAAGTTTATGGGCATTTTTATAAGCAAGATAGTTTAATTCTTGAAAACCCTTTTTGCCTGTCAAACTTAAATATAAAGTAGCGCAAAGTGCACAGTGGGCTTGGTTTGAGCAAATATTGCTCGTTGCTTTTTCTCGTCTTATATGCTGTTCACGTGCTTGCAGAGTTAAAACATAGGTGTCTTTGCCTTCCTTATCAACAGTTTTACCGACAATTCTTCCTGCTAATTGACGTTTGTATAAATCACGACAGCAAATAAATCCGCCATAAGGTCCGCCAAAGTTGAGCGACAGACCAAGAGTCTGAAAATCACCAACAGTAATATCACTTTTTGGAGGCTCTAAAAGTGAAAGTGTTGAAATATCCACGCACGCAATGATTAGCTCGTTTGCATTTTTTTCTGGCATTTCAACAATTTCGCCAAGGTAATTTGGACTCTGGTACAGCTTACAGGCTAAATCCTCGTCCTTGCAATCATTTGCGACAATTAAATCAATATCTGCGGCATTAAGATAAGTTTTTATAACTTCAAGATAATTCGGGTTAATGTTTTCATCAACAAAGGCTTTTGTTTTTTT
>CALUXZ010000127.1 GCA_944324875.1 Candidatus Gastranaerophilales bacterium | reverse complement strand
TCATAAGGTTGAAATCTTAAAACTTTTTTAAATTCTATTATGGCTGATGTGTATCTTTTATTTTTCAGATAAGAAACCCCGTTGTTAAAATACAAATTGTATTTTTGTATTTCTTCTTGTGTGGGCTGCTGTGCATAAGTTAAATTTGTAAAAAACATCATCGCCGCAAATGCTGCAATCAGTCTTTTTTTCATATTTTGCACCCTTTCAATAAACTTGCCTCTTTGCTTGATTATAATACAACGATAATTTTTTTCATACCCTTTAAAGCTTTTTTTGGTATTATTTATTTTAAGGGCAGATATTTGAGGTAGCGCTTTGAAAACTGAATTTATTTCTCATAATAAAAACTCGCTTATTGTGTTTTTCTGCGGTTTTTACACTGATGCAAACTGCTTTATTGAGTTTGATAACGGCAAAAGTGATTTACTTTTTGTTTATGATTATTCGGATATGGAGAATAATCCCATAGAGTATTTCGACTTTTTAAATTATACGGAAGTAAGTGTAATTGCTTATTCTTATGGAGTTTGGGCTCTTAATTATGTTTATAATCAGGATTTGCTGCCGGAAATTAAGTCGAGTTGCGCTCTGTGCGGCACATTTTGCCCTGTTGATAATGAATATGGAGTTAACGAAAAGGTTTATGAGCTTATGGCTCGTTCACTAAATTCTGATACCATAGAAAAATTTGAACAGAAAATGGCTCTTGGTGCTTCTTCACCGCTGAATATAAAACGTGCAAACAGAAAGATTGAAAATCTTGCTGATGAACTTTTGAATATAAGAACTGTTTCAAAAAATACTTGGTTTAAGAAAAATTTTGATTTTGACAAAGTTGTACTAAGTAAAAAAGATAGAATTTTTCCTTATTCTTCGCAGGCAAATTTTTGGGCAACCCATAAAAATAAGCTGGAGCTTGAGTGTGGTCATTTTCCGTTTTTTGAATTTAGAGATTTTGATGAAATTCTTGCAGGTTAGCTATGGATAAGGCACTTGATTTTTCAAAAGCTGCAAATTCTTACAGGGATAATGCGATTGTGCAAAAACAAATGGCAAAGAGCTTATGTTTGTTGTGCGAAAAATATTTTGGGAAAAAATATTCTAAAATATTTGAAATTGGCTGTGGCACAGGACTTTTGAGCGAAAATATAGTTAAAAATTTTATATTTGATGAGCT
The DNA here is from genome assembly GCA_944324875.1 of Candidatus Gastranaerophilales bacterium. Taxonomy (GTDB): domain Bacteria; phylum Cyanobacteriota; class Vampirovibrionia; order Gastranaerophilales; family Gastranaerophilaceae; genus Galligastranaerophilus. The sequence goes on along the minus strand of CALUXZ010000127.1, from coordinate 2,015 downwards.
TATTTTAAATGATATAACCGACAATTTTACGGGTTACAACTACCCTTTTTTAAAAGGTGATGTGGCAAAAATTATTCTGCCAAAGAATTGTAATTTAATAATTTCAAACGCTTGTTTTCAATGGATTTTGGATATTGAAAAATTTTTATTAAAAATAAAAAGTTCTCTTGCAAATGATGCCGTACTTGCTTTTTCAAGTTTTGGCAAAGACAACTGCATTCAGTTTAAAAGTATTGAAAATACAGGGCTTTTTTATGCTGACTATTTAAAAATTTTGCCTCAGTGCGGATATGAAATTGTTGAATACGAAAGGGAAATTCAAACTATTTATTTTTCCTCCCCAATTGAGGTTTTAAGACACATTAAATCAACAGGTGCGATGGTTAGTGATAATCATAAGTGGAACAAAGAGCGCCTTAAAACCTTTGAAGCTAAGTATAGAGAGCTTTTTGGGGATAATAACGGGGTTGCTCTTACTTATAATCCTGTTTATGTGCTTGCAAAAGTTAAATAACGTAACTAACGAGCATTTCCCTGCAAGCTTTAGTGGAATGAATTTTTGATATTGCACGTTTTTCAATTTGTCTTATACATTCTTTTGTAACACCATAAATGTTGCCTATTTCCTCTAGTGTTTTTCTTGCGCTTTCATTTAGTCCAAATCGCATTGTAAGGACTTCTTTTTCCCTTGTTTTAAGACACTCCAGTGCGCAATTAATGTCATGTTTTAGCTGTTCATCAAGAACATATTTTTCAACATTTTGTTTCTCGTCTTCTATTATTTCGCCAAGACTCATTTCACGTGTGCCTTTTGCATCATTTTGTGTTTCAAAGCCTGTTTCAAGGGACAATGCTTTGTTAAATGCGTTTAAAAATAAGTCAATTTTTTCTTCACTGTATCCGATTTTTTCTGCTACTTGAGAGCTTTTTACGCTACAGCCATATTTTTGTTCTAAGCTGGTTTTTGCCTTTTTGTATCTTGATAAAGTTTCTTGAATGTAGACAGGAATTTTCATTGAATAAGATTGCTCTGAAATTGCCTTAAACATTGCTTGTTTAATCCACCAGGTGGCATAAGTAGAAAACTTATAACCTAATTTCCAGTTAAATTTGTCTACTGCTGCAATTAGCCCCATATTTCCTTCTTGAATTAAGTCGCCCATGCTTAGTGTTGTTGAATGGATTGATTTTTTTGCCACGTTAAAAACAAGTTTTAAATTTGACTGTACAAGTTTCTTTTTTGCTTCAATATCTCCTTCTGCTACTTTGCGTGCAAGCTCTTTTTCTTCTTGTGCGCTTAAAATAGGGTATTTAGAGATTTTCCTTACATATTGTGCAAGATTTTCATCAAAATTTGAAATTTGTGCAAAGTTAAAATAATTTTTGTTGTTAAGCGAATTTTTCATAAAAGACATCTCCTAAAATATATTTCTAACCATAATTTTTGACAATAAAATGTTTGGCGTTTTTGCACGCCACGCCGAGCCTTTTTTGGCTTAATTTTTGCGAATAAAATTTAATAAGATGCAACAGAAATTTTTTGCGAATTATTTATGTTTCGCTAAAACAATGACCGTATGTAGGTAACAACAACTGATATATTTGTATATCTTTAATATATCACTCGATATAAAAAATAACAAGCCTATTGTTAAGAAAAATTAAGATGAATTTAAAAAATAATTCTATTCTTAATATTTCTTAATATTAAAATAAAACAGAAAACTCCCGCTAATAGTGCTAATTTTTACCTATTGTTAAGTTTCGTAAATAAAAAACAAAAATGCGCAATTTTTTAAAAGTGAAATACTTTATATATATGTAAGCGATAAATAAGATATAACAAACCTAAAAGATATACTTTCTAACCAACACACACTAACCTTCACTTCACACACGAGGAATTACTAAACAAGTATTCCGAGGGGCTTTTGAAAATCAAAAGCCTTTTTCTTTATGTAAAAATATTTTTGTGTTAATATCCTTTTGTAAAGGTTAAGGGGATATTTTATGCC
>CALUXZ010000126.1 GCA_944324875.1 Candidatus Gastranaerophilales bacterium | reverse complement strand
ACAGATACCGATGTGGACATTGACACAGATACCGATACTGATTTTACTGATGATGAAAAAGTATTAGTAAATGAAACTGTTTTGGATTTGCTTGATGCTACTGTTAATTTTAAGACAGGACCCTTTACTATTGGCACTGATGAAGAAATGTTTATAAAAATCTTAAGCAGTGATGAAATTACTCCAAAAGTATTGCAAGCTGTGCAGGATGAGCTTGAAGCAAAAGGTTACGATATTTTCGAATTAATCAGAAGCGAAACTTCCGGTCATACTGAAGACATTCTGGAAGGTTATGCACTTGCTAAATTGGGTGGCAAAAGCAAGGAGTCAGGTACTGAATTAGAATCTTATGCTAAATATCAAGATATGGATAAAGATAGTGTTGATTATCAAAATTACATAACAAATTGCGCCCATTTATTCAAAAATGCTGTAGATGGATGGGGAACCGATGAAAAAGTTCTTGCATACGTTATGAGTTTGCCGGCAAGCATTCGTGATGACGTAGAAGCAAAATATAATGAAAAATACGGAAGCAATACAAATTTCATTGAAAGAGGCAAAAAAGAGGTAAGCGGCAAATTAAAAAAACATTACTACGGATAAAATTGGCTAAAAATAATTTTAATTGTATAATACTCCTTGAAAAAGGAGTATTTTTACATGATTGAAATGAGAGTTATGGGAATTGCTCTTGATACAAGAAGCGGTTCGCCAATTGTGGTACTAAATGATTTGCAAAACAGAAAGGCGCTGCCCATTTGGATAGGTTCTGCAGAAGCAAGTTCGATTATTAGAAAAATAGAAAACATACCTTCAAGTCGACCAATGACTCATGATTTATTTTTAAATTTTTGTGAATCATCCGGTTATGAAATTACAAAAATAGAAATTAATAATGTGGATGAGCAAACCTATTTTTCAACAATATTTTTGTATAACGATGAATTGCAAAAATCAGTAGAAATCGATGCCAGACCATCTGATGCTATAGCTATTGCAATTAGGGCTGATGTACCTATTTATGTTACCGAAAATGTTTTGGCTTCAGGAGTTGTTTCAACAGACACTCAAAAAGACGAAGAAGAAGCAGCTGAGTTTAAAAACTTTATAAAAGATATCAAACCTTCTGATTTTGAAAAAATGATGAATAAAAATTTTGAATCTGATCAGTAATCAGTTTGAATATATCTTATAATTTCTTTTAAATAATACAATTCGGTGTAAATAGCTTGGATTGGTGTAGATTCCAACTCTCTAAAAGTAAAGTTTGCACGAATATAACTTTTCTGTAAGGATTTTAGTCCAATAAATTTTTGAGTTGCAAAATCTCGATATTTCATAGTATTATATTAATAATCAGTTTAAAAAAGGCAAAATAATGAGCAAAGTAACAAAAGACATGGGAATAATTGAAATTGTGCAAAATCATCCTGAAAGCTTGGAAGTTTTTGCAAAATACGGTCTTGGTTGTATAGGTTGTGCTGCAGCAAGATTTGAAAATCTTGAAGCGGGCGCAAAAGTTCATGGCGTAGATCCTGAACAAATGGTTGCTGAAATAAATGAACTTATAGAAAAAAACAACTAGACAACATTTTATTTTTATATTAGAATAATATCGCTCAAGAGAGTATTTAAGCCCTGGTGGTGGAATCGGTAGACACGTTGGACTTAAAATCCAATGGGGCTAATAACCTCGTGCCAGTTCAAGTCTGGCCCAGGGCACCATAAAACCCGCTAATTGCGGGTTTTTATTTTATCTAAACTAAACAATTTCGTTTTTTATTAATTCGTCTTTTATTTTGTCCAAGCCTGATTTTATAATTCTTGAAATTCTTGAAGGAGAAATTGAAAACTCATCAGATAGTTCATGTAATTTTTTTTCTTTAAAAAATTTAGACTCTATGAGTTCTTTTTCTCTCTGCGGCAGAGTCGAAATAGCTTTTTTAATTGCAGCTGAAATTTGTTCAAACTCGTAATTTTCTTCAGGATTTTTTCTTATATCTTTCACTTCAAATGGTTTATCATTTTCAAACATTTCATCTGTCGAAAGTATTGTTTTGTATATTGCTTCTCTTATTTCATTTGTTTGGTTCTCTATTTCTTTTTGATTTTGCCTTACGCCATGCCAACGATAACGTCGCCTTAATTCATTTCTAATTGCCCATTTTATGGCTGTTGACAAGTAGGATTCATTATACAGGTCTTGTTTTTCATCGGAGCATAAAAGATCAACTGTTTGTATACCTATGTTTACAAGTTCATCAAACTCAATCAAGTGTTGCGATGATACACTTTTGTACTCAACCTTTGCAATTTTGTTTATAAGGTCAAGGTAGCTCCTTAATTTCGCATTTTTTTGAATTTTGCTTTTAATGTTTTCCATCTTGTTTACCAGAGTAATTATAATACCAAAAAATAGCATTTTGTCATCATTTTTTTATAAAATTTATTTATATTTCACTCGAATTATTGTATATACTTGTATATACGCTGTTTTAATATTTGTAACATTTTTTATTGACTTTATTTTTTGTTTTATATATCTTTATAATGTACCCAAGACAGTCGGTGCTAAAAGCTTAATTTCCGACCCAGGTAACAGGATAATTTAATAATTTCTTTGTTATTGTTTTGCGTGTACAAATATGTTCGCAAAACTTTTTGGTTTATAAGCGAATACCCTTTAGAAAGGAGCATAAACGGATGTCAACAAAGGCTTTTAAAAACGATAAAATCGAATATTTTAAAAAGCAATTTGAACAGGCAAAAGTTGCAGTAATTACTGATTACAGAGGTCTTTCCGTAGAAGAAATTACAGAACTTCGCCGTGCATTGCAAAAAGAAAATGCCGATTATACCGTTACAAAAAACACTTTGTGTAAAATTGCTTCTAAAGGTACCAATTTTGAAGTTGTAGAAAGCTTGCTTGAAGGACCTAAAGCTATTGCTTTTGGTTTCGGCGATGAAGTTAGTGCGGCAAAAGTTGTTGCAAAATTCATTAAAGAAAACAAAAAAGGCGAAATTACAGGTGCTGTTCTTGACGGTAAATTGTTAAGCGCAAAAGAGGCCGAACAACTTGCAAAAATGCCTTCAAAAGAAGAACTTTACGCAAAAATTCTTGGCTCTATCAACTCGCCTGTTTCAGGTATTGTTTACAGTGTAAACGGTGTTATGAGTGCACTTGTTAGAGCTATTGACGCTGTTGCAAAACAGAAAGCATCATA
>CALUXZ010000125.1 GCA_944324875.1 Candidatus Gastranaerophilales bacterium | reverse complement strand
ACTTTATCCTCAGGAGGCATAATATAGGACATTAAGTTAAACTTTGGCATAAATTCCCCTTGTTAATACACACTTCTTAGCATATTTAAAACATAATTTTTTTAAAAGTCATTGTTACAATAATTAATAATTTATATACTAAACCTAAGCCCCAACTGTAGCCCTACACCGTTTCTTCCGCCACTTCTGAACATAGTTTCAAAAAATCCCGTTAACCTTTCACCAAAGCGTTTCTGCACACCTATACCATATTTTACATAAGGTTTTACCGATAAATTACTCAAATACACATCATTAACTTTAAACTTTGTTTTGTCTATTATATTCCAGGCAACAGAAACGCTCAAATAAGGTTGTATAAAATTTTTAAAATTACCTATCAATTTAATTTGAGGCTCTATATGTATAGCATTTAGAGGATTTGTATTTATATCCAATCCTGAAGCATTTGTATAGTCAAAAGTGTTAACAAAAACATAGGAAGTCATTATGCTGGGTTGTAATATTAATTTATTCCTAAAAAAAGAGAAGTTGTAACCCGTCCTTTGCGATACACCGGTATTTAACATTGCAAAATTTTCAGTACCAAATAAAGTATGCGCCTTTGAAGAATTTGCACCAACATTTGCACTCCAAAGAGTAAAAAAGCCGCCTTTGTACAATGCACCATCAACACCTGCTAAACCTCCGTTATTGTAAATACCTATACCTTCATAAGCTTGATGCGAACCACTATAAGAAGCATAAGCGCCAAAAAGCCCGTAAAAGCTTTTTTTGAGCTTTTTTAACTCACTTTCTCCACCAAACATTGTTCCGTAAGTAACATTTGAAACCTTTGGTCCGTTTTTTAGAGGAACATTTTCAAATACCGAATAAGGCTTAAACCAAACGCCCATATTATCCTCAGGGATTGAAAGAGGTGAAAATACGGGATTTGAAACAAGCTTTGCGGCATATTTGTCTTTATATTTAAGTGCAATTTCCTTGTCTTTTTCCATTACCATAACCATATCCAAGTTTGAAAAAACATTGTAGAAAGTATCAATTGTACCTAAGTAACCCGCAATTTGAGTTGCAACCTCCCCTGCAAGAATACCGGGATAAAAACCTGTTTTCGAAAAATCGAAGTTGCCGCTTGAAGAATTGTAACTTGAATTATAATTGTAAATAGGCGTCTGAATTACCCTTGGAGTATAACTTATAGAATTTTTCAATACCGAATTTGCAAAAGGAATTGATATAAAATTAGCCTTAGGAGCACCCGATATCAAAAGATTTGGGATAATAATACCTCCTGTCCCGCCAAGACTTGTTGCACTAACTGTATCCATGGTATTTGTTGAAAAATTTACATCAGGAAAAATATTTGAATAGCCTGACAGTGTTAAATTATTAAAGTTGACATTGTTTATTTGACCATTTTGCATATTAAAATTTACGCCATTTGCAAGAGTAGTATTCTGTGCGTCAAAATATGTTGAATTACTCAACAGATTGATAGTACCTCCGTTAAAAATAAAATTTCCATTGTAGTTTTGATTATCACCGCCAAGATTTAACACTCCTGAGTCATTTTTGTATATCTTACCCGTACCGTTTATGCCGTCTAGAATACTTGTAGTACCGCTGCCTTCAAATTTTATCACCCCGTCCTCATTATATATATCGTTTGGGGTTGAACTATTCTCATAATTGTTTTTAAACATGGAACTCAATATTATGAGAGTACCCTTATTACCTATTGCTCCGCCTCTTGGATCGCTTGATTCAAGATAATTTCCTTCAAGAGTTGAATTTTCAATTGTGAGAGTACCAGAAGCATCGTTAAAGATAGCTCCGCCTGTTGCACCGGTGTCTGAACCGGCAAAATTATTCTTTATAAGCGAATTACTGATAGTCATATTTGAATTATTATAAATAGCTCCACCTGCTGCACCAAAAGCATTTTTTGCATCTACATGGTTTGAATCAAACAAAGAGTTATCAATTTGCATATTTCCGATATTATATACTGCACCTCCATAACCAAAGAAACCGTCTGTAGAGTCTGCATAATTTCCATCAAAAGCACTTGAATTAATCTCTAAAACACCATCATTGTAGAGTGCACCACCATATGCAAGTACACTACCAATGGCATAATTGTCCTTAAATACACTATTACTTATTGTCATATGAACATTTGTGTCATTCTGATAACCGTTCGCAACAGCCCCTCCGTATGCACTTGCAGCGTTGCCATAATTATTACTAAAAATAGTTGAATCTATATTCATTTCACCACCCAACAAATTGTATACAGCTCCACCAACAGAAAAATAAAGTCCTCCAGAGTCTACAAAATTTCCGTTAAAGCTTGAGTTTTTAACATCAGTATGCCCGCTCTCATTGTATATTGCACCTGCATAGTAAGAGCCGCTATACTGTTGCCCTTTACAGTTAATTATGCTTGCATTTGCAAAATTACTGCCCTCTTTTAAAATAAAGCCGCCATGAGTATTCAAACCGTTTATATAATAATTATTAGCAACAAAAGTTATATTCAGATTTTCAAAATAAGTTCCAATTGAAGCATCAGAAGTTAAATCTCCAATAAAGGTTATAGTATCACCATTTTGCGGGTTTGAATTTAAAAGTTCATCAAAATTCGCAACATTAATATTTGTTGCAAAAACGCAATTTGATATCAGTACAAGAAAAAAGCTTAATAATATTCTAAAAAACATAATTATTATATTAAGCATTTATAACGTCTTTTAAATTGTCCTTGTGTTTAATATACCGTCAATAAAACTTTGTTTTGCTAAGTTTTGTAAAGTCGAAAATTTGCTTATAAATTAGGCATTTTGGGATTTTAATAAAATAAGCACTCAAGTTTGTTTTATATGTTGCCGAATTGTAAATTATAGCAAGGAAAAATAAAGGAGTATAAGATGTCATCCATTAACAACAATTTTTTAACAAATAAAATCAACTCCGCCACATCAGGCTTAACTAACGCCCAAAATGCCCTTGAGTCCGCACAAGGTAATTTATTCGACCTTAATTCGTTATTGTCAGGTGACAGTTTTATAAGCAAAACCTCCTCTGCAAACATGTTTGGCGCTATAAATAACTACGGAAACACTACAGGCATTAACGGAACAAACGGTCAATTATCAGGCATGACGGATCAAAACGGATACTTTGTTGCAACAGGAAGTTATGCCAGCCAAATCCAACAATATCAACAA
>CALUXZ010000124.1 GCA_944324875.1 Candidatus Gastranaerophilales bacterium | reverse complement strand
AACACTGCATCAAACCAACCGCAGCGTCTTGCTCTGCCTGTTGTTACACCATATTCAACTCCTATTTGCTGAATTGCCTTGCCTGTTTCATCAGTTAATTCTGTAATAAAAGGTCCTTCTCCGACACGTGTTGTATATGCTTTAAACACGCCAATAACTTCTTCAATTGCCAATGGTCCCATTGACCCGCCAACTGCAGCACCGCCTGCAATAGGATTTGAACTTGTAACAAAAGGATATGTGCCATAATCTATATCAAGCATAACACCTTGTGCGCCTTCAAAAAGTACAGTTTTATTTTTTTTAGCATCAGCTATGATTTCTTGCCAGTTAAAACAAACGTAAGGTGTAAAAATTTCTTTGTATTCTTTGCAAATTTTCAAAATTTCTTCTTTTGTGTACGTTTTAAGACCATACACATACTGAAGTTCTCGATTTTTCTTTGGCAATATTATATCAAGTTTATCTGATAAAAGTTTTTCATCAAATAAGTCTTCAACTCTTATGCCGACTCTTGCGTATTTATCAGTGTATGTTGGTCCTATACCTTTTTTTGTAGTGCCTATTTTTTTCTCGCCCAAATCTGCTTCACACCAGCCGTCAATTGCCCTATGGTATGGCATAGTAACGTGCGCCAGAGGGCTTATTCTTAAGCTTTTTCTTATTTGGTCAAAGCTGACGCCTTGAGAGATAATCTCATCAACTTCTTTTTTAAAGTCTTCTGGGCAAATTACAACTCCTGCGCCCATAAAACAAATTTTATTCGGGTATAAAATACCTGAAGGTATTAAGTGAAATTTGTATTTTTTGTCGTTTACAACAACAGTGTGTCCAGCGTTTGACCCACCCTGATATCGAATAATGAAATCTGCCTGATGGGCAAGTAAGTCAGTAATTTTTGCCTTACCCTCATCGCCAAACTGTGCTCCTACAACTACCGTATTTTTCATAAATTCTCCCAACTTAATATCTATTGCTATTTTAATATAAAATTGTTTATATTAAAATATGTATATGCTTAAATTTTATAATTCATTATCAAATAAACTTGAGGATTTTAATCCTCTTGAAGAAAACAAAGTTAAAATGTATGTTTGCGGTCCTACTGTGTACGATAAAGCACACTTGGGACATGCAAGGTGTTATATTACATGGGATGTTTTATATCGTTACTTAAAGTTCTTAGGTTTTAATACCACGTATTGCAGAAATGTAACCGATGTCGACGATAAAATTCTTAAAAAGGCTGATACACAGGGGGTTTTGCCTGAAGATATAACAAAGGAATTTTATGAGTCTTTTACAAATTCTATGAAAGGACTAAATTGCTTAAAGCCTGATGTAGAGCCACGTGCAACAAAGACAATCGGCGAGATGATTGCTATGGTCAAAAAACTAATAGATAAAGGTTTTGCATACGCAGTTGACGGCGATGTTTACTTTGAAGTTGAAAAATATAAAAAATATGGACAACTCTCCAAACAACCGCTTGATGATTTAATGGCAGGTGCAAGAGTTGAAGCGGGGGATAAAAAGAAATCGCCGCTTGATTTTGCTCTTTGGAAAAAAGATGAAAAGCATGGCTACAAAAGCCCATGGGGTCTTGGTCGTCCCGGATGGCACATTGAATGTTCGGCTATGAGTAAAAAATTTCTTGGCGATAGTATTGATATACACGCCGGTGGTGCTGATTTAACTTTCCCTCATCATGAAAATGAGCTTGCACAAAGTGAATGTGCTAATGGTTGTAAGTTTGTTAATTTTTGGTTGCACAACGGTTTTGTTACTATCAATAAAGAAAAAATGTCAAAGTCTTTGAATAACTTTTTGACAATTGATGATTTGTTGAAAAAGTATGACTCAAATGCAATCAGATTTTTTATTTTGACAAATCACTATAGAATGCCTGTTGAATTTAACGATGAGGCTTTAAATTCTGCGGCTGCAGGCGCAAAAAGGCTAATCAGTGCGGCTGTAGGATATGTAAAAACTCAAAATGTTGACATTGAAACGCTTGAAGCTTTCAAGGAAGCTATGAATGATGATTTAAACACATCTAAGGCTCTTGCTGTACTGTTTAGCATTGCAGATAAAATCAAAAAAGCTCAAAACAAGCAGGAAGCTGAGCTTTACGCAAGCACGCTTATAACACTTGGTGAAGTTTTAGGTTTTGATTTTTCACTTGTTAAAAAAGAAGTGAGTGATGATGAACTTAAAGAAATGATTTTACCTCTTTATAAAACTTTTGAAATTGATGAAAATATCGCACCAAAAGATACGATAGAAAAAATTATTTCAATAAGAAAAACTGCAAGAGATAATAAAGACTGGGCAAAATCAGATTTAATTCGTGATGAGTTTGATAAATGCGGAATTTTGTTAAAAGATTCTAAAGAAGGTACAACTTGGCAAGTCAAATAGAAACAGCACTTTACACGGTTGCAACCCCTATTGGAAATTTAGCCGATATTACTTTGCGTGCGCTTGAAGTCCTAAAAAGCGTTGATATTATTGCTTGCGAAGATACAAGAATTACATCAAGACTTTGCGAGAAGTATGAAATAAAAACACGTTTAATAAGCTACCATAAATTTAGTGAAAATAAGCGTATTGAGTTGTTTTTAGGTTATTTAAATGAAGGGAAAAGCATTGCTCTTGTATCTGATGCGGGGACACCTTTAATTTCTGACCCCGGCGAAATACTTGTTAAAAATGTTATTGAGGCAGGGTTTAGGGTTATTCCAATTTGTGGTGCAAGTGCGGTTATTACTCTTTTGCAATCTGTTCAAAGGATGGGTGAAAGCTTTAAGTTTATTGGTTTTATGCCACGTACAGCCGGTCAAATTGAAGAAATTTTTTTAAAAAATAAAACAGAAAACCTTGTTTTTTATGAAAGCCCAAACAGGATAGAGGAAACTTTAAAAATTCTTGCACAACTTCGTCCGAAAGCAATTTTAAGCTATGGACGAGAGTTGACTAAAAAATTTGAAGAAATAAAAACAGCCCCTGTTACAGATATTTTAGAAAATTTAACGCAAAAAGGCGAATTTGTTTGCATGGTTTGTGCGCAACAACATGAAGATATTGAAAATCAAATAATTGAAAAAGCCTCAACTCTTAGGAGTTTAAGACTTTGTGATAAAGATATAATCAATGTATTGTGTGCTTTTTTTGATTTTCCAAAAAATAAAGTTAAAGAAATTCTCTATAAATTATAGATTTGATTTTATAGATTTTTCAATT
>CALUXZ010000123.1 GCA_944324875.1 Candidatus Gastranaerophilales bacterium | reverse complement strand
TACATTCAAAACCAAATTCTGCAACAAGCATCAGCTTCTCTATTGGTTCAAGCAAACCAACAACCAAACATTGCATTGTCATTAATATAATAAAGACAATTGTAAAAGATTTTTTACCCCCTTGCTATTTAGCTTGGGGGTTTATTTTTTGTTCTATAATTTTTTTAAATTCTATTGCAGGATAGTATTCGCTTGCACTTTTTAGAGTTTCGTTAATGCTCTCAAGCGCTTTTTCAAATTTTCCTTCAAGAAAATAAGCTTGAGAGTCAATAAAATGTGATTCGGGATCGCAATAAAAAAGTTTTTTTGATTCGTTTAAAAACTTATGTGACAGTTCTAAGTAACCGTTTGCAAAAAGTGCTCTTGCTATAAATTTGTACGATTCAGGGTTCGACCTTGCGAAAATATCGCAGGCGCTTATTAAATTTTCTGCCCAAGAGAGTTGTTTATTTTGTATAAACAGGTTTAGATATACTTCAAGAAAAGCTCTGACTTGAAAAAATGTAGGGCGTTCCTTAATTTTTAAGTGAATAATATTTAAAATTATAAGCCCCCATTTGGTTGCAATATCGGGGTCTTTATCTTTTGTCCAGAATATTTTTGCGTTTTCTTCGTCATTTAATAAAAGCGCGCAAAGACCTGCTTCGTAGTTTGAATTTTCAGCACTAAAAAGCTCCAATGCTTTAGTGTAATCCCCTTGATAAAATAATTCTTTTGCTTTTTGCTGCATTTTAGTTTTTGTGTTTTAACTTGTCTGCAAGATTAAAGCCTTGTGCTTTTGGAGTATTTATACTATCCAGAGCTTTTATATCTGCGACTTTTGACATTTCATTTGCTTTTTTAATTTCACGATAAATTTCTTCTCGAAATACCTGAACATTATTTGGCGCTTTAATACCTATTTTTACTGTATTTTTGTATGTTTCAAGGATGACAACTTCAATATTGTCGTTTATAATTAATTTTTGATTTAATTTTCTTGTTAATATTAACATTACTTTTCGCCCTCATTTGGGTTATTTTCTTCTTCTTTATCAAAAAGAGGGTGTCTTATGGGGTATTTCGAATCCTTTAGTATAACCTGCATTGCATTGTTGTTGGTTGTATTGATAACAATGGGTGCAAGAAGGTTTATTGTAGCACCCTGCGGGTTTATTTGAGGTATTGTTACAATGTTCAGTGCTAAAATTTCATTTGCTTCTTTTACGTTTAACAATTGTGCATCTTCATCGCTTAACTCAAATTGATAATCTATATTAAAATAGCTGCAAAGGGTTACAGGGAAAGCTAAGTCCATATCTTCCATGGATTGCAACCATTTAAAAGGCGAATCCGGCCTGTAATCAATAAGAGTAAAACGTTTTTTATCGTTATAACCAATAATTGGAGATACAAAATTGAATAAAAGACTTTCGTCCACTTCTACCTCTCCAAAACGTGTTGTTTTAATTTTTTCAAGATTTTTTTCCATAGTATTCTCTAATTGTTATTGTTTCCAAAGTCAAGACCTGCCATGCTTTGGTTTAAAAGCATGGTCTGAATTAGCTCCGGACTTATATTTGAATTACCGTTTTTTTGTGCCATGAGGTATGGCAGCAAATTTACAAAATTGTTATTTGTATTTTGAGTGTTTGTTAACATTCCCAATTGTGCCATTTGAGGGCTTATATATGAGTTATTATAAACTTGTGCTGCAGGATTGTAACCAACTTTTGCAAGAACCTTTACCGCTGCTGCAATTTGCGCATCAGTTGGTACTTCATCTTTTGCGTCGTTTATAAATCTGTAATCATCCATATTTGGGAGTTTGTTTGCGTTAAAGTTTTCCTTTAAGTCTTTCAGTTCACGTTTTTGCATGCTTTTTACCAAATCGGGATGCAAAAACTGTCCTGATTCGATAAACTCATCCATTTCGTTGTCTTTATCTATTTTTATTTTACAAAGTTTATCTTCAGGGTTATCAAGACAAGTTGATGCTTTTTTCGCATAGTCAACAAGCAGTTTTTCGCTTCCTTGGTTAATTACTTCTTGATAGTATTTTTTAGCTTCGTCTTTTAAGCCTATTTTTGTATATACAAGAGCAAGATAGTATTTTGCAAGAATATCGTTAGGGTTACTCTTAAGTGCTGATTCCATATCTTGAATACAGCCTGTGTAGTTAGCCTTCTTATAGTTAGCAATACCTGAGTACACTTTTGCACTTACAGATTTTGTTTGAGTTTTCGCAAAACACAAAGATCCGCTTAGCATAAGACATAATATTAAAACTGTAATTTTTTTCATAACCGTAAACAAACCTCTTTTTCTATATTTTATAATGTTTTGTAGTTAAAAGACAAGTATTTTATATATTTATTTACGTTTTCTTTATTGTTTAAATTTAATTTTTTTCGCAATTTTCATACAAAAAGAGTAAATAACTCAAAATTACTGTATTAAATTCCCTCTTAAAGGTATAATGTAACATGGGTTGTAAGTTAACCATATTTGGATTGAATAATGAAAATTAAAATTAGAGAAACGGCAAAAGAAAAAAAAGGATATAGTTTATATAAGCTTGCAAAAGAACTTAATCTGCCCCAGCAAACAGTGTATTCTTGGGCAAATGGTAGAACTCAACCGTCCTATGAGAATATGGACAGATTATGCGAAGCACTTGAGTGCTCAATTGCCGACCTTCTTGAAAATGAACCTATACAACATAAGCTTAACTTAAGAGAGATTGTTTAAACTTTAGATTTTTCTCGCTCAAGCATTTCATTTAATATTTTAGCGCAGCTTTGTACCATATTTACACAGTGCTTTTTTCTCTCAGGCGAATGAAAATCAAATCCTGCGGTTAATGCCTTGCAACATGTTACTTTGTGTGCCTTTTTAAATTCTTCAACAAACTCTTTTGCAAGTGTGCGAGCTGTGTTTGTCTTGTTTTTACCATGTAAATGTCCTATAACAATTTGCGAACCAGCCACTGCACCACATAAGCAACCTGAACCCATACCTCCTGAAAAAGATGTTGCAACACTTATTAATTCTTCGGGAGCATAGCCTGCCTGTACTGCTGCCGTAACAATACTTTCAGAGCATGAGCAACCTTGATTTAAAAAATTATCAACTGCATTTTCAACAAATTTATTATCCATAAAACTCTCCTTGATTACGTTGAATTATTATATATTATAATATGATTATGAATATTGAATACAGAAAATTAAATAAAAATGATAAAGATTGCTTTCTTGAGATGATGAGAGTTTTCTATTCCTCAGATGCTCTATACACAAATGGTAGCGAAGAAATTTTTAATGC
>CALUXZ010000122.1 GCA_944324875.1 Candidatus Gastranaerophilales bacterium | reverse complement strand
GTTTCTTATCTGAAAAATAAAAGATACACATCAGCCATAATAGAATTTAAAAAAGTTTTAAGATTTCAACCTTATGATGCAACAGTCAGACAATCCTTATGCAGCGCATATTTAGCACGCGCGCAATATTATCTGGATGAAGAAAAAAACCCGAAAAAAGCAATTACTGATTTAAAAAGTGCGCTTTTTTATATGAAATATTGGGAAAACGAGCAAAATTCCCCCCAGCTTACCTCGATGATAAGTTCAACCCAAAGCAGTCTTTTATCGCTACAAAAAAAATATGAAGCAAATTTAACACCTGCTCAAAAATTTCAAAATGCTAATACTCTAAGGGCTCAAGGAGAATTACCTGCAGCTGCTTATGATTTTTTAACTTTAAATAACGCACAATACACAAAAAGCGCAAATGAAAAAGCAGGGGATATTTTTAAAGCCCTAAATAATAAGGGTGAAGCTATGAACTGCTACAGGGAAGCCATTAAAGCAGATTCCAAAGATGCAAAAATTCACTTTAAATATGCAACAATTCTTGATGAAGTTAATAATCAAGACGCAGCAGCCGAAGAATATAATCTTGCACTTAAATACGGAGAGAAAAACCCTGAATTGCTTGATATTCTTGAAAATCTCTGGCGCTCAAGAATTACAAACAACAAAAATGATGTTCAGGCCTACATTAATTTAGGTACGGTTTTTCAAATGAAAGGCGATTTAATTTCAGCTAAAAACCAGTATCTAAAAGCTCTTTCTCTTGAACCTAATGACAGAACAGCTCTTTTAAATCTGGCGTCATTATACACTGCACAAAATATGACCACAATGGCAATAGCGCAATACGACAAATTGCTTGCTAAAAACCCGAATGACCTTGAAATTATAAGGTACAAAGCTGCAACTTACGAAGGCAAAAAAGACTATAAAAATGCGCTTGCGCAATACAAAGCAATACTTGCAATAAAACCTGATGACAATGACGCAAAAAATGCAATTGCAGACATTGTAACAAGCAAGTTCAGCCCTGAAGAAAAATACAACTATATGATGGTTGAGGCTAACTCAAACCCTAATAACTATGACTTGCAGTATGCTTACGCTTATGAAATGCACAAGCAAAAAAGGTATGACGAGGCTATAAATTACTACAAACGAGCAATGGCACTAAATCCTAAAAAGCAAGAAAACTATATAAATATTGCGCAAATTTATACACTTAAAAATGATTATGCAAGCGCACTTGCAATTTTAAATCAAGGTATAGCACAAATTCCCTATGGTGCAGAACTTTTAGCACAAAAAGACACACTTGAAAAATCTCAAGCAGGGCAAGTTTATGAAAATGCTACAAAACTTTATGAAGCAGGAAATTACCAGCAGGCACTGCAAAATTACTTAAAAATCCCGCAGCAAACACCTGAAGTTACCCTTGCCATTGCAAACTGCTACTATGAAATGAAAAATTATCAAGCAGCAGTTCAAAATTACGAAAAAGTTTTGCAAAAAGACCCGAAAAATCAAGACGTACTCTATGTTTGCGCTATGTCATACAATGAGTTAAAAAATCAAACAAAAGCACTTGAACTTTTAAATAAAATAGTTGCAATAAATCCGCAAAATACAAATGCAAAAGAGGCAATCGCTGCAATTCAAGAGGGTGAGCTTGCTCAAAATCTTGAAAAAGCAATAGAACAATACGAGAAAAAAGACTTTAACACCTCACTTTCGCTTTTAAATAAAGTACTTGCTCAAGAACCCAAAAATACCTATGCGCTGTACTATAAGGGATTAATTTTTGAAGAACAAAAAAATCAAAAAGACGCAAATGAGCAATTTAAACTTGCAATAAATTCAGATCCAAACTTTGCCCTTGGTTATTATTCCTACGCCTTAGGGCTTGATAATCTTGAAAAATATCAAGAAGCAGTTACAAATTACGACAAATTTCTTGAGTTAAAATTAAAGGAAAATACTCAAGATGAGTATACAAAATTTGCAAAAGAAAGAGTTGCTCAGCTCAGAGAATTTTTAAATAAAAAATGAAGAACATAAAAATAATACAAGCACCGCTTGCAGGCATTTCAGACACAATTTATAGAGAACTTGTAAGAGAAAAATCAAAAGAAACTCTTTTAACAACAGAGATGATTTCCTCTGAAGCGCTTGTTAATAACCAAAAAACACTTATTATAGAATACGACAAATCACAATATCCGCTTTCTTTTCAACTGAGCGGGCATAAGCCCCATATAATGGCACGTGCGGCTAAGTTTTTAAACGAAAGAGCAAGCTCAATTGATATAAATTTTGGCTGCCCCGTAAATAAAGTTGTAAAAGGAACAGATGGGGCTGCTATGATGAGAAATCCAAAACTTGCCTCAGACATAGTAAAAGCCATAAAAGATGTAATTGATGTTCCGCTAAGTGCAAAATTCCGCTTAGGCTGGAGTTTAGATGAAATTAATTTTGTAGAATTTGCAAAAACAATGGAAGAAGCAGGGGTTGATTTTATAACCGTTCATGCCCGCACCCGTTCTCAAATGTATTCAGGAAGCGCAGATTGGGAAAAATTAGCACAACTGAAAAATGAAATAAACATACCCTACTATGCAAACGGAGATATTAAAACTGTTCAAGATGCAATAAAATGCCTTGAAATAACAGGAGCTAACGGGATAAGCATAGGCAGGGGTCTTATGGGCAATCCTTTTCTTGCAGGGCATATTGAGCATTACTTTAAAACGGGTGAAATTTTAAAAGAAGCTACGCTTGAAGAAAAAATTGAAATTTTAAAAAGGCACATTATAGGCGAAGTTAACTTGCGTGGCGAAAAGAACGGTATAAAATTTATGAGAAAATTTTATAACTTTTACATATCATCTGTTAGAGATGCCTCAAAATATCGTCAGGTTTTAGTTAGGATAGAAAGTTTAGATGAAGTTTTAAAGGTTTTAGATGAAATATTATCTCTACATCTTGCAAACTCAAGATAACACTCTTTATTGTGGCATTGCACGTGATGTTCAAAAAAGATTTCAAGAGCATTTAAGCGGCAAAGGTGCAAAATACACACGCTCACATAAACCTGTTAAAATTGTCTACATAAAAGAATTTGAAAGCAGAAGCGAAGCGCAAAAAGAAGAATATCGCATAAAGCATTTATCTAAAGAGGAAAAGCTAAAATTAATTTCAGAATAAAAAAAAGGGAGTTTAACAAAACCCCCATTTCCCCATTAAAAATCTTTTCCAATTAGTATTGTATCATAAATAAATAATACAACAAGTTTTTGCTATTCTTAATATTCAATACC
>CALUXZ010000121.1 GCA_944324875.1 Candidatus Gastranaerophilales bacterium | reverse complement strand
GCACAAAATTTTCCGCAAAGAAACAGGATAGTTACAGGCATGTCTTTTGGCACACTGGTGGCTGAGGCTGCTCTTAAAAGCGGCGCTATGATTAGTGCTAATTTAACTCTTGAGCAAGCAAGGGAGCTTATGTGCATGCCGGGGCTTATCTCAAATCCAAATTGTGAGGGAATTTATCATTTAATAAAAAACGGTGCATCAATTGTTACTTGTGCAAATGATATTTATGAGTGTCTTAACTGGACGCTTGAACAAAATGATAAAAAAATTAAATTAGAAGGTGTTGAAAAAAATGTTTTTGATACAATACAAATTGAACCTTTAAGTTTTGACTCTTTATGTTCAAAACTAAATATTCCCTCTACCGAGCTTATGGTGTGCTTGACAGGCATGGAATTAAAAGGTTTAATTAAACAAATTAATGCTAAGTACTATATTGCAAATTAAAAGAGAGAATAATGCCCGCAAAATCAGCAAAAAAAACAAGCGGAAAATCACTTGTGATAGTGGAGTCTCCCGCAAAATCAAAAACAATTAAAAAAATTCTTGGTAATGACTTTATAATTGAAGCCTCTATGGGGCATATTCGAGATTTGCCTTCAAAGGGCTTAGGTTTTGATATTGATAATGATTTTAAAGCAACTTTTGAAATAATTCCTGAAAAGAAAAAAGTTGTTGATAACCTTAATAAAATAGCAAAAACTGTTGATAGAGTTTATCTTGCATCCGACCCAGATAGAGAAGGTGAAGCTATAGCATGGCATGTCAGCCAAGTTTTAAAAGTGCCTGAAGATAGGGTTTTTAGAATTGTTTTTAATGAAATCACGCCAAAGGCAATAAAAGAGGCTGTTGAAAATTATGGTCAAATTGACATGTTAAAAGTTAAAGCTCAACAGACAAGGCAGATTTTAGATAAGCTTGTGGGTTTTAAAATAAGCCCTATTTTATGGGAAAAACTAAGGAACTACAGACTTTCAGCAGGTCGTGTGCAGTCTGTTGCGCTTAGAATGATTTGTGAGCGAGAAGATGAAATTGAAGCTTTTGTACCTGTTGAATATTGGAGCTTGGGTGCAATTTTATCAAAAAATAACTTTGAATTTGAAGCTATGCTTGCTCGCAAGGTGAATGACAAAGATAAAGACGAAAAACTGGAAATTAAAAATAAAGAAGAAATTGATAAAATTTTAAAAGAGCTTGAGGGGGCAAAGTACAAGGTCGCAAAAATTACCCCGAGAGATTCTCAAAGAAAACCTCAAGCACCTTTTATAACCTCAACTTTGCAAAGAGAAGCAAGTTCAAAACTTGGTTATGGTGTTTCAAAAACCATGCAAATAGCGCAAAAATTGTATGAGGGTATTGAACTTGGCGAAGATGGCGCAGTTGGTTTAATTACTTATATGAGAACAGACTCGACAAGAAT
Organism: Candidatus Gastranaerophilales bacterium; assembly: GCA_944324875.1. Taxonomy (GTDB): domain Bacteria; phylum Cyanobacteriota; class Vampirovibrionia; order Gastranaerophilales; family Gastranaerophilaceae; genus Galligastranaerophilus. Next base: position 1,907 of record CALUXZ010000121.1, on the reverse strand, counting down.
TTCTGACGATGCTCAAGCTGCCGCTAAAGAATTTATTACCTATAATTTTGGTGAAAAATATTACCCTAATACGCCAAATGATTATGCAAAGACTAAGAAGAAAAATGTGCAAGACGCGCACGAGGCAATTCGTCCCTCTTATGTTGAAAAAACACCTGAGAGCATAAAAAAATATTTAACATCAGAACAATATAAGCTTTATAAGCTTATATGGTCAAGGTTTATGGCTTCTCAAATGTCAAATGCGCAAGTTAAAAACTTAACGGTTGATATTCAAGCTAATGATTATATTTTTAAAATTGGCTCTTCAAAAGTTGTTTTTGATGGCTTTTTGAAGGTTTATCAGGATGATGAGGAAGAAGTTATCCAAAAATTCCCCGAGCTTGAAGTGGGTGATGAGCTTAATCTTGTTAAATTGAACCCTGAGCAGCACTTTACCCAACCTCCGCCAAGGTATTCTGAAGCAAGTCTTGTAAAAGCGCTTGAAGAATATGGCATCGGCAGACCCTCAACCTATGCGCCGATTATTACAAAAATTCAGCAGCGTGGTTATGTAGAAAAACTTGAAAAAGCTCTAAAGCCTACAATTTTAGGTAGAACAGTATGTACTCAACTTGTAAAACATTTTAGCGATATTATGGATTATAAATTTACTGCAGGTATGGAGCTAAAACTCGATGAAATTGCAGAGGACAAGGCAGAATCGGTAAAAGTTTTGAAAGATTTTTGGAAACCGTTTTCAAAAACTGTGGACAGCGCCAAAGAAAATATGGAAAACGTTGTAATAGAATCAGAGGTTAACTGTCCTAATTGCGGTCGTAAAATGGTCGTTAAAACAAGCAGGTTTGGTAAACAGTTTTTGGCATGTTCTGGGTATCCTGAATGTAAAACGGCTCTACCTCTCGATGGGCAAGCAAAAGAACCGCCAAAGGATGAACCGACAGATTATAAATGCGAAAAATGCGGTAGCGAAACGGTTATTAAAACAGGTCCATATGGAAAGTATTACCAATGTTTGAATGAAAATTGTAAAGCAAGAAAAGGCATTGTAATTTCATCAGGTGTTAAATGTCCGACTTGTCAAAAAGAAGGCAGGGATGGAGAATTAATTCAAAGAAAATCCCGCTATGGCAAACTTTTCTGGGGATGTTCAAAATATCCAGATTGCACTTTTGTTGTGTGGTCTGAGCCAACAGGAGAAAAATGCCCTGATTGCGGCAGTTTGCTGGTTAAAAAATTCCTCAAAAAAGGCAATAAAATAGCTTGTTCGAACAAAGAGTGTAAATATTCTCGAGATATGAAAGAGGACGAATAATGAGCGAAAGTTATAAACTTGCAATAATAGGTTACCCGCTTTCACATTCTCTAAGCAAAGTAATTCATGAAACTGCTTTAAAAAATTGCGGGTTTGAAGGTAGCTATGATATTTTACCAACAGAGCCCGAGAATCTTGTGCACAGAATAAAAAGACTAAAGGTCGAAGGCTATAATGGTTTTAATGTTACAATTCCGCACAAAGTCCCTATAACGCTTTTTTTGTCAAAGTTTGACACAAATGCAGATTTAATAGGTTCTGTTAATACTGTAAAAATTACCGAAGATAAAAATCTTGAAGGCTCAAATACTGATATTTACGGTTTTGTAAAACCAATTCCTGACGATGTTAAAGAAAATATAAGGGGTAGAAATGCAGTAGTTTTGGGTACAGGCGGTGCTGCACGTGCAATTTGTGCAGGACTTGTTAGCTTTGGTGTTTCAACCATTACTTTCTATTCAAGAAATGTAATTGATTCCCATGGGCATGTTGAAATTTTGCGTCAAAAATTTCCAAAAGTTAAAATTGAACTTAAGCCCTATACGCTTTTAGACACGCTTAAAGGGCAAAAAATTCTTGTGAATACGACTCC
>CALUXZ010000120.1 GCA_944324875.1 Candidatus Gastranaerophilales bacterium | reverse complement strand
AAAATATATATGAATTACCACAACTCATTAATAACGAAGGCAGAATTTGTGCTGTGCGTGAAAACCCAATAAAAGAGGGTGATTTTAATATAATACGCTCAAAATCTTTAAATGCTTGGTTGCCAATAATTGAAGGTTGTAACAATTTTTGTTCATACTGTGTTGTTCCATATACTCGTGGGCGTGAGCGTTCAAGAGAGCCTCAAAGAATAATTAATGAAGCTAAAAGCATTTTAAAACAAGGATTTAAGGAAATTACCCTGCTCGGTCAAAATGTTGACAGCTATGGTAAAGATTTGCCCGACAAACCAACGTTAGCGTATCTTTTAAGACAAATTGATGCGCTGGAGGGCGATTTTAGAATTCGTTTTACCACATCTTACCCTACGGATATTACCGATGAATTAATTGATACCGTTAAAAACTCAAAAAAAATTTGTGAGTGTTTTCATATACCTATGCAAAGCGGTTCAGATAGAGTATTAAAAGCGATGAATCGCCGATATGACAGAAAAACTTACGGTGAAATAGTAAAAAAAATTAGAAATAATATAAAAGACGTTACAATTACATCAGATTTTATTGCAGGTTTTCCATCAGAAACTCGTGAAGAATTTGAAATGACGCTTAGTGCGTTTGATGAATTTGAGCTGGATTATTCAAATACCGCTGCTTATTCACCTCGCCCAAATACGCCTGCTGCAAAATGGACAGATAAGTACGTCGATGAAAATGAAAAAAAAGAGCGACTTGCTATTTTAAACGAAAAAGTAAAAGAAATGTCTTTAAAATCAAATCAAAAATATCTGGGCAGTGTGCTTGAAGTATTGGTTGAATCTTTTAAAGATGGTAAATATGAGGGTAGAACAAGAAACAATAAAGTGGTACACATTATCGGCAATGATGTAAAAATTGGCGATTTTGTTAACGTACAAATTCAAAGAGCCTCTACTTGGTGCCTTTTTGGTATTATAAATTCATAGTGGCAAAAAAAATTTTTACAAGTTTTATAAAACTTGCATACAGTTATTAGTTAAAGGAGCATTAAAATATGAAAATCGGTAAAATTAATTCCGCATTTGAAGAACAGAAAATGGCTAAACAAATAAGAAAAAATGCAAAAGTTGCTCTCGACAATTTGATGGAGTTGTACGGAAATAAATTTGATAAATATGACGTATTTACAAATAGTAAGGGTACTGCTACTGCCTTAGGATATCCAAAAGATAGTAAGCTTTATTCCCATGCGTACACCATATTGTCTGACGGTACACACATACAAAAAGTTGCAGACAGAAAACAAACTTTACTTGGAACGATTACAAATTATATGACACTTGTTAAAAATAAATTTGGTAATTTTGTATATAGCAGCAGAACTGTCGGTGCTGGTAAAAAAGCAAATCATGATTTAGGAACCTTTAGATTAAGAGAGCCTGAAGGCAAGGTTATTTATGCTGCTGATTTATTTTTAAGAAACAGTAAATAATGTTTTTATATTTGATAATTTAAATAAGTCGTTAAATTAATTTAACGACTTATTTTTTGTGTTAATTCTTCTTTTGATTCCTCATAACCTGCACGACCCATAAGTGCATAAGTGTAATTTTTTGCTTGTTCTACACCTGGTTGATTGAAAGCATTTATATTGTAAAGTTCGCCAATGATTGCTGTTTGCACTTCAAGCATATAAAAAAGCTGCGCAAGGCTTCTTGCGTTTACTTTTGGTAGAGTTATTGTCAGATTTGGTCGCTTAAAATCGGTAAGAGCAACTGCAGTTGAATCAGCCTCTGCATTGATTAAATTATTTATAGTGTTTCCGCCTAAATAGCCGATTCCGGTGTATTCAAATATTTTTGGTATTTCAAGAGTTGTATCAAACTCGCCCACTCTGATGAACGTAATAATTTTATCGTTTTTGCCTTCATTATAGAGTTGAATTTGTGAGTGTTGATCTGTTGCACCCAGTGCTTTAATTGGCGTAGGTCCAATATTTACTTTGTTGCCATCCCTATCGACTTCTTTTCCTAAAGATTCTGCCCAAAGTTGAACATACCAATCTGCAACATATCTTAAACGGCTTGAATACGGCATCATAACTGAAATATAGTTGCCTTTTTGTATATCCATTAAGTAATGAATGAGTGCGTTTTGTGCCGCTATATTTTTTCTAATGTCTGTATTTTTCAGCGTTAAATCCATTACTTTAACGCCTTCCATAATTTCATCAATATCTATACCAACAAGTGCCATTGGCACAAGACCAACTGCTGAAAATACCGAGAATCTTCCGCCAACATCATCAGGAACTACAAAGGTTTTATAACCTTCTTCATTTGCAATTTGCCTTAAAATGCCTGATTGTTTATCTGTTGTCGCAACAATATTTTTTCTGTAGTCATCACCTAAAAGATTTTGCATTCTGTCTTTGATTATCATAAACTGCGACATTGTTTCAGCAGTTGAGCCTGATTTTGTAATAACATTTACAAGAGTCTTTTTTAAATCAAGCATATCAAGCAGTGCATTTATTTGATCGGGGTCAATGTTATCTAAGAAGAAAATTCTGGGTAATCCGCCACGTTCTTCTTTTGACAACATATTCCAGTAAGGTTTTAAAAGTGCTTCACACATTGCAATAGAGCCTAATGCGCTGCCACCAATTCCAAGCACTAAAATATTGTCAAAACGACCTTCAACCATTGCGGCGTATTCTTTTACATACCAGACGGTTTCTTCGTTATAGCCTAAATTCATCCATTGCAGCCACTGACCCGGTTTGTCTTTTCTTAAATTTAAATCAAGGATAATGTTGCTGATTTTATTCTCATACTCACTAAAGGCAGCTTCAAGATTAAGACCCCTGTCTTCTCCTAAAATATCTGCACTAACGTTTCTGTAATTGAATTCTATCATTTGCACTCCATTGATTTAATTTGTAAGCATATACTATTGTACTTGCTGAGAAATTAAAGTAAAGAGTTTATAAATTGCCTTAGAGTGTAATTTAAAAAATATTTCTTTTTTGAAATTCTTATTTTGATGAAAGAAAAATTTTATTTAGATGTTAAAGAAAATTTAAATAATGAAAACCTGAGCGAAGAGAAATATTCTTCTCTGGTAGATGATTATATTGCAACAACCGGTTGTAAGGCTAATAAGTGTAATAATTTAAAGAGCATTAAAAGTGGCTTAAAATACATTATTCGCAGGTATAAATCGCTGTTAAAACTGCAAAAACAGAATGAGCATATTTTCTCGCAAATATTACATGATATAAAAAGCCCCATGCTTGGTATAAAGTATGCACTTGAGGGTGTTAACAGAAATGAAATCGAAGAAGAAATTTACAACATCAATCT
>CALUXZ010000119.1 GCA_944324875.1 Candidatus Gastranaerophilales bacterium | reverse complement strand
GGTGTTAGAATTGACCACACTGTAGGCTTAATTGACCCTTGGGTGTACAAGCAAGGTGCACTTCCAAAAGTTGAAGAAGGTGCAGGCAGATTGTATTCTTCTCCTCAGCATGAAGAATTAAAGAAATATTCAATCGCAACTCTTGATGATATTGATGAAGAATATGATCCTGATGAAGAAAAGTGGATTAAACAATTAAGTGATGAACAAATTAAACGCTATGGCGCATTGATTGAAAAGATTGTTATAGCGTCAGCTAAAGAAGCAGGGCTTGATAAGGACGCAATTGTTGCTGAGGACTTAGGTACACTTACATATCCTGTTGAACAAGTTATGGAAAAATACGGGCTTCAGGGTATGAAGCTTGTGCAGTTTGTAGTGGCTGAGGAAGAAGACCATCCTTACCGTTGTAAAAATATTGTGCCAAACTCTTGGGCAATGGTTGGTACGCACGATAACGAACCAATCAGAATGTGGGCTTCAAAAATGGTTAATACCGATAAAATGCACCCACATGTTCGCAATTTAATGGAAGATTTATATGCTGAATTTGACGGGCAAGATATGATTCGTCATAAATTATATACAGATGAAAAATTCCTTGCTTTTTCAAAACTTGTTGAAATTTTTGCTTCAAAAGCTCAAAATATACAAATTTTCTTTACCGACTTTTTTGGTATAAATGAAGTTTATAATGTCCCCGGGACTTCAGGCGATCCGAACTGGACATTAAGACTTCCCGATAATTTTGAAGAATTTTATTTTGAAAAAGTAAAATCAGGCGATGCACTAAACTTGCCGCTAGCTCTTGTGTATGCAATAAAAGCTCGTGGCAGAGATTTTGCAGCACAAAATGCAAGTTTAATTGAAAGATTGGAAAAATTAATATAAAAAATGAATTTTAAACAAACTGTCAGGAATATAATATTAGTTGCACTTTTTGTATTTTTTGCGATTTTGCCTTCAAATGCATTTTCGTTTAGAAATATGACGCTTAATGTTGTACAGATAAGCGATGCGCATGTTGCTGACAGAGAAGACACTTCTTATAAAATGCTATCTTCCTCAAAAGAACTTTTGGAAGATGCAATAAAAACGGTTAATTCAATCCCGGGTATTGATTTTGTTATGTTCACCGGTGATATGGTTGATATACCTACTTTAGATAATTATAAAAACTTTTTTACTTTGCTTTCCGAGTTAAATTATCCTTCGCTTAATACGTTTGGAAACCATGACAGTGCAGTTTGTGTTGATGGCAGCAGTGAATGTACCATGGGGCTAAAGATTGATGAAGCGCTGGATTTTATAAAAAAGTGTAACCGCAATTATATGTTCGATGGAACTTATTATGCTTTTACTCCTAAAACTGATTTTAGGATTGTTGTTTTAGATACGGTAATTAGAAATGAAGTTACATCAAACGGATATTTAAGTGATGAACAACTTGCTTTTTTGGATAATGAGTTAAAAAATAACCAAGACAAAGTTGTAGTAATTTTTCAACATCATCCGCCGTTAGAGCCTTTTAAAAGTGATGATCACAGCATAAAAAATGCCGATAAATATCTTGAGATAGTCAGAAAGTATAAAAACCCGATTTTTATACTTTCGGGGCATTATCATACGACAAAAATCGTAAGAGAAAAAAATGTTGTTTTTATTAATACTCCATCGCTCGTAAGTTATCCTAATTCATACAGATATATAAAAATAACAAATTATCGTGATAGAACAGAATTTAAATCTCAAATTTATCAAACAAATTTAAAGGATGTGCAGGAAAAAGCCAGATTAAGTACTATCGCTGCTACAACTTTTTATGGCACACAAAAAGATAGAGATTTAACTTTTACAATGCGAAAACCATACGTTAAACCTCAAAAACAACCAAAAAAAGAAAAGGTAAAAAAAGAAAAAAGACGCAAAGATGCAGAACTGCAAGATGAAACTGTAGAACAACAAAAGGAAGTTAATACCATAGAGGGTACCGAACCGCAAGAAAATGTGCCGTCCGATACTTTACCGGATAATAATCCGCAAGATTTGCTTGAGGAAATGATGCAAAATGAGCAACAAATTTAAAATTAAATTTAGAGGTGTTAGAGGTTCTTACCCTACACCAAGAGCTAATTTTCTGAAATACGGTGGTAATACCTCCTGTGTTGAGGTAGCTTTAGGCGAAAAACTTGTTGTATTAGATGCAGGTACTGGCATTATTGATATAGGTACGGAACTTGTAAGGGAACATATTTTAAGTTCAGGAAATCAGAAAGACAGAAAACCAATTGAAGCTACCGTACTTTTAAGTCATGTGCATCAAGATCATATACAAGGATTGCAATTTTTTAAGCCGGTTTTTGTAAAAGGCTCAAAAATTAATGTCTTTGGTTTAAACATTAACAATGAGGATTTAAAAGACACGCTTAAAGATGTCCTTTTTGACAGAGTTTTCCCTCTTGGTATTGATGATGTTAAATGCAGTTTTAATATTCAAAATTTAAATGATTCAAAAGTTGTTGTTATAAAACAAGGGCAGGAATCAAAAATCATTGACTGTAGCGAGTTCAACATAAATGATTACACAAAAGAGGATGTCATTATTACATTTCATAAAACACAAGCACATCCAAAAAACGGTTGTCTTTGTATAAAAATTTCTTATAATGGTAAAGTGTTAGTGTATGCAACAGATAAAGAAAGTTATATCGGTTCAGACAAACGTTTTATCGAGTTTGCATACGGCTGTGATGTATTAATACATGATGCTCAATATACTCATCAAGATTACGTTTCGCCTGTTGCACCAAAGCAGGGTTATGGGCACTCAACTTTTCAGATGGCACTTGAGAGTGCAAAACTTGCAAAAGCTAAGAAAGTATTGTTTTTTCACTACGATCCAAATTATGATGACACAACACTTGAAATGCTTGAAGAAGAATTTTCAAATCCTGAAGGCGGTGTAGAATTTGCTAAAGAAGGTATGGAAATTATATTATAAGATTTTTTTATCTTTTTTTATCATGTTTTTTATGTGCGGTAGTGCAAATTGTGAGCTAACTCCCGTAGATGCTGCAAGAAATGCAAAAGAGCATAATAATCAAGGTGTAATATTTATGAGGGAAGGTGATTACCTTGCTGCAATTAAGGAGTTTAAAATTGCAATAGGGATTAATCCGAATGTTCAGTCTACAAGCGTATATTACAATAATTTAGGTCAGGCATATATGAAAATATATGCAATTAATGGTAACAAGCTTTTACCTATATGGGCGCAAAATTGCTTTGAAAATGCACTGACTGGTGATTGTTTGAACTTAACCTATTACAAGAATTTAGTTAACGCTTACGAGGCACGTGGTAATTTAAATTCACGAGTTTCTTATCATTTGTCTAAAAAGTCTGAAAATCCTTACAGCGCAATTGT
>CALUXZ010000118.1 GCA_944324875.1 Candidatus Gastranaerophilales bacterium | reverse complement strand
TGCCACTGAGGCCAATAATCACTGTTGTGCTCTAAACAAAATGCTTCATACAATGCATCGTTATCCAACCAAAAAGCATTATCTTTTTTAAATTTATCAAATTTTATTTTCAATCCCCAAGATGCTTTCTTTTTAAAGTTTTCATAAACTTCTTTCATAGCAGCATCGCATCTTTCAATTGCATATACATAAGATGCTCTGTTTGTACCTTTTGAAGGATTGTTTTCAACAATATTTTTCAAAGTTGCTTCGCTTAACAAATGCTCCCATTCACTTGTCGTAAGAGCTTGAAGATTTATAAAAAGAGGGTTTTTAGAAAAAACCGTACCGCAATATGGTGAAGGATCGGAAATTTTTGTTTTACCCGCAGGACCTAATTGTAAGGCACTAAAAACTCCGCCCATAAAGTCAAAAACTCTTTTTGCACCCTTAGAGTTATATGTGCCAAAACCAGTGTTTTCTCCATCTGACGATGGGAAACTTACCCCGTGCAAAATTAAAGCAAGGTTTTTCTTATCCAACACTTTTAAGGCTTCGCTAACTGCATCTTTATACTCTTGTGATAATATAGAATCTTCTTTACACAACATTTTTGACCTTTCTTCCCAAATAACATTAACTTTAATAACTTGTTAACCCACGCTTTTGTAAATACTCTCTAACTGTATTAAGGGAGGCTTGAACTATGCGCGTTATCCTTGAACTTGATAAACCAACTTGAGCTGCAATTTGTTTTACTTGCATATTTCTGTAAAACCTGTATTCTACAATTGTCCTGTCTTTTTGAGGCAAGGTTGCAATAGCTTCTCTTATAATTTTGCCAAGTTCTGATATTTCAGCTTTTTCATCAGGGGTAGCCGATGTATCCTTTATAAAATCAAACGGTGAATCATTATCAGATGAGGCAGAGGCAATTGAATCTATTGATAAAATAGTTTCATAAATTGCTTCACGAACTTTTGAAGGAGAAACATCAAGGCTTGAGTTATCATTTGCATAACTTTGCTCGTCTTCTTCACCTTCTTCTTTTTTGTGTTTCAAGGTATACCATTTATAGCGGTTTCTTAACTCATTTCTAATTGCCCACCTTACTGCAGTTGCAATGTAAGAGGTATTATACCTTTGTAACTGTTCGGGTGTTTTATTTTTTATAAGAGCTTGAATTGCAATAATACCGATAGAAACAAGCTCCTCGCATTCCACCATGTGTGATGGTATCCGCCTATATTCTACCCGTGCTACTTTTTGAATTATATCTATGTAGTCATTAAGATTTGATTGCAATGTTGCTGCCATTTTTCCTGATTACATTTTTATAAGTAAATTCTACTATCTTTTAAATATAAATGCAAATATTACACTTTATCTGTAGGATCATCTTGCTGCATGACAGGATTTTGTGTTTTTTTCTTTTTGATGTTGTAAACAAAAATAAGAATTTCAGCAACCGCTTTATACAAATCAGGAGGAATTTCTCTGTCAATTTCTACAAAACGAAATATTGCACGTGCAACAGGCGGATTTTCAATAACAGGTACACCATGATGTATCGCAATTTCTTTTATTTTCTTTGCAAAAAGTTCAGTACCTTTAGCAACAAGTTTTGGAGAACGCATAGTTTTTTGGTCATATTTAAGCGCACAAGCAATATGAGTCGGGTTAGTTACAACAAAATCTGCATCCGGAACCGCATCCATCATCTTTTTTTGCAAAAGTTGCTGACGTCTTTGTCTTAGTGCGGCTTTTACATGCGGATCACCTTCTGTGTTTTTGTACTCATCTTTTACCTCTTTAAAAGACATTTTCTGATCTTGCAAAAATTTCCACTTTGTAACCCCATAGTCTGCAGCAGCAATAATCAAAAACGCAATTCCGGCTTTTATAACAAAGTCTACAATAAGTTTACCGAAACGAATTAAAACGGCAAATTGGTTATCAATGGCAGCAAGCATAATAATATCCTCAAAATGCTCCATATAAACCATATAACCTACAATACCAAGTATAACAACTTTTAAAATATTCTTTACAAGTTCAAACAATGTTTTTGGACTCATAAGGTTTTTAAAATATTTTGTAGGATTTAATTTGTCAAACTTTGGTGCAAGCGGTGTCATGGTAAAAAGTGGACCAACTTGAATTAAATCACCCACAATTCCCATAAACCAGGCAAGTATTAATATTGGTCCTATTATTAAAATTGCAGGCACAACAGTAATAAAAAGCAGGTAAGAATAGCCGATTTTTTCAACATGGGCAACCGGAATTTGCTCATACATAAGAGTAAAAAGTCCTGAAATCTGCTCCCAAATAAAAGGTGAAAGAGCATATATACCGCTAAACATAACAATAAGCCCGAGTGCAGTTGAAAAATCTTTAGATTTTACAACCTGCCCCTCTTTTCTTGCTTTGTTCAGCTTCTGTTGCGAAGCTTCAAACTGCTTATCTTCATCAGCCATGGTTTAATTATACTCTATTTATTTTTTAACGGGAATTTAATATTTTACAAGAGAAGTAACTTTTGTATTCTGAGGGAGTTTTTCTCTGCCTTTTAAATCGCTTAATTCGATTACAAAAGCGATTCCCGCAACCTCTGCCGCACTTTGCACAAGTTTAACTGCAGCTGCAGCAGTTCCTCCTGTTGCAAGTAAATCATCAACAATAAGAACTCTATCACCCTTCTTAAGCGCATCTTTATGAATTTCAATTTTATCAGTGCCATATTCAAGAGAGTATTCTTGAGAGATAGTTTCAGCAGGCAATTTCCCCGGTTTTCTAATCGGAATAAAACCACAGCCTAACTTATATGCAATCGGCATACCAAAAATAAAACCACGAGATTCAATGCCTGCAACATAGTCAATTTTTTCGTTTTTATACTCATCCGCCATTAAATCAACAATCTTTTGCATTGTCTTGGCATCTTTTATTGCAGTTGTTATATCACGAAAGATTATTCCTTTTTTTGGAAAATCGGGAATATCTCTTATCATCTTTTTTATATCATCCATTTTCTTTAACTCCTTTGTGAACCGTTTTTAATTTTATCAAAAACATATTTATAGTAAAATAATTTTATGTCAGAAATAAAAGAAGAATTAAAACAATTGCTCACACCCGTAAAGCCGCGACTTGAGGCGGCAAGAAGGTGTCTTTGACCTTGATGGTATTAAAAATTCCCTTAAAATTCTTGATGAAAAACTGCAAGATGAAAATATTTGGAATAATCAAGAAATTGCCTCAAGGCTTTTAAAAGAACAAAAAGATTTAAAAGCAACGCTTGAGAAATTTGAAAACTGGAGCAGCATTTTTGAAGACGCTCAATTAAGCCTTGAACTTGACGATTTGGGACTTATAGAAGAAAGTTTTGAAAACATAAAAAATCTTGAAAAAGAACTTGACAAGTTTGATTTAGAGCAAATGTTAAGCGGCGAGTATGACAAAAACGACGC
>CALUXZ010000117.1 GCA_944324875.1 Candidatus Gastranaerophilales bacterium | reverse complement strand
GTTGTTTTTACCCCGAAAATTGAAAAAGAAGTTGAAATAATGGAAAAACGCCATTTTAAAAATAAAGCAACAAATGAAAGCGACAGTTATAGAATTGCGCGTCTTGAGAGTGAGCTTATGGGAAAAACCTGGGAGTGCACCCCGCTTGAAACAAGGATGAGAAGGCTAAAGCTTGCATCTCAAAGAGTAACGCTTGCAGGAACTTCGCTGCCAAATAATTTAAGTCGAATTTATACGCAAAAAAGAATAAGAAATGACTCTATAGAATTAAGAGAGCAAGAGCGTGTCGGTATAATCGATGGGCTTTTAAGGGTTTATGCGCCTGACTTATATGAAAAAGTAAGATTTAGAAACAATAGAAACTTTGAATACTACGGGCTTGAATAAAATTCTTCTTGCATAGAGTATTTTCTCATTGTATTATTATGTTATAAGGAGAATTTTATGAGCCAAATTACAAAAATAGCGTGGGATTTAAACGAAAAAACAAATAACAGATACCAGCTTGTTTATGAATTAATTGAACTTGCAAAAAAACTTGTTGATGAATCTCAAATGAAAAAATCAAAAGATGATTTTGGTTATGACTTTGAAATGTCTTTTGACCCTGCAATTAAAAAAGAAAAACCTGTACAACATGCAATTATGGTGAAAGCTTCAGAATCTGACGACAGCGGTCTTGTAGGCTAATTTTTTATGAGGGAAACCCTTGAATTTATAAAAAGTAAAATAAATGACTTTAAACCTGAGTTAGCAATTGTGCTTGGCTCAGGTTTAGGTGCATTTTGCGAGGGATTAGAAGGTATTGCAATACCCTATTCGCAAATAAAAGGATTTGCACCATCAACTATAAAAGGACATAAGGGCGAGCTTTTATTTTGTGAAGTTGAAGGCAAAAATTGCGTTATTATGCAAGGGCGTTTTCACTATTACGAGGGGCATAGTTTAGCGCAGACTACACTACCTATAAAAGTTTTTAAAAAACTGGGAGTGGAAAAGCTCATTTTAACAAATGCAGCAGGCTCACTAAAAAAAGAACTGACCCCCTCAAGCATTATGCTTATTTGCGACCACATTAATTTTATGGGCTCAAATCCCTTAATTGGTGAAAATGATGAAACACTGGGTACTCGCTTTCCTGAAATGAATGAAGTTTATTCAAAAAGATTAAGAGATATTGTAAAAAACTGCGCGCAAAAGTTGAATATTGAACTCAAGGAAGGTGTCTACAGTGCGCTAACTGGTCCAAGTTATGAAACACCTGCAGAAGTTAAAATGCTCTCGCTTTTAGGTGCAGATGCTACAGGCATGTCTACTGTTCCTGAGGCTATTGTTGGCAAATACTGCTCTATGGAGGTTTTAGGCGTAAGTTTAATAACAAATTATGCTGCAGGTTTGTCTGATATTGCTCCAAATCACAAGGAAGTTGTTGAAATGGGCAAAATTGCAGGGGAAAAGCTGGTTGAACTTTTAAGGGAATCAATAAAATTATTTTAATGCTACTTTTGTAGCATTTTGTAAATTTCCTATTCATATTTAAGATAAAATGAGTTATAATAAAAGTGCAAGGGTGCTGACCCAAAATAGCGGTGTTTGAAAGGCGTTTAATGAGCGAAGTGCAATTTCACAATGACCTTATGAGGTTAATTGAGATTCTACCTTCTAAAATCAGAAGAAATATTCAAGAAGATTTGCTGGACGATGCAATTGAGATTGTTCTTGATATCGGAAGAATACCTGAAGTAAGACTGGGTAATGGCAAAATTTTATACCTTGGCTCAGATAACGTTACAAGCGATGATATTGATTTTATAGTATCTAAAATTCCTGAATTTACAAATGATAATCGCTCAGGACTCCCGGGGACGCTGCACAGAATAAGTGCAATCAGAAATCGTCAGGGTAAAATTATTGGTCTTACCTGTCGTATTGGACGGGTTATAACAGGTACCATAAGTTGCATAAAGGATTTTGTTGTCCAAAACAAAAGCATTTTGTTTTTAGGTCGCCCCGGGGTTGGAAAAACTACAAAACTTAGAGAAATTGCCCGTCTTATGGCGGATGACTTGGGCAAACGTGTTGTTGTGGTTGACACATCAAACGAGATAGCAGGTGATGGCGATGTTGCTCACCCTGCAATAGGTAAGGCTCGCCGCATGCAGGTTTCTCAACCTGAATTTCAAAAAGATGTAATGATTGAAGCTGTTGAAAATCACACCCCTGAAGTTATTGTGGTTGATGAAATAGGAACTGAGCTTGAAGCGCAAGCAGCAAGAACAATTGCAGAGCGTGGGGTTATGCTTATAGCTACAGCCCATGGTAACACTTTAGAGAATTTAATTAAAAACCCTACAATGTCTGATTTAGTTGGCGGTGTAAGCTCTGTTACTTTGGGTGATGATGAGGCTAAACACAGAGGTTCGCAAAAAACAATACTTGAGCGTGAAAAGCAGCCGACATTTGATATTGTTATAGAAATTATAGACAGAAACACTCTTGCTGTTTATAAAGATACGGCAGAAGCGGTTGATTACATCTTGCGTGGATGGCCGATTACTCCTGAAATTAGAAAAGTTGACCAGTCTTATGAGGTGCAAGCGACTGTTCAAAATATTACTCAAAAAGTTCAAGAGCTTGATAAAAAAGCTCAAAGCCCGCTAAATTTTAGTTTTAACCGTCAAAAGTATATTGATGATGTTAAAAAGCATAAGAAAATTTATATTTACGCTGTTTCACGCTCGATTGTTGATAAAATAATAGAGCGTCTTGATATTGATGCCGAAATTGTAAGAAATGTTGAAGATGCAGATTTTGTAATTGCACATAAAAATTTTGCAAAAGGCGGTACAAGGATTTTAGCTACAGCTAATGAGTATCGTCTGCCTGTATTTTTTGTCAGAACAAACTCTATGTCGCAAATTCAAAAAGTCATAAAAGACGCACTTAATTTAACACAAGAGCCTCAGTATGTGGAAAATCATAGAGATTACAAAGACGAAACAGAACTTGCACTTGATGAAACAAAAGCTGCAATTGCAAAGATTTTTGAGGGCGCAGAATCAGTTGAATTGCAACCGCAAAATCAAAACATAAGAAAATTGCAACATGAGCTTGTTGAAGCACATAATCTTTCATCAGTAAGCATTGGAGAAGGTGGACACAGGCACTTGAAAGTATTTAAAGATGACTCTAATGAAGAATCCGCTTAGTTTTTTGGTGCGCAAGCAAGTTTATCAAAAAGTTGAACAAATAGACGGGATTGAATTTAAGTTTAAAAAAAATCCGCTTTCAAAATGTATAAGAATTTTATTAAAAGATACAAATGAAGTGCTTGTTACAATGCCAAAAAGGGCAAGTTTTAAATGTGCTAAGGATTTTGCTCTAAAAAATTTAGATGAAATAAAGACGATAATAAATAACAGAGAGCAAAAAAACTATTTTTTAGATGGCATTGAATTTA
>CALUXZ010000116.1 GCA_944324875.1 Candidatus Gastranaerophilales bacterium | reverse complement strand
ACTCGTATGGGTAAAGGTAAAGGTAACCCTGAATATTGGGTAGCTGTTGTAAAACCCGGCAGAATGCTTTTTGAAATCGAATATTCTGTTAGAGAAGATGCAATCAAAGCACTTACACTTGCGGCACAAAAATTGCCAATCAAAGTAAGAGTGGTAGAAAAATAGGTGAGTAAGATGAAACTTCAAGAAATAAAAGAAAAATCAATTGCTGAGCTTAAGGATTTAATTCTTAATTCAAAAAAAGAATTATTTAGCTTAAGAATGAAACATAACAAAATGAACCAGCTGGAAAATCCTGCTCAAATTAAACAAACCAAGCGTTTAATTGCAAGATTGAAGACTGTTCTAAGACAAAAAGAATTAAATGTATAGGTTATAAAATAACAAAGGAAATAATAAAATGCCCAAGAAAGTTAAACAAGGTACAGTTGTTAGCGACAAAATGGAAAAAACAGTTGTCGTTGAAGTAGCTGAACACAAAACTCATAAAAAATATAAAAAAGCTATGGTTTTCACAAAAAACTACAAAGTACATGATGCTCAAAACAAATCAAAAGTAGGCGATGTTGTTACTATCGTTGAATCAAGACCTATCTCAGGTTCGGTTCGTTTTGTTCTTGACAAAGTGGTTGAAGAAGCCAAGTAGACTAAAGGGCAGTATTTAAATATAAGGTAAAGAGAAATGATACAACAAGAAACCAGATTACAGGTGGCAGATAACACAGGTGCTAAAGAACTTTTAGTTATCCGTGTTATGGGCAGCTCAAATAAAAAATATGCATCGGTTGGCGATGTTGTTGTTGCTACCGTAAAACAAGCAACTCCAAATATGACTGTTAAAAAATCTGATGTAGTAAGCGCTGTTATAGTAAGAACAAAGGCTGACATCAAGAGAAATGACGGTTCTGTTATTCGCTTCGATGACAACGCTGCGGTAATAATAAACAAAGACGGCAACCCCAGAGGTACTCGTGTTTTTGGTCCCGTAGCAAGAGAACTCCGTGATAAAAACTATATGAAAATAGTTTCACTAGCTCCGGAAGTTATTTAACGGTAATTAATAAAAAATAGGAAATATAGAAATGTCAAAAACCAATTCAGATAAGAAAACTTCAATTCACACCAAAGTAGGTGACAGAGTTGTAGTAACTTCAGGAAAAGACAAAGGCAAAATGGGCAACGTAAAAGAAGTTATCACAAAAGACGGCACAGTGCTTGTTGAAGGTGTTAACATCGTAACAAAAGCTCAAAAAGCAAACCCGATGGCAGGTATTCAAGGCGGACTTAACAAAATGGAAGCCCCTCTTAATGCTTCAAAAGTTATGGTAGTTTGCCCTGCTTGCGAAAAGGCTACAAGAGTTAAACACGAAGTAAGAAACGACAAAAAAGTTCGTGTTTGCAAAAAGTGCAACGAAACAATTGATGTTTAGACCGCAAAGTGCGGGGCATTGAGATTTGACAGGTTGCAAGGCGACAAAGTCTCAAAGGCTAAGATAAGGAAAGTAAAATGAGTAAAACACTTACAAGAAATCTAAAAGATAAATACAACGAAGAAGTTCGCTCAAAATTAAAAGAAGAGTTCAAATATGCAAATGACTTGCAAATTCCTAAATTGAGCAAAATTGTTATTAACATGGGTGTTGGTGAAGCTTGCCACAACTCAAAATTAGCTGAATCAATCGTTCAACAGTTAACAAAAATCGCTGGTCAAAAAGCTGTTGTAACAAAGGCTAAAAAATCAATTTCTGCTTTTAAATTAAGAGAAGGTATGCCGGTTGGTTCAATGGTTACTCTTCGCGGTGAGAGAATGTATGATTTTCTTCAAAAGTTAATCTGTGTCGTTCTCCCCAGAATTCGTGACTTCAGAGGTGTTTCAAAAAATTCTTTTGACGGCCGCGGAAACTACACATTCGGTCTAAAAGAACAATCACTCTTCCCTGAAATTCACTATGAAGAAGTTGATGTAGTTAAAGGTATGAACATTTCAATAATCACAACAGCAACTACCGACGAAGAAGCAAGAAGCTTACTTGCAGCTTTGGGTATGCCGTTTAAAAAATAAGTAAACAACAGGAGAAATTAGAAAATGGCTAAAAAAGCAATGATAAATAAAGAACAAACAAGAGAAATGCTTGCTGCTAAAGGAAAATATCCTAAAGTAAGACTTCACAATCGTTGTTCTATATGCGGCAGACCTCATGGTTTCCACAGAGATTTCGGTCTTTGCAGAATCCACTTGAGAGAATTTGCCCACCGCGGTTTATTACCGGGTGTAACAAAATCTTCTTGGTAGTTAACAATTTTGCCGCAGCGATGTTGCATTGTCTGCGGCTTTATAATATTATATTTTTTGTCTTAGAAATAAGGCTTTGTATACACTAAACTGCAAGATGTGCTTGCAAGTAGGAAGGAAATTAAAATGACAGTAACTGACCCTATTGCTGATGCTCTAACACGTATCAGAAACGCAAATCAAGTTAATCACTCAAATGTAACCATCCCCGCTTCAAAATTAAAAGTTGAGTTAATTAAACTTCTTAAAGAAGAAGGTTATATTGAAAATTATGAACTCAAAGAAGAAAAAGGTTTTAAAGTAATTGATGTAACTTTAAAATACTTCAACAAAAAACCGGTTATTACAAACCTAAAAAGAGTTTCTACTCCCGGTTTAAGAACATACTCTAAAGCAAAAAATCTTCCCAGAGTTTTTGACGGTATGGGTATTGCAGTTGTTTCAACAAGCAAAGGTTTAATGACTGATAAAGCAGCACGCAGCCAAAACTTAGGCGGCGAAGTTCTTTGCTATGTATGGTAGTTATAAGTTTTTACACAATGGGTTAATTTGCTTATTTTAAGCGAAGCGTTCCCGCATAAATGCAAAAGGAGAAAAATAATGTCCAGAATAGGAAAATTACCGGTAGTAATTCCGGATGGAGTCGACGTAAAAGTCGAAAATAACCTTGTAACAGCTAAAGGCCCTATGGGTACTGAATCTGTACAAATCAGAGAAGAGATTGAAGTTAAGGTTGAAGGTAAGGAAATTATCTTAACAAGAAAAAATGATGACAGAAAATCTCGTTCACTTCACGGTCTTTCAAGAACACTTGTGCAAAATGTTGTAACGGGCGTTAAAGAAGGATTTACTAAAAAACTTGAAATCCAAGGTGTAGGTTATAGGGCTCAAATGCAAGGCAACGCTATAAATCTTCAACTTGGTTACTCTCACCCTGTTGTTATTGAACCTCCGCAAGGTATTAAAATTGCTGTTGAAGCAAACACAAAAATCACTGTAACAGGCTCAAATAAACAAATGGTTGGTGATGTAGCGGCTCAAATTCGCTCTAAACGTCCTCCTGAAGTTTACAAAGGAAAAGGTGTACGCTATGAAGGCGAATATGTAAGAAGAAAAGCCGGTAAAGCTGGTAAAAAATAGTAAGTAAGCCAATATGAACCGAGCCTTATTAGGATAGCGGT
>CALUXZ010000115.1 GCA_944324875.1 Candidatus Gastranaerophilales bacterium | reverse complement strand
TACAGAAAGCAGGTGTTTAATATGACAACAAAACATAAAGCAATAACAGTAAATGATGTTGCTAAAGGAAAAGCAGATTGGCATTTATATACAGATTATTGTAAGGGTTGCGGTCTTTGCATAGTAAAGTGCCCTAAAAAATGCTTAAATTGGTCAAAAGAGGTGGGTATATATCAAACACCGGCTGTTGAACCAAATCGTGATGAGTGTATAGGTTGCGGAACTTGCGAACTTGTTTGTCCTGACAATGCAATTCGCGTAGAAAAAAAATAATTTGTGTTTTATATAAATAAACACCCTTCTTGTTTTGGAAGGGTGTTTTTATTTTTTATTCAGATTATGCGTCAAATGCTGATACTACAGGTATATTTGTTGAGTTTTGTGCGATTTGATTAACGTATAGAAATGTCCAACTAAACATAATTGTTGTTAATATCAAAATCGAACAAATAAGATAATTTGTAAATCTATTTTCGTTCATTTTTACCACCTTATTTTTAAAGAGAGATTTAAAATTAAGCTACACAGCTCATGCCGGAACCGCTTGGTGCAGCTGATGCCATTGTTCCTGCTGATTCTGCACCGCTGCCATTATATGCCATTGTACCAAGTGTTTCAGTTGGTGCAGATTGTACCGCAGTTTCTTTTGCTGCTATTTGTGCATTTAGTTGGGCTTGTGAAATATTGAAAGGGTTAGCCTTTTGTGGTTCTTCTTTTTTCTTGTTTTGGTTATTAATATTGTGAGCTTTATTAGCATTAGTTAGTTTTGGGGCAAAGTTGCCGCTGTGATTTGCTAGAGCTAGACCTGAACTTGCGCTTAGACACATAATAAATTCTCCTTTTATAATGTTTTCTGTTTGCTTACATTTATATAAAAACAATATAAAAAGTATGATTTCAGTATATACTTATTTTGTTACAATACTTAACAAATAAATCAAGCGATATAAGTTGGTGCGTTTTTGGGACTTTTACCCTTAATTACATTATGATAATACGAATATGTCATCGGTGTATCGTCTTTTATGGTTTTGGACTCTGTAACTTCTGCTATAAATATACTATGCGTATTTGTTTCTGTTACATTTATAAGCTTGCAAATTAAATATGCACAACTGTCAGTGCAAATTGGTAAACCTTCTATTGTTTCATATTTTATATTTTCAAATTTATTAAAATCTCGTGCGCTTCTAAATCCAAATGTGCCAATAATTAACGGGTTAATTTTCTCTCCTAATACACAAATTGAAAATTCTTTTGAGTTTTTAATACACTCGTTTGTATAGTTGTTATGGTTAATGCTCAGTGCAATAGTTACAGGCTCTGCCGTAATTTGAATTAGTGAGTTTGCAATGCATCCACAAAAGTGTTCGTTATCCTTTGTTCCTATAACATACATCCCGTAAGATAATTTTGTTAGCGCACTTGTATCCATTTTACCCCTCCTGTATAAAAATTATATTATATATCTAAGCAAAAGTAAAAGCCTGCTTTATGGAGGCAGGCATTGTGTTAATATGTATTTAGGGTTGTTAGATTTTTTATTTGCACATATATAATGTTTCTAAATTAGTGTATTTGCTACAATTTATAAAAAACTTTACATTTCTTTACGGATTGTATATTTTTAATATTTCATCTTTAGAAATAATTCCGCTATCAAAAAGCATTTGTACTTGTGCTATGTTGTAGCGAATAGTTGAGTTTACAAGTTCAATTCTTGTTCTGGTTTTAAATGTTTGAGCTTGAATTACATCAATTAATATCCCTTCACCTGCATCAAGCCTCAATTCGGCAAGTTTAACACTTTGGGTTGCGTAATCGGTTTGCTCTTTAGATATTTTTATTCTGTCTTTTGAAATTTTAGATTCGTAATAATCTTTTAAAATGCTTTCTTTTATATCTCTTAGTGATTGTTCTAAATCTACTATATTTTTGTCAATTTCAGCTTGTTTTGCTTTTGCCTGTGTTATTGTTCCTGCTCCCATATTTTGCCCCAAATTCCAATCAACATAAGCCCCAAGGACAATAGCCGGTCCTAAACCGGCTCTTGCAGTACCCTGCCACTGTTCTTGAGCTATAATTCTTGGACGTGGAACAAATTGTGTGTAAATCATTCTTTTTTGTTCCCTTAGTGCTTGTATTTGTGCGCGCATTTTTTTAACGTCTTCTCTGCTTGAAAATGCCAGATTGTACATATCTTCAATTGTTTTATTTTCTTCAATCAGCGTGTACATTTGAGCTTCCATTTCAATAGGCATAAGACATGTTGTTATTTCAACACCCATAATATTTGCAAGTTTTGCCTGTGCAAGTCTAAATTCTTGAAGCGCATCAAGTAAATTTTGCTTTGCTTGAGCTAATTCTGTTTTAGAGCGAATTACGTCAAACTTTGTCCCCAATCCTGCGTTCATTAGATTTTCGGTTTGAACAAGTTGCGCACAGCGTTCTTTGTAGTTTTTTTGATAAATTTCTATCCCGAGCTTTGTTCTTAAAAGTTCATAATAATATTGTGCACAGTAGAGTAAAACCTCACTCCTTGTAAAATCTAAATTATGTCTTTGTGCAAATTTTAAATTCTTTTTGGATCGTGCTTCAAAGATTTGTTCTCCACCTTTTGTTAGCTGGTGAGTTCCTCGAACATATACAGATAATGCAAGTTCGTTAAAATTCTCAAGCAATGCTGCACCAACAAGTACCTGCCCGCTGTAGTAAACAGAATAATTATTTACGGATAAATCAGGTAAAAAATTTGTAAGAGAATTTTTGTATTCCCATTTTGCTCTTATATAGTCATAATTAGCACTTTTTAAATAAAAATTATAAAGAAGTGCAACCTCAAGACATTCTTTTAAGTTTACATAAACAGGCTCATCTCCAAGATAATTTTTTACTTCTTCTTCAACATTTACATCTTTTAGACAGTCGCTAAAGTTGCTATTTAAGTTTATTTCATTGTCTGCCTGTTCTTCTTTGCAATATGAGGGTACATTGCAATGAAGTGTTATTATTAAAAAAAGTATAGCTATAGCTTTTTTCATATTAAAAAGATTAATCAAATTTTGCGCAAAAAATAATAAGCTTTATGGGCTAATACTTTTGTGATACATTATTTTTGTAGTTAAAATATTGAGGACAAAATGGATAATTCGCAAGCTCAAAATATGGCAACAACTTATGAAGCAAGAGAGGTTGAAACTGATATTTATAAATTCTGGGAAGATAACAATTGTTTTAAAGCAGACAGCAAGTCAAAAAAGGAACCTTATTCAATTGTAATTCCTCCGCCAAATGTAACAGGGGTTTTGCATATGGGTCATGCGCTTGATGGCACTTTGCAAGATATTTTAACCAGATACCATAGAATGTGCGGCTATGAGGCTCTTTGGCTGCCGGGGTGTGACCATGCCGGAATTGCTACTCAAAATGTTGTTGAAAAACAGCTTGCAAAAGAAGGTAAAACTCGTCATGATTTAGG
>CALUXZ010000114.1 GCA_944324875.1 Candidatus Gastranaerophilales bacterium | reverse complement strand
GCCTTATCAAGCGGTTACTACGACGCTTATTACAAAAAAGCTCAACAGTTAAGAAGACTTGTAAAAAATGATTTCGATAAAGTTTTTGAAGATGTTGATGTTTTAATTTCACCAACATGCCCGACAACGGCTTTTGATATAGGTTCAAGAAATGAAGACCCGCTTGCAATGTATTTAACCGATATTGCAACAATTAGTGCAAATTTAATTGGTGCGCCTGCACTTAGCACACCTTGCGGCTTTGATAGTGAAAAAATGCCCATAGGTTTACAGATTATCGGTAAAAACCTTGATGAAGCAACTATTTTAAGGGCAGCATATAATTTAGAACAAGCAATTAAATAATTTAATACGCTTTAAAAAATCTGTTATCGGTACCACCCTTGCCGATTCTTACACTAACTTGTTTTAAACACTTTGGGCACTTACCAACATAGGCTGTGCCCTCTTTGTTTTTGTAAATTCTGCCATAGACATGGCAACACTCAAACATAACTCCAAGAAATTGCTTTTTTTCGCTCATAAACAAATTTTACACCCTATAAAAATTTCAAACAAGTTATATCATTCAAAAGGTTGTTTTCTTTTTTTAAAAAAATCATTAAATTTGTTACAGGTTATAAAATGAGGTTAGATTATGAGTAAATTAAGTGGTCAAGGATTAATGGCACAAGCTATATACGGACTTACAAACAATTTCGCTGTACTTAGCGCAGGCGCATCAGGCGGGTTGACATTAGAGCAAATTATAAACCCCTCGGATGAAGTTAACAAAAACAATATCAACGCAAGTTTTCAAAGTTACCTGACGCAAAATTTTTCAAACATTGACGCTGACGGTGATGGAAAAATTAGCGCAACAGACTTGCAACAATACACAAATCAGCTTTCACAAAAAGGTTTAAGCTATGAAGAATTAATGCAACTTTGCTACAGTGGCAGCGCAAGCTCCACCCTTGAAGAAGTGCTGAACAATTTTAATGAAATAGACAAAAACGGCGATGGCAGGGTTACAAATCAAGAAATTGCCGCCTATGGTATGGAAGAAGAAATAGAAGAAATGGAAGAAAATCACCCGAAATTCCAGGCTACAAATATTTCAAATTACGTTGACAATGACGACTATGACACATCATCGATTTAGCTTTACAAACAAAAGACAACAACGACCATAATTTTTTTCCCTAAAAAGCTCCAATGTGCTGACTTTCCCAAGTTCAAAAAGTACATCGGGCTTTTTCTTTTTGTCGCATTCCGCAATTAAAATTCCATCTTGCAATAAAAGGTCAGCTGCAGCTTGAAAAATTTGCAAGTACGAGTAATCCCAGGGTGGGTCAGCGTAAATTACACTAAATTTTTCATTAATTTTTTTTACCAGCTTGAGAGAATCGCCCCTTAAAAATTTTGGACATAGATTTAACTCTTGTACATTTTCATTGGCGCACTTGATAACTTGCGGATTAATTTCACAAGATACGGTTTTAAAGCCACGTGATAGTGCCTCAAAAGTCATAATACCACTGCCTAAAAACATATCAAGAAAATTCATTTCACCAAAAGTGCCAAAATGTGAATAAAGAATATTAAAAACACTTTCCCTGACAATTGACAAAGTAGGTCTAACACCTTTTGGGGTAATTATTTTTCTACCTTTAAATTGCCCACCTGTAAGTTGCATTGTTTGACATTCTCCCATATTATATTAGCATGAAAAAAATTGTTATAATCGGCGGCGGTGCAGCGGGTCCAAAAACAGCCGCAAAGGCTAAAAGAGTAAATCCTGAAAATCAAATAGAACTATATACTGATGAAAATTTAATTTCATACAGTGCATGTGGTCTACCTTATTATATAGAGGGGACAGTTAAAAACATAAATCAACTTATAGTTAGAACACCTGAAGAATTTGAAAAACAAGGAGTAAAAATATTTCTTGAACATAAAGCTCAAAAAATAATTCCTGAAAAAAAATGTGTAATAATAAACGATAAGGAAGTTTATTACGACGAACTTGTAATTTGCACAGGTGCTAAACCATTTGTACCAAACATTAAAAACATAAACATTGATGGGGTTTACTTTTTAAAACACATTGAAGATGGAATTAAAATAAAAGAAGAAATGCACAAGGCAAGACGTGTTGCTATAATTGGCGGAGGCTACATTGGTATTGAACTACTTGAAGCTTTTGTACAAAATGGGGTACATACAACAATTGTGGAATACAGTTCAAGGCTAATGAGGGTTTTTGACTGCGAATTTAGCGACATGATAAAAAATCATATCATGGATCGAGATAGCGAATGGGTACAGATGCATTTTGATGAAGAGGTAATCGAATTTATTCCTGATAAAAATGGTAGATTTTCAAAACTAAAAACAAAAAGCGGGCTTGAGGTTGAAGCAGATTTTTGCGTTATTGCTTCAGGTGTAGTTCCTAATGTTGAACTTGCAAAAAATGCAGGGATAAAAATAGGCAAAACAGGCGGCATTGTTGTAGATAGCAATATGAAAACAAGCATAGAAAACATCTGGGCAGCAGGAGATTGTACCGAAGAAAAATGTATGCTTACAAACAGACCGATATATATTGCTCTTGGTAATATTGCCAATAAAGAAGGACGTGTTACCGGAATAAACGTATCAACAAATCCTGAAAATTATGAAAAATTTGAAGGCATATTGGGTTCGGCAATAACAAAGTATTTTGATTACACAATAGCACTTACAGGCATTAACTACGAAAACGCAACAAAAATTGCGGACAAATTTAACTTACAACCAATTTGCACAACTGTTGTAAAAAAAGACAAGGCAGGTTATATGCCAAATTCAGAAACAATAACCTTGAAATTAGTAGCAGACAAAAAAACAGGGAAGATACTTGGCGCACAGGGCATAGGCACAGGCGATGTAAATAAAAGAATAAACACAGTTACTTCTGCTTTACAATCAGGTCTAACCATAGACGATTTATTGCATCTTGACATACCATATTCGCCTCCATATTCACCTGCAATAGACATACTTATAACTGCAGCATACAGACTTAAATCCCAAATAAGTAATAATGAAAATTAATTCAAATAATCAAAAGCTAAATCCAGAGTCGGTGCTTTAGCAACTATTGCACTTGTCGAGATTATATCAACTCCTGTTTTTGCGATTTCTTCAACACTATCCAGTGTAACTCCGCCACTTGCTTCAATTATAGCCTTATTATCGATTAACTTAACACATTCTCTCATCTGCTCAGGTGTCATATTGTCAAGCATTATTATATCTGCGCCACATTCAAGCGCATCTTTAACCTGAGAAATTCTATCACATTCAACCTCGATTTTATGAGCATGTGAAATATTTTCTCTTACTTTTTTAACAGCATCTTTTATAGAGCCACCTAAAAGCGCAATATGATTATCTTTTAACATAACGCAATCGCAAAGGTTAAAGCGGTGCAAATATCCGCCGCCAACTTTTACTGCATATTTTTCAAAAATTCT
>CALUXZ010000113.1 GCA_944324875.1 Candidatus Gastranaerophilales bacterium | reverse complement strand
TTTGGCGATGCGTTTATGGGTACAACTTTATGGGAAAAACAGCTTAAAAATGAATCTCTAAAGGCAAGAATTTCAACTGATACAAACGTAGGTCCGGGGTATTTGCACTACAACGCAGAAGCTGATTTGGACGAAAATAACAAAGATTCTTTCTTTACTTTTGTTTATGTAAAATCTAATGATAAAGTATTTAATGCAGTAATTGAGGGCGTAGTTAATGCCTATAGTGCGCAACACCCTGTATCACAAATTGTTTTAGCTGACCTGTCTTACAAAACTTTAGGCAGATTCATTGAACTAAAACACTTTGAAACACTATACACAGGTAACATCTTAAGACGTATGGAAGATAATGTTACACCTCAAGATGAGGCTATGGCAGAAGTGCTTCAACCAAACGTTGAAAAATACAAAAAAGAAGTAAAAGCCGCAATGGCAAAATAACTTAAAAGCCCGCGCTTGCGGGCTTTTTTATTATTTAAATTCTTTTTCAACTTCAAGACAAATAAGGTGTTCAATCATCTCATGTGCCTCTTGAATTAAAGGAGTGTCATTACAAGGTACACATATTGCTATATCTGCTCTTTGCAGATAAGTCGCACCAAGCATTTCGCTTGTTAAGAAAATTACCGTCATATTTTTTTTCTTTGCAGCATCAATTGCATTTAAAATATTTTTTGAAGTACCACTTGTTGAAATTGCAATAAACACATCATTTTCACGCCCCAGTGCTTCAATTTGTCTTGAGAAAACATACTCAAAATTAAAATCGTTAGCAGTTGCGCTCATAATACAAGGGTCAGCACTTAGAGCAATTGCAGGCAAGGGCGTACGAGCAGAATAAAGTTTTGCAACAAACTCTGTTGCCATATGCATAGAATCAGCCGCAGAACCGCCATTTCCTGCTATTAATATTTTACCTTTTCTTCTGACAGATGAAATTACAAGCTGACTTGCCTGATAAATTTTCATTAAGAGTCTTTCATTATTTAAAATAGCAACTTTTACATCGATTGAGTGTTCGATGTAATGCTTAATGTCTTCTAACAAATTAACACCTCATACTTGCTACCATGTATAATATACCATATTTTGACTACATTTATCAATGTGCAAACAGTTGACAAAATTTGAAAAATATTATAAAGTAATAATTATTATCAGTTTTGGCTAAAAATAAACTATATGAACTATTCAAGACAAAGAGAAATAATATATAAAACTTTAGCTGATAACGTTGTGCATCCAAGTGCAGAATATATTTATGAAATTCTAAAAGAGGCGGACAGTAAAATTTCTCTTGCTACAGTTTATAGAAATTTAAACAAAATGGCATCATGCGGTCATATTAAAAAAATTGAAGGGCTTGAGGATAGGGCACATTTTGATCATAACACTTTTGAGCATTACCACTTTATTTGTGAAAAATGTGGCAAAATTTATGATGTAGCAAAGGAAGTAGCACCTGAAATAGTTAAAAAAACTCAAGATAAAACAGGTTTTACAATAAACAGTCATGATATAGTTTTTCACGGCATTTGCCTTGAATGTAAGAAAAAAGAAAGGTAGAAAAAGATGACAAAATTTGTATGTACAGTATGCGGCTGGTCAACTGAAGCGGATAAACAACCTGAAAAATGCCCTCTTTGCGGCGCAACAACTTTTAATGTTGTAGACGACTCAAAGGGTAAAGTATATGCTTGCGAACACACAATTGCAACAACTGAAGGACTTGACCCTATGGTAGTTGAAGGCTTAAAAGCTAACTTTGCAGGCGAATGTACAGAAGTTGGTATGTATCTTGCAATGAGCAGACAAGCTGAACGTGAAGGCTATCCTGAAGTTGCAGAAGCTTTTAAAAGATATGCATATGAAGAAGCTGAACACGCTGCTAAATTTGCAGAACTTTTAGGTGAAGTTGTAACTTCTTCAACTAAAAAGAACCTTGAAATGAGAGCAGAAGCTGAACATGGCGCTTGCCAGGGCAAACTGGACATTGCAAAAAGAGCAAAAGAATTGGGCTATGACGCAATACATGATACAGTTCATGAAATGGCAAAAGACGAAGCTCGCCATGGCAGAGGTTTTGACGGCTTATTAAAAAGATATTTTTCATAAAGAACAACCCGAAAAAATAAATGCCGCCTAAAATAAGGCGGCATTTTTACTATAAATTGTGAATATTTTGATGTGAAACATTAGTTACTCGAAGTCCAAATTTATCTTCTATTACGATAACTTCACCATAGGCAATAAATCTTCCGTTTGCATAAAGCTCAACCTGCTCACCCGCAACTTTATTTAATTCAACAATAGAGCCTTTGGATAAATCAAGAATTTTTTTAACCGAACTTCTTGCCCTGCCCAATTCAACTGTAATATGCATTTTTACATCCTGCATAATATCAAGGTTAGCTTTTGGGTCATCATTTAAATGCTCTTTATCTTCATCAAATGAAACAAATTCCACAGGCGAAACACTTACAAGGTCCAAATCTGCCTTTTTGGATTCTTTAGGTTTTTTTGGTGCAACAACAGGTTCAAAACCCACATCAGGCTCTTGAACTTCAAGCTCTTGAATTTCTTTTTCTTCAACTTCTTCTTGAGCTTCAGAAATTTCTTCAGTTATTTCTTCTACAAGCTCGATATTTTCCTCAATTGGCTCAAGCTCTTTTTGTTCTTCCGAGTTTTCTTCGTTTTTAATTTCTTCTTCCATAAAAACCTATTGGATTATAAATTGTCCAAAACTTACTCTTAGTACTTCCCTTTGACCATTAAAGACAGTATTTACCATTTCTTTAATTTCTTCTTTTGCAAGCTCTTTACCTGTTGCAGTAGACAATTCATCAGATGTCTTATTTGACATTACAGAAATTATTGCATCCCTAACTGCAGGCTTATACTGTTCCATCTCAGCTGCAATTGACTCCATTGGGTTTGCAGGAGCAGCACCATGGCCACCTGATTTTTCCTGAGGTGCGCTCAACATTTCAATTTCTTCAGGAGTTTTAGATAATTCCATTGCAACATTAACCTTTAAATATCTTCTTGGGTTAATATCTGCAAGGTTTAAAATAAAATCACCTAAATCAAGCAGGATACCACGTTCATCTTCAACCTGTTCAACTTCTTCTATTTGCTCATCAGGGCTGTGAAATTGTGATATTTTATTTGTAATCATAGAATCAAAAAGCGAGTACATAATTATCATAAAAATTCCAAGAATCACGATTGTAACAACAGTATTAGCTACAATCATAACATTTGTATTAACATTGCCCAGAGGTTTTTTTGCATTAGCTTCCTCTTTTGGTTTTGCATCTTTTGTCTGTAATGGTTTTGACATATTTTCACTCCGTTAATTAATTATTATTATATCAACCCGTCTGTTTTTTGCTCTGCCTTCTTGTGTGTCATTTGTTGCAAGTGGCATATTATCTGCATATCCGGCTGCACTCAGGCGTTTTTTATCTATTCCGTTTGACATCATATAACTTAATATATTTACTGCTCTTGCACTTGATAATTCCCAGTTTGAAGAATATTTACCACCCTTAACAGGTAAATTATCACTATGTCCTTCAACCCTTATTTGTTT
>CALUXZ010000112.1 GCA_944324875.1 Candidatus Gastranaerophilales bacterium | reverse complement strand
GCAACTGCATAGTGCGTTGGGTTTACAACAACAACATCTGCTTGTTTTACCGATGACATCATCTTTTGTTGCATAATTTGCATTTGAAAAGCACGAACTTTGCTTTTAATTTTAGGATCTCCTTCTAAGTTTTTCCATTCGTCTTTAACTTCTTGTTTTGTCATTTTAATGGATTTTTCATATTGGTAATCCTGAAATTTCTTATCAATAATACCAACAATTAAAAGAATTATGCAGATATTGACAATAAGTTCCATAATAACAGAGCCTACAATTGCAAAGCTTGTATTTACATCCATACCGATTGTTGCAAAAAGGTCGCCTTTTCTTTTATTTATTACATTAAATCCTACAAGTCCTACTGCAGTTAGTTTTGCCAGAGATTTTACAAGCTCCATCATTGTCTTTGGTTCAAAAAAGTTAAATTTTTTAAGCAGTGTTTTTACCATATTACCGGGCATAAGTTTATCAAAATTAGGCTTAAGGGCTTCTTTTGCAAACAGTGCTCCTGTTTGCAATCTTAAAATAAGTGCTGCTCCAAGACATAAAAGGAAAAGAAAAGGTACAAGAATTTCGCCCGTAGCTTGAGCGTATGGTATAAATATGCCCATTGGATTTGATTCGTTAATTTCTTTTGGGTCAAGATGAGTAAAAGTTTGATACAAAATGTTTTGAATTTTTTGCAGCATCGAGGAAGATAACATATACATAAGACCTACACCCAAAGTCAGCATAAGTGAGGATGTAAAATCCTGACTTTTTGCAATATTTCCTTTTTCTCTTTCCTTCTCCCGTCGTTTGGGGGTGGCGCTTTCTGTTCTTTCTTCGTTAGCCATAATTTATATTATAAACTTTTCCTTTTATGTAAACAAATGCAGAATTCCTTGTAAATATTGTGCCATAACATCCATAAGGTATGTAACCGAGCCTTTTAGGAATAAAAGTATTAAAACCAATCCCAAAAATACTTTAAAAGGTAGCGACACCATAAAAATGTTCATTTGCGGCATGACTTTATTCATCATGCCAAGCAAAATGTCGCACACTAAAAGTACTGAAAAAATAGGCATTGCAAGTCCAAAGGCTATTTGAAACATTTGCCCCGCAAGTGTCATTGTGCCTTCTATTACACCTGCGTTAAAAACACCCATAAAACCTACAGGCATTGCAAAAAAGCTTTTATAAATTGCTGCAAAAAGGTACTCGTAAGCACCTAAACCTATAAAAACCAATACCGCAAGGTATGTATACAGGCTTGACATAACTGTAGAACTCTCCCCTGAAACAGGGTCCAGCACGTTTGCCATAGATAAACCCATTTGAATACTTATAAGTTCACCAACCATTGAAACGCCTGCAAATAAAAGGTTTGCAATAAAGCCAATTGCAAAACCTATGCAAAACTCTATTGCAATCAGTATTGCAAATTCAGGCATGGAATTTGGCATTATAAACTGAGCTTTTGCGCTTAAAATTGGATATAAAATAAAAGAAATTAAAGCGCAAAACCATATTTTAACCTGCTCAGGCATTTGAAAAGTTGAAAAAAACGGTGCCGTTGCAAAAAGCCCTGACATCCTTGTAAAAATAAGCATAAATACAACGATGTTTTTTGGTGAAAATAGTGTCAAAAGGCTTGGTGCATCAGGCATTTCTCACCTCACCCGATAAAAGTTCTCATATAATCAAAAAGTTCATTTGTTCTTGAAATAAAAATGCTTAACATCCAGGGCATACAAACAATTAGAGCCAATATGCAGGCAAATATTTTAGGTACAAAAGTAAGCGTTGACTCTTGAATTTGAGTTACCGACTGTACAATGCTTATTAAAAGCCCGACTACAATTGAGGTTATTAAAACCGGCGCACACATTTCCATTGTAAGCACAAGGACTTTTTGAAAAATAGTTAAAAATATTTCTTCTTCCATTATGTTCTCCTTATGTTACAAAGCCTTCAATAAGCGATTTTGTGATTAAATACCAGCCGTCTACCATAACAAACATAATAAGCTTAAACGGCATAGCAATTGTTGTCGGCGGTAAAAATAACATACCCATTGAAACAAGAATACTTGCCACAACTATATCTATTACAAGAAATGGCAGAAATATTATAAAACCTATTTTAAATGCTGTTTTGAGCTCAGAGAGCACAAAAGCAGGAATTAAAACATAAGTCGGAACGGAATCAGGATTTTTAAATTTTGGTAACTTTGCAAGATTTCTGAACAATTCAAGTTCTTTGTCATGAGTTTGTTTAAACATAAAAACCCTAAGCGGTTTAATGGCATTATCAAGAGCGGCTTGTTGGGTTATCTGGTTTTTTACGTATGGTTGATACGCTGTTTCATTAATTTTAGATAACGTCGGCGACATTACAAAAAATGTTAAAATCAAAGCAAGACCAACTATTACTTGCGATGGCGGGAGGTTTGTTGTACCTATTGCTTGCCGTGCAAGTGTCAGGACTATTACAATCCTTACAAAAGCTGTTGTCATAATAATTATACTGGGTGCAAGTGTTAAAATGGTTAAAAGTATTAAAACCTGAACACCTTGAGTAAACTCTTGCGGAGTGTTTGCTCCTTGCATACCAATATTAATATTTGGAAATGCAATTGCAGCAAAACTTTGCGTGTTTGTCATTATAAAAAGACAAAAAGCCCCTAATAATTTTATGAAATTTTTAAAACCTCTCCCCATAAACTTCTTTCTTTTTTATTGTGCAAAAACTCCCATACGTCTGAATTTATTGTATCTGTCGTCTTTAAGTTCTTGAGCACTCATATTTTTATACTCGTCAAGTGCATTTAACAATGATTTTTTAAGTTCATTAGCCATTGCCTCAGGGTCATAGTGTGCGCCGCCTGTTGGTTCTTTTATAACTTCATCCACTATGCCGTATTTTAAAAGGTCTTTTCCTGTAATTTTAAGAGCATTAGCAGCTTCACGTGACATATTTGCATCTCTCCAAAGAATTGAAGCGCAGCCCTCAGGTGAAATTACAGTATAGTAAGCATGTTCAAGTATCATAACTTTATTTGCAACAGCAAGTCCTAAAGCTCCGCCGGAGCAGCCTTCCCCTGTAATCACTGCAATAACGGGTACTTCAAGTTTTGCCATTTCTTTTAAATTTACTGCAATTGCAATACCTTGTCCTGTTTGTTCTGCTTGCATCCCGGGATATGCGCCCATAGTATCGACAAGTGTGATAATTGGTAAATTAAATTTTGAGGCATGTTCAAAAAGCCTTAGAGCCTTTCTGTAACCTTGAGGTTGAGGCATGCCAAAATTATACTCAAGGTTTTCTTTTGTAGTTTTACCTTTTTGTGTGCCTATTAACATAACTGCCCTGCCGTCAATTTCAGCTACACCGCCAATAATTGCCCTGTCATCAGTACCTGCTCTATCTCCGTGCAGTTCAATAAAATCTTCGCACATAAA
This sequence comes from Candidatus Gastranaerophilales bacterium, assembly GCA_944324875.1. Lineage (GTDB taxonomy): Bacteria > Cyanobacteriota > Vampirovibrionia > Gastranaerophilales > Gastranaerophilaceae > Galligastranaerophilus. Next base: position 177 of record CALUXZ010000112.1, on the reverse strand, counting down.
ATGAACGTAATCAAAGAAATTAGGTCTTTGAGGATGGCGTGCTATTTGCAGTTTTTGGTAAGGCTCTAAACTGTCGTAGAGTTCTTTTTTGTATTCTTGTGTTTGGTTTTCAAGCTTTTTAATTTCGTCGTTGTAGTCCATATTTGTATCCACGCTCAGTTTTTTTAATTCTTCTAT
>CALUXZ010000111.1 GCA_944324875.1 Candidatus Gastranaerophilales bacterium | reverse complement strand
AGCCAACACAACCATGATAATAGAGATAACCAACACGGATACTAACAGCTCCGCTAAAGTGAATGCTTTAAGGTTTTTTGAGCAGTAAAAATCTAGAGCCATTTTAGGACTCCCCTTTCGTCTCTTATCCATATCAATAACGATATAATTATATCAATAATGATATAACAAGTCAAATAAGCAAAAATTTTATAGAAAACTAAATATATGACAGAGCAAAAAATCAGCGTTAGGGAAATTGTAAAGATGATGCTTTTAAGGCGCAATATATCTTTAAGTGCGCTTGCAAAAGGTCTTAACGAAAAATACGGTTACAATATCACTCAGCCAAGTCTTTCAAGAAAATTAATTAATGAGACGGTTAAATGGAGTGAATTTCAAGACATTGCTGCACTTTTAGGTTATAAGGTAAGATTGGATGAAAATAAGCACTGGAGCGGGCTCGGTGTCGAGTGAAACTTCCTTGCTTGATAACTTTAAAATGTTGTGTTAATTTTTAAGTGTTGAGTATTAAAGGTAATGTTATGATTAAGCCTTGGAATGAGTATTTTTTAGAAATTGCCAAAACTTGTGCATCTCGCTCTAACTGTTTAAGGGCGCATGTTGGTGCGGTAATTGTAGGGGAAGATAAAAAAATTAAAGCAACAGGATATAACGGTACACCTTCAAAAGTTGTTTCCTGCGCTGAACTTGGTTTTTGCTACAGAATAAAAAATAATATTCCATCAGGCACAAGGTATGAAACATGTCGTTCAATTCATGCTGAACAAAATGCTATAATTCAAGCGGGGCAAGACCGTTGCAAGGGTGCTACAATGTATATTTGGGGTCATAATTTTATATGCATACTTTGCAAAAGGTTTATAGTTCAAGCAGGAATTGAGAAAATTTATTTACAAAAAGATGAAAACTCCCCGATTGAATTTGTTGATGCAAAAACAATACGTGAGGAGCTTTCAAATTCTATATTAAGCGAAAAAGATTGCGTTGCCTGTACTAATGATTAGTCTTCAATATGAAGTTTTTTTGCTTTTTCGTCTTTTTCGGGCTCTTTTTTATCAAGTGTGATTTTTAGTATACCATGTTTAAATTCGCTTTTTGCACTGTCAGGGTTAATCTGGTGTTCAAAAGGAATTGTTCTTGAAAATTTGCCATAGCGAAATTCACTTGTGTGAAGATTTTCTTTTTCTTCTTCTTTTTCAAATTTAGATTCCGCATGTAAGATTAAACCGTTTTCATATAAATCTACGTCAATGTCTTCCTTTTTAACCCCTGCAAGCTCTACCTTTATTTTATAGGCTTTTGGCGTCTCTTTTACCTCTATTGCGGGGCGAAATGTCATTTCAAGGGGTAAATGACCCTTGTCCATAAATTCCATATCGCCAAAAGTGTCTTTTAAAAATCTTGTTAAATCTTCGTGCATATTATTAAAAAAATATGACGGCTCTCTTTTTATAATGCTGAATTTCATATTTTTCCTCCTTTTATGGTATTTTACGTTACTTGATGGGAAAATCCATTACCCTTGTGTGTAAAGTTTTGTAACTGCATGTGCAATTTTTATTTATAGAAAGTTTTTATATATATGTAGCAATATAAGGAATAATTAGACATGGCTATTGGAGCAGTAGGCGGATTTGATTATGAGATGTATAAACAGCCGATTAATTATACATCAGCGGTAAATCCTTTCAGTACAGGTGTCACAGGTACTACCGGCGGTGCAAAACATGCTCAGCCTGTAGGTATGCAAGAACGCGAGCTTGACCCGCAAATGCTTGCAGCAAAAAGAGAAGGATTTGAACGAGGTCTTGGCGGTACAAATAACCCCGATGACCACAAAATATTCTTTGCGGCTTAGTTTTGTAATTTTAAATTAAAAACCCCTTAAAATTAAGGGGTTTTTTAATATTATCCGAATGTTTTAAATGACGTTTCAACGTTGTTTTGAATAACTTTTTGTACACTTTCTATTTCTGTTTCAAGTGCTTTATGTTCGGATTCCAATTGTTTTAGCCTTAATTCAAGCATTTTATCTTTGTTTTGAAAAAGAGATTGCATTTTATCGTATTCTGCTTGTGCTGCAGCATCGTCAGTTTTATCAAGAACTTCAGAAATAAGTGTTTCTGTTGTGTTGAAATAATCTACTTTTTCCCAAGAAGGTTCTTCTTCGCCTGTTTCATCACTAAATTTTAAAAGCTCTATAAAGTAAATACCTTCTGTAAGCGCATTTTGGAGCATATCCGATCTGTCTATTTCAGGGTCTATGAAATAATCTTTTTCGGTTAAGCCATCGGCTGACAGACCGTTTTCGTCGAATTCAGGAAGTTTTGGAACAACAACCTTACCTGATGTTGTTACCAGTCTTCCGCCAAGACCCGGATTGTCATCAAGTTCGGAACGTACAATATCATCATAAGTGAGTTTATGGTTGTAATTGTATAAATCTGTATCAGCAGCAGTTTTTGCATTGAACAAAAGCGTTTTATTGTTCATTTTGTCGTTATATTCTGAAGTCCAGCCTTCTGTTTCCTGTGCAAGCATTAAACGTTCATGAGTAATACGTTGAGCCTGATACTCGTTGTTACTTTTTTGTGCGGTTAGTATTAAAAATCTTGCCTGGCTGGCGGACATTCCCATAAGGGTCACTCCTTACTTTATTGTTCCTTGTATTATTTTTTTCGGCAATTTTTATTGTTACTTTAATGTTTTTAAGTATTTTTAAAGTAATTTGAAACAAAACTTTACAAATATGAATTATTAATAAAAAATAAATTTAAATAGACAAGATGTATTGATAATTTATAATGTTAATTAATTAAAAGTTTTCAAGGAGGTTAGTTAAATGTTCATTGAAGATAACGAAATTAACAATGAAGATATACAAGCGTCGAACAATCCTTTTGAGTCTAAAGAGGAAGAAAATGAAGCTTGTCAGGAAGAAAATCCTGATGAAACAATAGACGAGTGCGAAAAATTAAAATCCGAACTTGATGATTTGAATAACAAATATTTAAGACTTGCCGCTGATTTTGATAATTACAGGAAACGTCAGGCGCAAGAGCGTGAAAGCTTGTTAAAATACGGTGCAGCCGATACCATGACAAAGCTTTTAGTTGTCCTTGATACTTTTGAACGAGCTCAAGAGTCATTGAAAGATATTGAAGATGCTAAAAGCGTAAAAGATAGCTATGAAGTGGCTTTTAAGCAATTAATTGATACTTTAAAAAAAGCCGGACTGGAAACAATAGAGGCGCAGGGCGCAGAATTTGACCCAAATTTACATGAGGCTATAGCACAAACTCCTACAAAAGATTATCCTGATAATACAATTATTTCACAAATGCAAACGGGATATAAGCTTGGGGATAGAGTACTAAGACCGGCACTTGTAAATGTTGCGCTGAATGAGGAATAAAAAATGGATTATTATGAAACCCTTGGTGTAAGTAAAAATGCCACAAAAGATGAGATAAAAAGCGCATTTAGAAAACTTGCAAGAAAATATCACCCCGATGTTAATAAAGAAGAAGGTGCTGAAGAAAAATTTAAGGAACTTGGCAGGGCTTATGAAACTTTAATGGATGATCAAAAGCGTGAATTGTATGACAGGTATGGCGAAGACGGGCTTAAAAA
>CALUXZ010000110.1 GCA_944324875.1 Candidatus Gastranaerophilales bacterium | reverse complement strand
TATAGATAACCTTGATAGAGGTACAATTCAGCCACACAGAGTTGGACTAAAATTGCATATACCGGTTAAAGCTGAAGAATTAGATTTAAATTAAAGGAAAATGAACATGAGAGTATCTAATGTCATAAATGTCAAATTTAATGGTATAAAAATTTTAAAACCAGTTTCGCAAAAAGCGCAAGATTCAAGTTCACCCCAAAAAGTTGCGTTTGATGAAATGATTCAGCAATATCAAAATTTAAAAGATATTAACGATACAATTGAAATCACAACAGTAGATGAAATAAAAAAACAAATTGATGATGATGCTAAAAGCGCAAAAACAAGAGCGCACACAGATTTACTGAAAAGACACTCAATACTGGCAAAATTACCTTTTTACACTAAAGTAAAATATCGCAAGATTGACAAACAAATAGATGAAAAAGCAAGACTAGATAAAGAAAATGCACAAAAAACAGGTGATATTAATGTTGATTTAAAAGAAAATGTTCTTTCTTCAATGCAAAATGTTATGCGCGATGGTATGACAAAAATCGATAAATTAGATAAAGAAATGATAGAGCAGGCCTATCAAGACACTATGCGTGAAAAACTTGATGGCGGGCTTTTAAATGCAACGGATTATACAAATTTCGCAAATGTAGCAGGATATAATTACGAAAAAGCAGTGCTTAACGATGTCTTTGCCAATAAAGTCATAGAAGAAAAAGCAGGAGGCAATCCTGAAATTTATGGAAGCATACTCTTTTTTGGCCCTTGGGGAAACGGCAAATCGTATATATCTAAAAATATTGCAATAGGTAGCGGTTGCAAATTTGTACCAATTAAAGTACGCCCACAAGAAACAGGCAGCAAATTTATGGGCAGACTATACTCTGAAGCTGAGAAATCTGAAAAAAACTTTAAGGAAACAAGGCAGCGCACAGTACTGTTTATAGATGAAGCCGATAAGCACCTTGGTCAAAAGTCTACCGTTTCAAAAGAATTTGAAGATTTTATCAAAACCTGTTCCGAAAAATACCACTGCAGCGTATTTGTGGCAACAAACTTCCCCTCAAAACTTTCTCTTGATATGGAAAACCCTGAAATATTTCCAATCAGAATGTCTATTGACATACCCGACAGAGATAACTTAAAAACTGTAATATCACACTATTTTAAAGGCATTACGGATAAACCTCTGGATTATAATGCACTTGTACAGGAATTTTTAGACATTGAAGAAAAAACAGGCGCAAAATTTAACAACGGGCAAATTGAAAACATATACTATTCTATAATAGATGCTTTGGGTGATAAAAATGCCACACAAGATGATATAGTTGCATATATAAAAAAGGCAAGCATTGTTCCCGTACTAAATGAAACAGATATTTTAAATTTTAATCAAGAGTATGCAAAATTTATAGGTGATGATAATTTATGAAAATAAAGGCAATTAACACATACAACTTAAAAGCAAATGCTACACAAAGCAAGTATTCCCCAGGCTTTTTGCAATCTGTGTCTTTTTGTGCAAATGACAGTTTTGAAAGGGCAATACCTGATAAAAAAGAGCTGATTGAAAAACTTTTAGATACTAAAAACCGCGCAATCCAACTAATACAAGAGCATAATAGTACAACTGATGATATTGTAAAAAGCGCAATCGCTGTTCAAAAACAAGACAGCAAAAAAAAGCTTACCCATACCCTTGAAACTTTTCAGGCAACCATTGGGCTACCTGAAATGAAACCAATAGTAGATGTTTATAAAAAGATAAGCAATTATTTTAGGACAATAAGCACATCGCCGGAATCAGGTGAAATATTATGTTCGCCATCGCCATGCGCGGCGTTATCATCGGTAAATAAACAGCTTGCTGACGATGTTATAGACTTGTATCCGTTTTATATAAAGGCTAAATATAATCAAGAAATTTCTACAAATTATGTAGGTAGTTTTACAGATATGCTTGCAAGGGGATACAAATACAACTACTCTAGCGTACCTGCAGCCTTATCTCAAAATGCTATGGATTTTTGTAATGAATATCAGAATAACCTAATAGACACACTGGAAGATTCAGAAAGAAATTTCAAAAAAAATGGTTTCCCTACAGTTATTGCAGCACATGATATGCAGACCCTTATGGATAATGCAATTAATGAATCAAGAAATGTTGCGTCATTAAAAGAATATACAAGCTGCGCAGGCGAAGATTACATGGCAGCGATACTATACAGCCTTGAAAATCCCCACAAAAAAACACTGGACAGGGGCGTGTTGCAGCCACACCGCACAGGTTTAATGCTCGACCTTGATACAATGGGTGTAACACAAGAAATGGTAGATGATCTAAAAAAAGCAAGAAAAGACCTCGCACCTCAATTAGAAAAACTTGAAAAAATTTACTCAAAAATGACTGGCACAGATTTTAAACGCATGAGAGAAATAAACAAATTAAGCTTTGAATATATTGAAACAGGCAAAGAATTATTAAGACAATATCCCGATTGCATACCTATAACAGAATCCTTATTTAAGACCTCATATGGCGAACTGATAAGATTCGACCCCAAGGGTAGCACCACTACTTTAATCGAAAAATTAATAAATCTACAAACACAACAAGCTACCCAAGGCATTGAAAAGCCTTTGAAAGAAATTGTTTCAAGTGCTGCGCAAGAACCGTTGAAAAATAAGAAAGCATACGGTAAAAGCGCGTTAATTATAGCGGCAGGAGTAGCAATTGCTACAGGAATTTTTGCTTTTATAAAATTGAAAAACAGAAAAACCCCAGACGCAAAAATTCAAAATACCATAAATAATATAAGAGATAATCCAACAACAATAAATCAAGCACAAGTTACTCCGCTGAAAGCACCGCAAAGTATGAATGATTTTATGAATTCAGTTTGTTAATTTATTATAATGCGGGCATTGCGAAACTAAAAAGTTGATTATTGATATTGAGAAATTTTTGCGTGTTTTTTTATTCTTTTTTCAATTGCAAACAATATAAATGCTGTTAAATAAGCAAATGTAAAACCTGATAAACTTAAAATAATTGCAAATGCCATATTTTTTAGGTAAAGCAATGTCAGTATATCAATAATAACAGTAATTGCCAAGATAAATGCCCATATTTTTGTTGGAGTTTTAAAATTTTGCGCTATTGATTTGTATTTTTCACGACCAAATTTACAGATAATAAAAATCGCAAACCATATGACAAAGTTTTTGCCCAACAGATAAACTAGTGTAAAAAGAAAGTAAATAAAGTTAAATGCTCTAATACTATTACCGGGTATTGTTGCTAAATCCGCAAGCATAAATAAACCTGCAATAAGTAAAACAGGTAATATATAGTTTGTAGCGCAAATTAAATTTGCAAATATAAATAAAACTATTTCCCAATGCAGTGGTTTAATTTTCATAGTGCAACTCTAGCATTTGACTGTATTCTTGTCAAATGCCTATTGTATATGCATATCATATTATCCTCTCAATAAAATAATGTAAATAGGTTTGTTAAATTTTAAAAAGCAAATTGTAATACTTTTGTGTTTTATAATATTAAAATAATGCTTACACTAAATGACTTTAAAAATTCCATAAGCAATAATAATCTTTCCTTAGGTATTAATAAACCTGAGGAAAGATTAACTGCAACAAA
>CALUXZ010000109.1 GCA_944324875.1 Candidatus Gastranaerophilales bacterium | reverse complement strand
ATCATTTTTTGAACCCAGGGAAGTCTGTCAGGATCCATAAACATATGTTCCGTACGGCAAAGACCAACACCTTGAGCGCCTAATTTAACAGCATTTTTAACATCAGTCGGGGTATCAGCGTTAGCACGAACTACAAGTTTTTTAGTTTCATCAACCCACTTGAACAGAGTTTCAAAGTTTTCGTCCATATCAGCACGGAGCGTTTTAACTTCCCCTGCCATAACCTCACCTGTACCGCCATCAAGAGAAATAATATCATTTTCCTTGTAAACAGTACCATCGCCGGCTGTTAGAGTTTTATTTGCAAGGTCAATTTTTAAGTCTTCACAACCTGCAACACAGGGTTTACCCATGCCTTTTGCAACAACTGCAGCGTGAGAAGTCATACCGCCTCTAAGCGTTAAAACACCTTGAGAAGCAATCATGCCATGGATATCATCGGGGCAAGTTTCAATTCTTACCAAAATAACTTTTTCGCCTGCTTCGCCTCGAGTTGCAGCTTCATCGGTGTCAAAAACTATTTTACCAACAGCAGCCCCGGGGGACGCTGCAAGACCTTGAGCAATTTTGTGTGCTTCTTTTTTAGCTTTCGGGTCAAAAGATGGTAATAAAAGTTGATACAATTGATAAGGATCAACAAGAGAAATGGCACGTTCTTTTGTGATTATACCTTCTTTCTCCATTTCAACGGCACATCTAACCGCAGCAGCAGCCGTTCTTTTTCCGTTTCTTGTTTGAAGAACATACAATTTACCACGTTCAATTGTAAATTCCATATCTTGAACATCTTTGTAGTGTTTTTCAAGGTTTTTAGCGATTTCAACGTATTGCCTGTAAAGTTCGGGCATTTCGTTTTCAAGTTCGCAAATTGGTTTAGGTGTTCTAATACCTGCAACAACATCCTCACCTTGTGCGTTTGTTAAATATTCACCATAGAATTTATTTTCACCTGTTGAGGGGTTTCTGGTAAATGAAACACCTGTAGCGCAGTCATCGCCCATATTACCAAATACCATGGTTTGAACATTTACCGCTGTACCATAGTTGTGGTCAATTTTGTAGTGGTTACGGTAAGCAACCGCACGAGGAATATTCCAGCTTCTAAATACTGCTTCAATTGCTTCTTGAAGTTGTACCATGGGATCTTGCGGGAATTCTTTTCCTGTTTCTTTTTTGATTAATTCTTTATAAGGCTCGATAAGCGATTTCCAATCATCTGCGCTTAACTCTGTATCTTGTTTAACGCCTTTTTGTTCTTTAATTTTATCAATGTATTCTTCAAATTTTACTCTTTCAATGTCCCAAGCAACCGAGCCGAACATTGTTAAAAATCTGCGGTATGAATCGTAGCAAAAACGAGGGTTGTTAGTAAGTTTAATCATACCTTCAACTGTTTTATCATTCATACCAAGGTTTAGAATAGTTTCCATCATACCCGGCATAGAAAGTCTTGCACCCGAGCGAACAGACACCAAAAGCGGATTTTCACTGTCGCCAAATTTTTTACCTGTTTGTTTTTCAACATCAGCCAAAGCTGCTCTTACTTCATCCATAACACCCTCAGGCATTTTGTTGCCTGAATTGATATATTCCATGCAGGTTTCTGTTGTAATTGTTAACCCCGGGGGAACAGGTAGCCCTGCATTTGTCATCTCAGCAAGGTTTGCACCTTTTCCGCCAAGTAAATTGCGCATATCGGCATTGCCTTCTCTAAAAAGCCATACACGTTTTTGTGTCGTCATTAATTTTTTCTCCTTTTCAAATAAAAATCTAAAAAAAGTTGAAAATATTCTAACATAAAAGTGATTTATATACAATTTCCTGATATAATCACTTTATGGAAGAAAAAAATAATATTATAAATCAAGCTGTTAACCATATTGCAAAAGGCGAATTTCAAGCTGCAGCAGTATTATTGGAAAAAATCTGTTTAGATAATGAAAATGACATCGAAACAATAAAAAATCTCGGCCTTTGCTACATTAACACTCAAGATTACCAAAAAGCAGCACAGGCATTTAAAAAAGCTTTAGAAAAAGATGAAAACGATGCAACTGCACTTTATTACCTTGCAAATTGCGAAGAAAAGCTTGGTTTTGAAGATGAAGCAGCACAAAAGTACCAAAAAGTTTTAAATTTAAGAAATGAATTTTTTGACGCTTACAAAAATCTTGCGGTTATTTTTATGAAGCAAGGACAACATGAAAAAATCATTGAGCTTATAAAGCCTGTTGTTAAAATTAAAAAGGATGATTATCTTTTTTATTATCTTATCTCAAGCGCATACATTGCTCTTGGTAAACATAAGGATGCTCTTGATTATTTAAAAAAGGCAATTGAACTGCGTCCTGACCATTTACAACTACAAAATAACCTTGCAAATTGTTATATAGCTTTAAACGAGCTTGAAAATGCAAAAATAGTACTTGAAAGCGCACTTGTACTAAATAAAGATTTTGCAATGACAAATTATAATTTAGGTGTACTTTATCAAGTAAAAGGCAATTACAAAGATGCTTTTAAATATTTCAACATTGCCTATCAAAAAGAACCGTCCGTTTCTTTGATGACAACACTTGCATATTGTGCACGCAGAGCAGAAAAATTTGACCTTGCAATAAGTTTATATAAAAGTCTTGTATCAATTTATCCTGATAAAGCAAATTTCCAAAATAATCTTTTATCTTTGCTAATGGAAACAAGAAGATATCAAGAAGCACTTAAAACAGTTAAGGATCTTTTAAAATTAAATCCTAAAGGGGTGGACCTGCTTAAAAAATATGCTGCAATATTAAGACTTACCGGTTCTAACGAAAGTGCAATTGAAGTGTTAAATGCACTTGTTAAACGAGGAAAAGTAGACGTTGAAATATATTACAACCTTGCAATAAGCCTTGCAAATACGGGAGATTTAGAAGGCTCTAAAGATGCATTTTTAAAATGTATTGCGCTTGAACCTCACAATCCCTTTGTACGCAAGGATTTAGGACTTCTTTATTTAAAAATGAATATGGTAGACTGGGCACAGGATGAACTAAAGCAAGCAGTCAAACTTGAGCCTGATGAGCCTGAAATTACTTTTGCTTATGCAGTTATGCTCAATAAAATTAATGATTTTGAACAAGCTGACAAATATTACGAAAAAACTGTTTCGCTTGACACTGAAAATGCGGACTATTTTGCACATTGGGGTGAAAATCTTATTGCACAGGCAAAAATTGAAGAAGGTATTGAAAAATTACAAACTGCACTTAAGATAAACCCAAAAAACTACATAGCACTTTACAATCTTTCAAAAGTTTATTTTTCGCAAAATAAATATTCAACGGCAAAACAAATTCTTGAAGATATGTTGAACATAAAAAAAGACCCTGAAACACTTAATATGCTTGCACTTTGCTATTTAAAAACAAAAGATTATAATGCAGCATGTGCAATTTTTGAAAAACTGAAAAAAGATTTCCCTAAAAATCACATTCTTTTGTGTAATTTAGGAGAATGTTATTTAAAATTAGGAGAATTTGAAAAAGCAAAAGAGGCGGCAAATGCTGCGCTTTTGATATTTGACGAATGCAAAGAAGCATTAAAAATTATAAAAGAGGTAGAAAAACAAAATGACGGACAATAAAAAAAGAATCGTTTCAGGCATGCGCTCAACAGGTAAACTGCACCTGGGGCACTATTTTGGCGTGCTTGCAAATT
>CALUXZ010000108.1 GCA_944324875.1 Candidatus Gastranaerophilales bacterium | reverse complement strand
AACTTGTACGAAATTTTAGGTACAACTTATGAAAAAACAGGCGATTACAAAAAAACTTATGAACTTTATCAAAGGGCAATTTATTTAAACCCTAAAGATATTTTCTTAAAATATCGTCTTGGCGGGCTTTTGTACGAAACAAAACAGTATCCTCAGGCAACAAGAATTTACGACAATATTTTAAGAGATAATCTCTATGAATCTCAAATCAGAGCAGGTAAAGCAAAAAGTCTGCTTGCACTTGGTCAAACAAACGCAGCTCTTAAAGAATATCAAATAATTTTAGCCATTTACCCTGAGTCAAAACAGGCAAAATATGGTATTTATGAGATATTTAAAGACAAAAAAGACCCTGATTTTATAATTGATAATTTTTATCCGCTAAACGAGGATTTTAAACCATCGAGCGAATTTTACGCTGAATTTGCGGAACTTATCACAAGTCTTGACGGCAGCAACAAAGATGCAATTTATTTATACAAAAAAGCAATTGAAAAAGACCCTAAAAACGCCAATGCTTATTTAAAATTGTATGAAATTTATGAACTAAAAGGAGAGGACTCTCTTGCAGCAGATTTAATTAAAAAAGCCCATAAAGAGCTCCCTAAAAACGAAGAAATAAGCAAAGTTTTTTTTTATCTCAACAAAAGCACAGACACGAAAAAAGATGAATTAGCGCTTAATTATTTAAAAAGAAATGAATGGGCAAAAGCGATTAAAATGTATGAGCAAATTGAGCCCAAAACAAGCCAGATTTATGTTGCAATTGCAAATTGCTATAAATATTTAAAAAATTATAATAAAGCTGTTGAAAACTACAAAAAGGCTCTTGAGCTTGATAGCACCCAGTCTGATACTTATTACTCACTTGCGCTTGTTTACCTTGAACAAAAAAGTCCAAAACTGGCACAAAGTATGCTCTTAAAAGCAATTGAGCTTGACCCCAGAAACGTAAAAGCAATAAAGCTTTCAAATTATTTAAGAGGACAAGTTGTAACAGATTTATTAAACGAAGCTTATAATTACTATGACAAAAAACAGTATGAAAAAGCAATAAACGTCGCAAATGAAGCGGCAAAACGCTATCCGCAAGATGCTCAAGTATATTATTACAGGGGAATTATACTTGAGGCTATGCAAATGTACCCTCAAGCTATAAAAGATTACAAAATGGCAGTAAAACTCAATCGTACATTTAGTTTAGGCTACTACTCAATGGCAAAAGCTTATGAAAAAATAAACAGAGAACGAGATGCCCTTGAAGCTTATGAAAAATATCTTTCAGGCAATCCTAAAGAAGAAGAGTTAATAAAAGAAGCAGAACAAAAAGTTATACAACTCGGCGAAAAATATTACTAAAGGATAATTATGAAAAATACAGTTATTATAATTCCGGCAAGATACTCCTCGACAAGACTTTGCGGCAAATTATTAAAAGAAGTTAACTCTAAACCTATTATTCAATGGGTTTGGGAAGCTGCAAAACAATCTAAACTGGCACAAGAAGTAATAATTGCAACTGATTCCGAATTAATTTTAAATAAAGCAAAAGAATTTGGCGCAAAAGTTGAGATGACATCAACCGAACATAAATCAGGCTCAGACAGGATTTGCGAAGTAGCTAAAAGACATGATGAATATGATTATATTCTTAATATGCAAGGAGATGAACCGCAAATAACCCCCCAAGTCATTGATTTAGCTATATCAACCCTAATTGAAGACAATTGTGATATATCAACACTTGTAAGGCAAATAACAGATATTGAGCAAATTCAAGACCCTAACTGTGTAAAATGCGTATTTGATAATGATTTTAATGCGCTTTATTTTTCACGCTGCCCAATACCTTATGAAAGAAACAAAGGTGAGGCAAAATATTATGCGCACATTGGTATTTACGGCTACAAGAGAGAGTCTTTAATTAAAATGACGTCCTTAAATCAATCTGATTTAGAAAAAGCTGAAAGCTTGGAGCAATTGCGTGCACTTAAAAACGGTATGAAAATTAAAGTTGCCATTACAAAATTAAATCCTATCGGGATTGATACCCAACAGGATTTAGATAAATTTATTGAAATTCAGAAAGCAAATTAATTAATTTCCGCTGCCGGTATTTGAATTTTCACATTTACCGGTACTTTCATTCCAGCTATAACCTTGTCCTAAGCCTTCGCAATATGTTTTTGCGGCATTTTCTGTTGTAGTTTTTACATCGTCACCAACGCCTTCAACTGCGGTGTTAACTTTCTGACCTAAGAACTGAAGTGCAGTTATTGCAATAACTGTAACAAGTGCAAGTATTAATGCGTATTCTACCAAACTCTGTGCTTTGCTTTTCGTATTAAATTTCATTGAAATTTCCTTTTTTTAATTATATTTGTATTTTACCATATTTTTTTATTGTGTAAACAAGTTTACATATAACGTATGCCTGCTTCATCTAATCTTCTAAATGCCTCTTTTAGACGCTCTGCAGACTGAACAATTGAAACCCTGAAATGATCATCGCTATACTCACCAAAAGCAATTCCGGGAGTGAACATAACCCCTGTTTTAAATAAAACATCTTTACAAAATTCTTTTGATGTTCTGCCTTTAGGCACTTTTAACCAAAAATACATTGTAGCTGAACTTCTTTTCATGCGCCAACCAAGCTTATTAAAGCCTTGAGCAACTATCTCACGGCGGGAATTGTATTTGTCCATAATTTCCTGAACATACTTGTAATCCATCTCAAGCGCTGCAATACAAGCATCTTGAACAATTGAAGATGTGCCATAATCAATATTTGATTTCATTGCATATAAAACATCGATAAATTCTTTATTGCCGACAGCAAAACCTGCTCTCCAACCTGCCATATTAAATGTTTTAGAGAAGGAATGAAACTCAATTGCAATATCTTTTGCACCTTCAATGTTAAAAATACTTAAGGGGCGATAATTGTCATAACATACTTCACCATAAGCCAGATCGGACACAAGTAAAATGTTATATTTTTTGCAGTAAGCAACAATTTTTTCTAAAAATTCCCTCGGAGCAGTAGCACCTGTGGGGTTATTTGGATAATTTATGAAAAACATTTTCGCCTTGCGTGCAATATCCTCTGGAATTGAGTCTAAATCAGGCAAATAATCATTTTCATCGGTCAGGGGAACATGGTATACTTGTGCACCTGCAACCCAGCTACCACGAGATAAAACGGGATAATAAGGATCCGGAACAATGTTTATATCCCCCGGTTCAGAATATGCAAGGGCAATGTTTGCAAGTCCCTCTTTTTCACCAATTAAAGTTTGAACTTCTTGAATTGGATTAATGTCCACGTTGTATCTTTTCTTCATCCAACGGGCAATTGCACGGCGAAAATCATCTTTCCCTCTAAAGCTAGGGTAACCATGGCTTTCAGGCATCTGAATTGATTTAAGTGCAGCTTCTACAACTGGTTTTGGTGTAGCACCGTCAGGATTACCTATCCCTAAGTCAATTAAATCAATACCTTGAGCACGAGCTTCGTCTTTCCACTCATTTAACTCGGCAAATATATACTTTGGAATTTCCAGAATTCTTTTTGAAGGCTTTATTTTATATGCAGTTTCCATTTTATTCTCCTTAAACTTTTATTTTAGCATTATTTATTTTAAAATCACTCAACTGTATTAAGTATCTCGCCCGCTCGTGCAACAATGTCAAAGTGTTGACTAACGAGCTTTCT
>CALUXZ010000107.1 GCA_944324875.1 Candidatus Gastranaerophilales bacterium | reverse complement strand
GAAAATTGTAAGCTCCAAAGGCAGGTAGGACATGATGTTAGAACAAAATCGGCATTTGTATTAATTACATTTTTAGCTTTTTTCATTGAAATTGAGCAGGCAATTTTCGGGTGTCGTATGAAAAAATCCCCTCCAAAACCACAGCAGTCTTGCGCCTTTTGCATTTGTACGTAATTTATATTTTTTACTGATTTTAAAATATTTTCTATCTCGCTTAATTCAACACCACTGCTTTTTAAATGACAAGGCAGATGATATGTAATTTTATAATTTTTATTTGCGGCAATATCAACGTTTTTATAAAAATCTGTATAGAATATTAGCTTTTCCTTATTTTTTAAATTTTTAAAAGGATAGTTCTTAACTGCGCTAAAGCAAGTTGCACAGTCAAATACAACTATATCAGCATTTTCAATTATATTTTCATTGTGTTCAACCATTTTTTCATAAATATCTTCTGCGCCTTTTGTAAGGTAAGGTAAAGCGCAGCACAAAAAATTGCCATTTTTTAGCTTAATACCTTTAATTTTAAAATCTTTTTTTAGTTTTTTTGAAATACATCCTTGAAAATAGACAATTCTTGAACCGTTTTCAAATTTTGGAGATTTTTTGAATATAGAAAAAAAACCAAGCATTGAAAGTTTTAAATTAAACACAAAATCTGAATTTAAGAATTTCCCCAGAGTGTCGAGTTTTTTTTCTTTAGAAAAAACTCCTGTTGCATCAACACCTGATGGGCAGTTTAGTTTGCATTTGTCGCAATTTAGGCATAAATCCAAGTTTTTTAATATTTTTGAGTTTAATTTTAAATCGCCCTTTTTGAGTCCCCAAATTTGCATGAGCTTGCCACGTGCTGTTGCTTTTTCGTTTTTAAGTTCTTCATAAACAGGGCAAACGCCTTGACACAAGCCACAACGGGAACATTTTAAAATATTTTGTTTTACTTCGTCATTATGCATACTTGTAGTATAATTCAATTATGAAACAAGCTCAATCAGTTCTTGAATTTACTATAATTGTAGCTTTTGTACTTGTTTTTATAAGTATATTTTTAAATACTTTTAAATTAAGGGGTATTGAACAAAAAGCAACATTTGGTGTTATGGATAAAGGCTCAAACACAGTAGTAGTGCCGCCTATGACACCGTAGGGGATAACAATGAAAAGTGCAAAATTAATTGATTCCAGGGTGAAAATTATTGATATTGAAAAACCCTCACTAGAGGGCAAAGGCGCAATAATAAAAGTTTTAGGCTGTGGACTTTGCGGCTCTGATATTGTAAAAATAAAGCACGCAACAAAAGATAACGAGCAGCAAATTAAATTAGGGCACGAAGTTGTAGGACAAATTGTTGAAATAAACTCGAATACTTCGTTTAAAGTTGGCGACATTGTTGCGCTTGGACATCATTATCCATGTTTTAATTGTGATTTTTGTCGCATTGGTGCGTATTCAATGTGCGAAACATTTAAAAAATCAAATATTTCCCCTTGCGGTTTTTCAGAATATATAAAAGTCGACGAAAATCATCTTAAATACACTGTTTACAAAGTACCTGAAAATATTGAGCATGAAGAAATTTCTTTCTTAGAGCCTCTGGCATGCATTGTAAGAGCAATAAGGCGTGCAGGATATGAACTTGATAAGGATAATTTAAAATCAAATGCACTTGTTATCGGTCTGGGTTCAATTGGGTTTTTAACAGTTCAAGCACTTAAGGCTTTTGGAGTTAAGGCTTTTGGGTTTGATATAAATAATGAGCGTATGGAATTTGCTTCAAGGTTTGATATTTCATATAAAAAAGATAAATACGATGTAATTTTTATGACTTCAGGTTCATCCAGGGCAATTCCAACAGCTCTTGAACATGTTCGAGATGGCGGAAAAATAGTTGTATTTTCATCCATCGAGAATGAAGAAGGTTATAAAAATAATAATATTTATTACAGGGAATTAAGCATTATTGCCAGCTATTCACCCTCACCTGATGATTACAAAATTTCTTACGAATTTTTGTGTAATAAAAAAGTAAACGTCAAAGGTATAAGTGATGTTTATACTATTGACAATTTAGCGTCAGCGATTGAAGATAATATTTGCGGAAAGATTTTTAAGGCTTATATAAAAATATGAAAATGAAAGCTGTAATGTACTATGCTCCAAAAGACATTCGCTATGAAGAAGTGAATGTTAAAATGCCTGATGAAGGAGAGGTTTTAGTTAAGGTTGAAGCAGCTCTTACCTGCGGCACAGATGTTAAAACCCTAAGACGCGGACACCCTGTTTTAATTAAAAAAACACCATCAGGTTTTGGACATGAATTTGCAGGTACAATAGTGCAACTGGGTGAAGGTGTTGAAAATTTTAAAGTTGGCGACAGAGTCGTTGGCGCTAATTCTGCCCCTTGCGGAGAGTGCTTTTTCTGTCGTCGTGGCGAAGAAAATCTTTGTGAGAATTTGAATTTACTCAATGGTGCTTATGCCCAATATATAACAATTCCAAAGAGAATAGTTGAGAAAAATCTGTTGATAATTCCTGATGATGTCAGTTTCAGGCGTGCGGTATTTTGTGAACCACTTGCAAATGTTGTCCATGGAATCGAAAGAACACCTATTAAAAAGGGTGATACCGTAGGAATTGTAGGCATTGGTCCGATTGGTCTTATGTTTGCCCGCCTTGCAAAGCTAAAAGGTGCAAAAGTTATAGCTATGGGCAGAAACCCGCTTAAATTAAAAATGGCACGAGAATTTGCTCAAGCTGATGAAGTTATTGATTTAAAAAAACATCCTGACCCGAGAGATTTAATTATGACAATGACAGAAGAAGGTAGGGGTCTGGATGTTGCAATCGAGTGTGTCGGATTACCCGAAATTTGGGAAAGAATGTTTGCACTTGTGCGCCGTGGAGGTGTGGTACATCTTTTTGGCGGGTGTTCTGCAGGCACGAGTGTAAATATTGATACACGCAGATTGCATTATGATGAAGTTAATATTATTAGTGTTTTTCATCATACACCAAAATACTTTAGACGCGCATTGGAGCTTATTTCAAGCGGAGAGGTTGATGTAGAGAAATTAATTACAAAAACCATGCAAATGAAATATGCTAAACGTGCGCTTGAGATGCACCAAAATGGTGAAGCAATAAAGGTTTTGTTGGAAAATTAGTTACATAAATGTATCAAATTTGCTTTTTGTTATTGGATTAGTTTTTTCTAATGCCTCGTTTACTGCAATAGCATAAGCGTATTGAATGTCTTTTACTCGCAAGTCCTTGAAAAAAAGTGGTATTTTTATTTTTCCTTGATATTTTTTGCCGTCTATTTCCTTTTCAACTTTAATACCAAGTATAGTGCCTTCAAGCCCATCCAGTGCAAACACTTTTACTGTGTCATCTTCGCCGTTATGCTGCAATTTTGTTAAAGCCTGCTTTAAAGTTGATGCATCTTTTTTGTTTAGTTTGTCTTCCGGCTTGCCATAGAAATCATCGATAACTTTTACATTTGATTTAAAATTAATACTTGAAACATTATTGATTTTCATATTCCCTCCTTGTTTTGCAATTTTAGCATAAGCGTATTTGGAAATAAATATGTTGTTGACTTGTGAGCTTGAATTGGTATTATATACTTTGTAAGTTTACTTGGTTTTGTTAAGTGAAGCAAACAAGATTAAATAGATTTGCCGCGTTAGCCCTTGTTGAGTGAAGCGAAACAAGAACATAAGAAAATTCACCAACTGAGCTGATGAGGATTTTGAAAATTAAATAAATTTGCCGCGTTAGC
>CALUXZ010000106.1 GCA_944324875.1 Candidatus Gastranaerophilales bacterium | reverse complement strand
GGTTTTTTGGGAAAAGATGAATCAGCAATTGATGACAGTTTTTCAGAAGGATTAAAAGGGCTTTTAGAACACCCGCAGTACACAAAACCAAGGGAATACAGGGGTATGGTAGTGCCCGATGTATTGTTAAACGGAAATCATCAGGAAATTGAAAAGTTCCGTATGCAAGAGAGGATAAATCGAACAAAAATTCGCCGTCCTGACTTATGGGAAAAGGTTAAGGATAAATTCAAAAATTAAAAGAGCTCCAGCAGAACCGGAGCTCTTTTTAAAAATTACCGAATTTATAAAACTAATCCTTGTTTTTAAAATGATTAACAATAGAACCAATAACCGCACCGGCAACAACACAAGCTCCTACCGTCGCAAACATTTTGCCCGGTAAATTTTTCTTCAACTCTTTTAGTGCATCATCACTCTTTTTAATCATTTCATCAAACTTTCTTGTTGCTGTCTCAGTAATGTTGCTTATTAGTTTTTCATCTGGTTTAATTCCTTTTTCTTTGTACATACCTACAGCTTTATCTACAGCAGTCTTAATAAATTCATCTTTATTTGCTGTCGCCGAAGAAATTAACCTTTTTTTAACCAAATACGAAGCACTACCTGCAGCAAGTCCAACACCTGCACCTACTATAGTGCCTTTTTTTGCATAATCACTAACTTCCCTGCCAAATACATTGGTAGTTTGAGTATTACTATTTGAAACATTGCCCATAACAAAATTCCTTTACTAACAAATCTAACCTGTTTATATAAAAACACCTAAACATAAATTATTGCTAAACAAAAATTGAAAAATCAAGTTTTGTTACAAAAAACCATTTCCACATTGTAACTTTTTCCTTGCCAATGGTTATTTTTGTGCGAAAATAACCTTATAGTAGTATTTTAATTTAGAAAAGGAAAAAAAATATGCCAAGAAAGACACCTTTGGATAAAATCAGAAACATCGGTATCGCAGCGCACATTGACGCAGGTAAAACAACTACTACCGAGCGTATTTTGTTCTACACCGGTAAAACTCACAAAATCGGTGAAGTACACGACGGTGCAGCAGTTACCGACTTTATGGAACAAGAAAGAGAACGTGGTATCACAATTCAATCAGCCGCAGTTACATCTTACTGGAAAGGACACCAGGTAAACATTATCGACACCCCCGGACACGTTGACTTTACAATTGAAGTTGAACGTTCGCTAAGGGTATTAGACGGTGTTGTTGCAGTATTTTGCGCAGTTGGCGGTGTTCAATCACAATCTGAAACAGTTTGGCGTCAAGCTAACCGTTATGAAGTTCCCCGCATGGTTTTTGTTAACAAAATGGACAGAACAGGTGCTAACTTCTATCGTGTAGTTGATCAAATCAGAAACAGATTAGGCGGAAACGCTCATCCTATAAGACTTCCAATTGGTGCTGAAGATCAGTTCAAAGGTCTTGTTGATCTTCTTGAAATGAAAGCATACATCTATACAAACGACTTAGGTACAGACATTAAAGAAGAAGAAATACCTGCAGATATGGTAGATGATGCTAAAAAATACAGAGAAGCTTTAGTTGAAGCAATTGCTGAAGTTGATGACGATTTAATGGAAAAATACCTTGAAGGTCAGGAACTCTCTATTGATGAGTTGAAAAAAGGCTTAAGAAAAGGTGTTTGCGACAACAAAATCGTTCCTGTTACTTGTGGTACAGCATTTAAAAACAAAGGTGTTCAATTACTTCTTGACTCAATTGTTGAATTAATGCCTTCTCCTGTTGATGTTAAAGCTATTGAAGGCGAATTGGAAGACGGTTCAAAAGTTGAACGTCATTCATCAGATGACGAACCTTTCTCTGCTTTAGCTTTCAAAGTTATGACAGACCCTTATGTTGGTCGTTTAACATTTATGAGAGTCTACTCAGGAAAATTAACTTCAGGTTCTTATGTTCTTAATGCTACAAACGGCAAAAAAGAACGTATTTCAAGACTTGTACAAATGCAAGCTGATCAAAGAAACGAAATTACTGAAGTATATGCAGGTGATATTTGTGCCGCAGTTGGTTTAAAAGATACAACAACAGGCGATACACTTTGCGATGAAAAAGCACCTATCATCCTAGAAAGAATGACATTCCCGACACCTGTTATCTCGGTTGCTATTGAACCTAAAACAAAAGCAGACCAAGATAAAATGGGTATTGCATTACAAAAACTTGCAGAAGAAGATCCATCTTTCCAAGTTAAAACAGATAATGAAACAGGTCAAACAATTATCTCAGGTATGGGCGAACTTCACCTTGACATCATTGTTGACCGTTTGATGAGAGAATTTAAAGTTGATGCTAACGTTGGTAAACCTCAGGTTGCTTATCGTGAAACAATCAGAGGTACTGCTGATCAAGATTCTAAATTCATTCGCCAATCAGGTGGTCGCGGTCAATACGGTCACGTCAAAGTTAAAATTGAACCTGCTGAAGAAAATGCAGGATTTGTATTTGAAAATAAAATCGTCGGCGGTGCTATTCCTAAAGAATATATTGAACCTGCAAGAAAAGGTATGGAAGAAGCGCTTGAAGGCGGTATCATAGCAGGATTCCCCGTAATCGACGTTAAAGTTACACTTTACGATGGTACATACCACGATGTCGACTCATCTGAAATGGCGTTTAAAATCGCAGGTTCTATGGCAATGAAAGACGGTATTAAAAAAGCTCGTCCTTGCATTCTTGAACCTATGATGAAAGTTGAAATCGAAGTTCCTGAAGAAAATACAGGCGATATAATAGGTGATATTTCATCTCGCAGAGGCCGCGTTGAAGGTATGGAAATGATTGAAGGAACAGGTATTCAAAAAGTTCGTGCAATTGTTCCGTTGGCTGAGATGTTTGGTTATGCAACAGACATCCGTTCAAAAACTCAAGGTCGCGGTACTTTCTCAATGGAGTTCTGCAAATACGAACAAGTTCCTGCTAACATTGAGGCTGAAATTATCTCAAAATCAGGCGTTAATGCTTAAGGAATAAAAAAAATTAAAGCAGGATTAAAATCCTGCTTTTTTTATTCAAATTAATAGCAAAAAAATATTTTTTTGAGCATTATACAACTGTTTAATACAAAGGGAGAACGTATGAAAATTCTATCAAATTCAAACAATACATCTTTCGGAGCTAAATTTAGTGCTTGCAGCAAAGAAGGTAAAGAAGGAATCAGAAAAGCTTATGATTCACACATAAGATGCATGCAAAACTCTAAGCAAAGTGCACTTAAAACATACGATTGTTTAACTAAAGATCCTGACATCCAAGCTAAACTTGAAAGACTGCCTGAAAAAGACGAGGTTGTTTTATCCGCAAACGAATATGGATTAAGCGAGGACGGTGGAGCTCTTGAAATTTATCCTACAAAACTGTTTTATGCTTCTGAGCATCTTAACTCGGCAAAAAGAAAAGATCCCAGCATTTGCTGTTTAGAGATACCCTATCATGATCCCCAATCAATAAAAGAAATGATTGGCAACTGGCTTGATAAATTATATAATTTATTAGACAAGTAAAATAATTAAGCAGGGAATATTCCCTGCTTTTTAAAATTTAAAATCTCTCTGTCCTTGTTTGATTTTCTTAAGATTTTCTTTAACTGTTTGCTTTATTTTTTCATTTTCGATAAGCTCAACCTCTTTTAAAATAAGCTTTTCGCCAATTGCTTTTGTTTCATCTGATGCATAATCTTCAAGATATTCTTTCAGTGTCATAATGGCATTTGGCTGACAGAAGTTATGTATTTGCTGACTTTTGCAAATTTCCATAAACCTGTCCCCTGTTCTGCCTTGTCTGTAGCAAGAGGTACAAAAACTCGGCAGATAGCCTAATTCCATCAGCCATTTTATAACTTCATCTAAAGGACGTCTGTCTGAAACATCAAATTGAGCAGAATCCTCACTATCAGGCATTGGCTTAAAGTATCCTCCAACACTTGTTTTTGAGCCGCCCGAGATTTGAGAAACACCAAGACT
>CALUXZ010000105.1 GCA_944324875.1 Candidatus Gastranaerophilales bacterium | reverse complement strand
CATTGCGCAATATCTAAAACTTTAAATACTCTTACAATTACCAAAAATGCCGAATTTAATAAAGTTGCAGATAAAAGTGCTGATATTGGTGATGGCGCTTCAGAGTGAGCATCCGGCAACCAAAAGTGAACCGGTGCAAGTCCCATTTTTGTACCAAAACCAAAAAGCATAAATACAAAAGACATTTTAAGCCAAAACGGGTCAAATGTATTTGCGTGTTTATACAATTGCGCAAAGTCTAAAGCATTAATATCGCCTTGTGCTATATTTAGGAAAATTATACCTACAAAAGCAAGCGCAATACCAATTGAGCAGATGAAAACATACTTCCAAGCTGCTTCTATTGAATGTTTTGTTTTGTTGAAATAAATTAAATAAGCGCTTGATAGTGTCGTTGCTTCAACAAATATCCACGCAATGCCTAAATTACTTGATAAAACAGTTCCTGTCATTGCCAGAACAAAAACCATTATCATAAAAGAATAATGACCTATTTTCTTATCAGGATATTCAAGTGTTTTAACATATCCGTTGTTGTATATTGCCACCATTAAAAATACAAAGGATAAAATTATTAAAAATATAAGATTTGTATTATCAACGGTAAAATACGGAATATTGCCCTCTTTGCCTATTCCCATTGCCAAAAGCACAGTAGAAATCGCATGTAAAATGGCATATAAATTAACCATTGCACAGTCAAATACTCTTTTTTTAATTATTGCCATTAAAATGCAGGCAACTATTGGAAATATTAATATTGCGTTAATCATTGCTGTAATCCTTTAAATCTGACAGGTTAGAAACTTCTAAATCTTTAAATTCTCTGTTAATTTCATTTATAAATAATCCAAGAATATAAATTGCTATAAATACATCTAGCAGAACACCCATATTTACAAGGACAGGCATTTCTTTTGCAACAGATAAAGACAGCAAGAAAATGCCATTTTCCATTGTAATAAATTCAATTACGTTAGAGATAATTTTATGCTTAATTGTAATCAGCCATAAGCTTATGATAATTGTTGCAAGCGATACCCCGAAATACAAAGGAGAAATCATTTTCATCGTATCTGAATTAAAAAAGTGGTTGGGTAGCAAAAATCCGCAAAGTAAAATTATACTTGCGCTTACAAGACAGTAAAAATGCGGTATATTTGCACTAACATCCCTGTTTGCCTTTGTTTTTTTTAATACTTTAAATAAAAACCAGGGAATTACAATTGTTTTAACAATTAATGTTTCAACCGTTAAAAAAGTTATATTAAGCGCACTTTGGTGTTCAAAGTGGCAAGCGCAAATTAAAAACAGTAGAATTCCTTGCAAAACAAGCAATCTAACGTGAGATACAATTCTGCTTGTTGCTGCCAAATACAACATTGTAAGACCAAAAAGTATTATAAAACCGTTTTCCATAAATTAGCCTCCAAACATCCTTGCGGCAACTAAAGACAGAACAATAAGTGCAAATGAACTCATTACAAAAATAAATTCAAAAACATGCGACATTCTTATTCTTGCCGTTGCGGACTCAATAGTTCCGATTATAACGGAAATTAAAAACATTAAACCAAGGTAAGCACAAATTGAAAGTCCTGTACCAATACCCTGAGGAATAACAATTGCAGCAATTAAAGATGATAACAATAGCATTTTTATACCGTTTGCCCAACTGATAAGAGCTAAATCAGATGCCGAGTTATCTAAAATCATAACTTCATGAATCATGGTTAGTTCAAGGTGTGTTGCAGGGTCATCAACAGGAACCCTTGAACCTTCAGTTAAAATCATTATAAAAAGTACAAGTATTGCAAAAATACAGATTAAAATTCCATAACCACCTGCGTTTTCAATGATTTTTCCAAGAGAATCGAAAGTATAATTTCCGCTCAGCGCCATAATAGAGGCTAAGAGCATAAAAAAAGCAGGTTCAACAATTGTTGTAAAACAAGCCTCACGAGATGCCCCCATACCTTCAAAGCTGCTGCCTGTATCCATAGCGGAAATTAGTGAGAAAAATTTTGAAAAGCTTAAAATATAAGCAAAAACTATAAAACCTGCTTCCATGTTAATTATTGCGCTTGATGAAGCTAAAGGTACAAATAAAGCTGCAAAAAGAACACTTGCAATAACTATAACGGGTGTAATTCTAAAGACACCGCTTGTAGTTTTACTTATCACAAAATCTTTTTTCATTAGCTTTATAAAGTCGTATAGTGGTTGAAATACTGACGCACCATATCTTCCGCCCCAAAATGCTTTTGTTTTTTTAATAACGCCAAGCATTAAAAACGGAACAAATAAAACTATTAATATGTTTAAAATTTTAATTGCCATTTTATCTTATCCTATAAACAAACTTCCGATTATTATTAAAACTAAAAATATTAGCCCGTATTTTATGTAACTTTGAATATTGCCACTTTGGATTGCTTCAAATTTAGATAAAAACCATTCGTCAAATTTAACAAGCGGGTTAATAACATAAGCTTCTTCAATATCATCAATATGCAAGCTGAAGTGTGCAGATTTCGGGAAAAGTTGTTTTGGTTTTTCAATGTCAAAAATCTTTTTAAATAAAGGTCTTAACATCGATAAAAACGGGCTTGCATAGGAGGATGCACTGTATTGCATGCGATTATTTGCTCTATCATAACCGCAACCCCAGGTGTCGTGCATTTGAATTTTACCTGAAAATTTAAGTTTAAACAGTAAAAGTATAATTACAAAAGCAATAAAGCCAAACGCACACAGCGAAATTGTCTGCATTAAGTCTGTGCAGTTCCCAATTGGTATTATGCCTGTATTTGCAACAGTTGCAGCCGGTTTTAGCACAATATCAAATACATACTGAGGGAAAATACCTATTAACAGCGTTAAGATTGCTAAAAATCCCATAGGCATAAGCATTGACTTTTCGCAATCCGATGTCGGTGCTTTTGCATTTTCACTTCTTGGCATTCCTAAAAATATTATGCTAAATGCTTTTGTAAAGCACAAAACAGCCATTGTACCAACCAATGCCAATCCTGCAATAGAGAATAACAAGACAATAAGCACAAAGAAATCTTTAACAGCCAGACCTTTTAGCATTGAAAAGTATATTAAAAATTCACTTATAAAGCCGTTAAATGGAGGTAGACCACAAATTGCGACAGAGCCTATTAGAAATAACACCGCACTAAACGGCATTGATTTTATTAACCCGCCTAAGATTTCAATATCACGAGTATGTGTTTTAATATAAACACTGCCTGCGCTCAAGAATAACAATTCTTTGAATATGGAGTGATTAAGTACATGTAAAATTGCACCTGCAAAACCAATAAGAGCAATTTGCATTTGTCCGTATGCAAGACCTAACATACCTACTCCTGTGCCAATCCCTATTATACCTATATTTTCAATAGAGTGGTAAGCCAAAAGTCTTTTTAGGTCATGCTGGGTTATGGCATATAAAACCCCATAAAGTGCCGATATAACGGAAATTATAAGAACAGCAAATGCAAGTGCTTTAGATGGTGTTGCATAAAAAGATAGAACTCTTAAAATTCCATAAATACCTGTTTTTATCATAACTCCTGACATAATTGCGCTGACATGGCTTGGTGCTGCAGGGTGTGCATCTGGCAACCAGTTGTGAAAAGGTACAAAACCTGCCTTTGTGCCAAAACCAATAAAAGCAAAAGCAAAAACTAAATTTGCCAAATGTGAATTTTCTCTTAAAACTTGAGAGAATAAATTAAAGTCATATCCGCCTGCATTTATTGTACAAAGCGCAAAAGCAATAATTATAAAAATTACAGAAATGTGCATGAAAACAAGGTATTTTATACCAGCTTTCAAAACATCCTTTTTGTCTGATTCAAATATAACAAGGAAAAATGAGCTTAAGGACATTATTTCCCAAAAAATTAAAAATGCAAAAGCATTTTGACAACTTACCACAAGTAACATTGAAGCTATAAGTAAAGGTAAAAATATTAAATGAGAATT
>CALUXZ010000104.1 GCA_944324875.1 Candidatus Gastranaerophilales bacterium | reverse complement strand
TAGTTAAAGCGTTCTTTTGCGCGCTCTAACATATCATACCAGTTTAAAAGTTTAAAACCAAAGGTTATAACCTCAGCCCCTATGCCATGTGAGCGACCTAAACATACTGTATTTCTGTGTTTTTTTGCTAAATTTAAAATAGAATTTAAAAGGATATTTAAATCCTCGTTTATTATCTCTGATGCGTCTTTTATCTGTAGCGCAAAGGCTGTATCTATAACATCAGAGCTTGTTAAACCCATGTGAATATATGGGGAAAATTCATCTCCGACATTTTCATTTACATTTGTCAAAAATGCAATAACATCATGACGCACCTGTTTTTCAATTTCATCAATTCGATTAACATCAAAAGAGGCTGTTTTTTCAATGTGTTTTAGTGCATTATCAGGAATTTTGCCAAGCTTGTTATATGCCTTGCAAACAGCAAGTTCCACTTTTAAGTAATATGAAAATTTTTGTTCTAATTCCCAAATAGAGGAAATTTTTTCTCTTGAATATCTTTTAATCACAAATTTTATTATACTATAAAAAAATATTTTTCAGGGGTTTTATAAGCTTACAGGATATTATGAAAATTACACCGTTAATTTTTAAATCACCTTATTTTAAATCTGCTCCTGATGGCGCACCAGGGGCGACTCCTGTGTATGCAACAATTGAAAAACCGGATAGAGCACAAATTTCTACCATTAAAAGAGCCTTGGATGAACTTGAAGAAGTTGTGTTTTTACCAAACGATTTAATCTATATGAAAACACTCGGAGCAAATCCTCCTTTTAAAAATGGTAAAGAAGCACTTGAGTGGATTAAAGAAAGCAAAGCAAAAATTTTATATGCAGATTTTTCAAACCCCAGTGTCCATGCCTGTCTAAATTACAGCCAAAATGATGGCATTACAATACTTATTAACTCAAACTATAAAGACAACTGCACTCATCCTGATGTATTGGCAATTTCAGAAGCAATATTTCATGAGTGCGGGCATGGCAAAGATTTTGACAGCGAAAACTCTATTCAGGAAGAACTTAATTGCCTTAGTTTAAATGTACTGGCGCACAGGTATTATCAGAAAAAATACAAGGGCATTTTTGACAACAGTAATTCTTTTTTATACTCACAAGGAGTAAGTCTTTATGCTAAGTTATTTTTTGATTTTTATAAAACAGCACTTAAAAACAGAGTTGCAGATAAGTACGGATACCTGCAAACAGGGGATGATAAGCACCCTGCTACAAACTTAGCAAATGATATAAAAAGAATATACGAAAGTGCAACTTATGTTTAACAAAAATTTACAAAAAAATTTCAAAAATAGCCTGAAAATTAATCACTTGGGTAATAAAAAGGGCTTACAAATTTGAAAATTTATGATATAATATTTTTAAGGTTGTTAGATTATGTGTGTGCTTTAAAAAATGGGAGGCAAAATTTATGTCAACTCTTGTAGAAAAATTAAAGGTAAAACCCGCAATCAAATCCAAATTCAATGATGAATTTCAACATTACCTTAAAAAACAATGCCTGAAAACTACATTCAACGGTCTTGAACTTGAAACATTCAGCTGGTACAAAAAAATGTTAGGTTTAATGTAATTTCAAAATTATTAGGTGTTGAATTTTCAAAAATTTTAAACTTTGCGAGTCTGTAATTTTTTGACAGGCTCGCTTGAGTTCTTTTAACTGTCTTTCTTAATTAAGTGTGCTGAAAAAAATTTTAATCCGAATTTGCGGATTATTACCCCAATGCGCACACAAAAGTTCGGAGTTTTAAAGCCCCCCTAAACAAAGGGGGCTTTTTATATACACAAGGGCAGTATAAAAAGTTAATTTTGAGGTATAATTAACCTATGAAAAAATTTTTTTTGATTTTGTTTATTTTAGGTTTTTTTGTAAATACGGCAACTTGTGAACCTAATTACAATTATAGTGTTTACACCATGAACCCGAACAGCAAAAATCAAATCAGTCCCGAATATTTAAAATCCTCGTCGATGATACTTTTTATTGTCGATTTTTCAAACAGCATGAACGAAAAAATGGGCGATAGAACTAAACTTCGAGTAGCACTTGATACCTTAACTTCAATATTGCCACAAATTCCCTCAAATGTTCAAACAGGACTTAGAATTTACGGTCATCGTGGTGGCTTTACTTACATGGACGGCTGTATGGCATCAAAACTTGCAGTACCCCTAAAACCAAATAACTCAGGCGCAATTTTAAATTCGCTTTATCAAACCTCGGCAATCGGTTGGACACCAATTACATATTCTCTAAAACAAGCTGTAAACTCAGATTTTGCAGGAATTAGCGGCAAAAAACACATCATTCTTTTAACAGATGGCGGCGAAAATTGCGACGAAAGCCCCTGTACTTACGCTATTGAGCTTATGAAAACAAGAAACGATATTTCAATTGACGTTATAGCTTTTGATATTTTTGATCAAGAGGCGAGAAATCAATTAAGATGTACTGCCCTTACTACATCAGGCAAATTCTACAGTGCAAATTCGCCTGATGAGCTTAAAAACAGTCTTTTTGAAAGTTTAAATATAGACAAAGATGTTCGTGGAACAATTAAAATAAACCCATAAAAAAGCTTGACTAAAAAAGCTCAAAAGCCTATTATTATGGAATGAAAGATATTTTTATAGTATCTCCTGTTAAAACTCCCGATAACATTAGGGAATTCTGCAAAAAAACAAAATGCAGGGAATTTTACGTTTATCATCATCGTTTTATAAACGATAATTTTGAATACATTGAAGAATACATAAAAGCGGCACATGAGTGCAATGCGCGCATTTTTGTAAACTTTAAGCACTCAATTGATGAGGAAGAAGTTTCAAAAACAAAAAAATTTATAGAATTTTTGCACAGCACTAAAATCGACGGAATTTTTGTAAATTCTTACGGCATTTTAGAAATAATTAAAACCATGGATTTGCCCTTTAAAGTCATAATTGACTCATATTTTGACATACACAATCTTTGCGGTATTGAATTTATGGAAATGTTCCATAAAATCGACAGGCTTATAATAACCGAAGAACTCTACATCAAAAACATTGAAAAAATCAAAAAATACGCAAAAATCCCCCTTGCAATAGATACAGATAATCTCCCTTATTTTGCCGATGACATAATAAAATCAGGTGCAATCTCAGCAGTTGTAATAAAAGGTAAATTTAATAATTCAGATGAAATTTTAAATGCTATTAAGTTAATAGAGAAAATTTTAGCAAAACCAAAAATGTTTAAAGAACAAAAACTGCCCTTTAGACACGTTAGGAAAAGTTTTTACCGCACAAACCATTTTTGTGGCGAAATTCAAAGCGCACAGGGTGGAGATTTTAAATTTGCAAACAATATTCACAAATACAACTGGAAAGTAAAAGGGTCGACAATAAAGAAAAACTGCGATTATAAAGCACTTAAACTGCCAAAAATAAACCTTAGAATTGCAAGTTTAGAACAGTTAAAAGAACTTGAAAAATTCATTGAAAAAGTAGGATTTAACCCGATAAATTCAATTGAATACGGTGAGGTTGCCTCTACTGTTGACTTATACACAAAAAGTTTTGATGAACTTGTAAATGTCGTAAAAGATTTTTGCAAAAAACACAAAATAAAACTCAACCTTTCAACCCCAAGAATACTTATAGAAAGAGATTTTGACAGAGTTTACGAGCTTATTGCCTCTCTTGCACTTGAAACACCAAAACCCTCAACCATTGTTGTAAATAATATAGGCATGTGGTGGGCAATTATCAACGATTTAAAATTAAACGATATAAATGTGGAAATAGGCGGCGGAATTAACCTTTTAAACAGCTATTCAATAAAATGCCTTTCAAATTTGCACCCAATTCGTGCAATAGATTTTTCTACACTGGGTGATGAGGAAAATATTATCTCTTGTATTAAAAAAACAAAACGTTTAATTCCAAATAAAAAAATGTTCATCGGCGGCGCAAAAAGGGTAGAAAGCATTGGTCTTTGTCCGCTAAACTGCGACAGCGCAGTCAT
>CALUXZ010000103.1 GCA_944324875.1 Candidatus Gastranaerophilales bacterium | reverse complement strand
CAGTTTCTTGTTGAAGCGCTTGTTTTATCACTTATTGGCGGCTTAATTGGTGTATTAAGCGGCGTAATAATAGCGCAACTAATAGGCACATTTTCCGAAATGAAAGTTGCCATAACGCTTATGCCAATTTTAGTGTCATTTGGTTTTTCTGGTATTGTAGGTATGGCTTTTGGGTATTATCCGGCTTATAAAGCATCTCTTTTAAATCCAATTGATGCACTTAGATACGAATAATGTTAAGTTTTGTAAAAAATAACTACTAAAAGTAGCACATATATCACAAATATATTTTTTATATACTTGTATAAGGAATATTTTGGAGAGATTATGTCGTCAGATTACTTCTATAATGACTGCATACAATACATGGCTGCCGTAGGTAACGGTAATTTTGGCTTTAGTAACACGGCAAACCATAATAACAGTAACCCGCTAGACGGTAGTATATTTACGATAGCATCACAAAGCGGCACCAACTGGTCTTTTGGCACTGTTTCAAATGGAATACAATCTGCCTACGACAGTGTTCTGGATAATTACAGAGCACAAATCGCAAATTTGAATAAAAATACATCGACAACAGGCACAAGTACAGGTAATTACGATTACGATGATGAAGATAATGAAAATGCAACAAGTACCAACAGTTCTAAAGGAACAGGTGTAATTGATTCAAACTTGGCTAATAAACTTGACAGTAAACTTGGCAGCGGATTTTCAGCAAGGCTTGAAGAAGTTGCAGCAAATATAAATTGTGACCCAAACGACTTACTTGCAATGATGTATAGCGAATCGGGTCTAAATCCGCAAGCTACAAATGCCGGCAGCAATGCTACCGGATTAATACAATTTATACCATCTACGTTATCTGGGCTTGGTTACACAACTTCACAAATTAAATCCATGACACCGGTTCAACAACTTGATGTAGTAGAAAAGTTCTATCAAAATAATAAATCCACATTCGGCTTTTCTGCAAACGATAAACTTGATGCAGGAACATTATATGCACTATGCTTCTTGCCGGCATGTTCTAAAAACGAAGTACTTTGCAATAATTCAGGCACATACACATGGGCATATAATGCAAATATAGGACTGGATTTGAATAAAGACGGCTCCATTACAAAATCAGATTTGGCAAAACGGCTTGATAATAAATATAAAGAATTAAGAAGCGTTTATGCATAAGAAAATTTATAACAAAAAGTGCCTTTTAAAAGGCACTTTTTTTATGGAAAAAATATAAAGTTTTGTAAATTATAGATATAAAAATAGCACATATATAAGATATATATTTTTTATATAAATATATAGTAATATATCGGAGAAATCATGTCTTTTGATTATTTATTAAATCAGTTTGGAAATTCAATTGAAGGCAAATTAAACGGAAACTATCAAACAGCAGGCGCAAACGAATTTAGTGTCGGAAATTACTCTATAGATTCAAGCATATTTGCCGGCGCAGATATAAATTCATTTAAAGAAAAAATTGCGCAAGGTATGAATTTTGAAGGCAACGAAAGTATTTTTTATCAAGCCGTAAACAATGCGGGCGTTGAAAATATTTTTGACAGCTTCGATACAAACGGTGACGGAATAATTGATGAAGATGAAATTAGAGGAATAGCGTCTACAGACGGTAACGAAAAAGACATTTCAAATTATGATATGGAACAACTTACAACCAAAAATGCCTACGATATGGTGCTTGACAACTACAGAGAACAAATGGATGAATATAGAGCACAAGAAGCAAATAAACAGGCTATGCAAAATTACACATCTAACATAGGTGGCGATAATTATCAAAACTACGGTTCGCAAACACAAAACGGCTCGACAATTTCGTCTCCCGAACAATACACAACTAAGGAAAAACTGGAAAACATTGAAAATACAGAAATTCCTGAACTTGAAGAGAAAAAACAGGAAATTATAAATAATGCGCAAACGGAAATCGATGGAAAAAATGAAGAATTAAATAACTTGCTTGAAGAAAATAAAGAAGAACTTGAGGGACTTGACGAACAATATAAAAATTCTCAAAAAGAAATAAATACCTGTGATGAAAAAATAAGAGAAAAACAAAGCGAATTGAGTCAAAAAGAATCCGAAAAATTCGGTTATGAAAGCACATTAAGTAACCTTGAAGCAGAACTTGCTGCACTCGATACAAATACAGGTGACGAAGAAATAGACACAGCAAATAAACAAAGAAAAACAGAAATAGAAAACGAAATAAAAGAACTTAAAGACAAAATTCAAAAATGCGAAGATGATATTGACTTTATTAACAGAGAAATAGAAAGCCAAAAATCATTAAAAGGAATAAAGCAGGATGAATGTAATGGCATTCAGGAAAAAATTGCACAGATAAATCCGGAACTTGCAGAAAAAATGCAGGCAATTAAAGATGAAATAACTCAAATTGAAACTCAAAGAGATGAAGACGTAGCCGAAATTGACGAACAAATTGAGGCAAAACAACAGGAAGCAATCGAATATCAAAAAGAAATCGGTACAAGAACCGGTGAAGCAGAGTCAATGACGGGTTCGAAAATGGTACAAGATGCACTTAAACTGGCACAGCAGGAACTTGAAAAAGGGGTGTATGAATACACAGGAAATAATGACAGTCCGGAAATAGATAAATACAGAAACGGACTTGCTAATGGCGACCCGTGGTGTGCAAGCTTTGTATCATGGATATACGGTGCAGGACAAAATTCTGATAACGCTGCAACATTTGGCTATGATGCAAGCGTAGCCGGCATAAGGTCTGATGCACAAAATGCGGGATATTACGCTACAGTTGGCACTTACACACCACAACCCGGAGATTTAATGATACAGGAAAATAACGCATCCCATGTCGGAATTGTTACCGGTGTAGACCCTGACGGTACAATACACACTATTGAGGGTAATTCAAGCAATAAAGTATCGCAATGCACATATACACCGGGCAGTAGCGGATACAATATGATATCAGGCTGGGTACAAATGAACGAATGGCTAAGCAAATAAACTATAAGTCTATGTTTGTTTCCTTAATTGGAGCTCCAATTACACGCTCTAACTCAGCAGCATTAACGTTATAATCAAGTAAATTTGAATAGTAGCTCAATTGAGCGTTTAAATATGTATTTTCAGCATCTTTAAACTCAATTGCATTACCTAAGCCCACTTGATAACGTCTAAATGCTTGATACTGTTGTTCTTTTGCCTGCTGAAGCGCAAGTTTTGCAACACCTAAGCTATCATGAGAATTTAACAAACTAATGTATGCGCTTTTAACCTCAAGATACACATTTTGCTTTTCTTGCTCAAAATCAGCCGCAAACTTTTTATAAGTTGCATTTGCTTCATCCAATTGCTTCTTTAGCGACAAAAGATTTAAAGACGTGTAGTTAAATTGCACACCAAATTGATAACCATAATCACTATCAATTTGTCTGCCACCATGATCATACGAACCAAACGCACTTAAATCAGGCGCAAAAGCCCTTCTTGCGCTTCTAATATTAAGTTCTGCAGCATCCATTTTCTTTTTTGCAGAAAGTAAAGATGGTCTTGATTCTTCAGCTGTTTTAATTAAATCAGGAAAATTAACATCATACATTTTAGTGTTAAGTTTATCTTTTAAAATTACATTTTCCATTTGAGGAATACCAACAGCATTAGCCAGCTCAACTGCTGCAAGCTCTAAAGTATTTTTTGCCTTAATTAAGTTTACCTTAGCATTACCAAGGTTGTACTGGGCAGTTGTAACGTCAATTTTTGCCTTTTTGCCTATTTTATAGTATGCATCAGCCTGCTTTAGTTGAAGTTCGTAGTCTTTAACAGTGTCCTCATACACAATTTTTTGCGCTTGCGCAAAAACCATATTGTAATATGCAACTTTTACATTATAAATAACACTTTCAATGCTTGTTTCAGCGTCGTAGCGAGAAGATTCATAATTTCTTTTTGCAGCATCCGCCATTGCTTTTGTTTTACCAAAGTCAAAAAGCAGCATATTTGCGCTTATTGTCGGTACATAAAACATATTATATCTTTGCACCATCATGCGCATATA
>CALUXZ010000102.1 GCA_944324875.1 Candidatus Gastranaerophilales bacterium | reverse complement strand
TCGAAATCATTTTTTACAAGTCTTCTTAACTGTTGAGCTTTTTTGTAATAAGCGTCGTAGTAACCGCTTGATAAGGCGTATGTCCCAAGCATTATACGTCTTTTAACTTCATCGCCAAAGCCTTCGGCACGAGTTTTAGTGTACATTTCTAAAAGATTTTGAGCGTCTTTTGTCCTGTATCCGTATTTTACACCATCAAAACGTGCTAAGTTTGAACTTGCTTCTGCTGTTGCAACGATGTAATATATGCCTATTGAGTACTTCAAAAGCGGAAGTGATACTTCTTTTATTGTTGCACCAAGTTTTTTATAAGTTTCAATAGCGTCTTGAACTGATTTTCTTACATCGTCATTTACACCTTCGGCTAAAAGTTCCTTTATAACTCCAATTTTTAAGCCTTTTACGTCGTCTTTAAGGGTTTTTGTAACATCATCAACCTCTATTTTTAAAGAAGTAGAATCTTTTTCGTCCCATCCTGCAATAGCCATGTAAAGATTTGCAATATCTTCTACACATCTGCCAAATGGACCTATTTGATCTAAAGATGAGGCAAAAGCAATTAAGCCATAGCGAGAAACCCTGCCGTATGTTGGTTTAAAGCCGTTTATACCGCAAAAACTTGCAGGCAATCTTATACTTCCGCCAGTATCTGAGCCCAATGAAACAGTTGCTTCATAAGATGCAACAGATGCTGCAGAGCCACCTGATGAGCCTCCGGGGACTTTATTTAAATTATGGGGATTTCTTACAATTTTAAAAGCAGAGTTTTCATTGCTTGAACCCATTGCAAACTCATCCAAGTTTGCCTTTCCGATAATTGGCACAAGATTTTCTTTTAGTTTTTTTGTAACTGTGGCATCGTATGGTGATACAAAATTTTCAAGAATTTTTGAACTTGCTGTTGTTTTAGAACCAATCATGTTCATATTATCTTTAAGTGCAAGAGGAATACCTGCCATAAGGGGTATATCTTCTCCTTTTGCAATTTTTTCATCAACTTTTTTTGCCGTTTCAATTGCTTGTTCTTTTGTAAGCGAATTGTATGCACCTATTTTTTCATCAAGATTTTCAATTTGTTTATATGTTTCTTGAACTAATTCCAGTGCACTTACTTCTTTATTTAAAAGTGCTTTTCTTTGTTCTATTGCAGTTTTTTTCAATAATTCCATCGGCTTTGTGCTCCACTTAACTTTGTATTACAATTATTTTATGTCAAACAAACTTAAAGGTAAACTGGGCGAAAAATTAGCAAAAGATTTTCTTTTAAATAAAGGTTTTGAAATACTTGAAACAAATTTTCACTATTCAAGATACGGAGAACTTGACATAATAGCATATAAGGATAATATAATATACTTTGTCGAAGTTAAATATAGAACAACAAATCTTTTTGGCATGCCTTTTGAGGCAATAACAAAATCTAAACTTGAAAAAATAAAAGCTTGCGCACAATACTATTTAAGTATTACAAAAAAGAAGTTCAAGGGACATAGAATAAGCGGTATTTCAATTTATAATTCAAATATTGATTTTATCGAGAATATACTTATTTAGCAATTTTTTTCCTTTAGAGGTTTTGTTAACTAGTCTGGCATTGAAAGTAGTGTAATGATTAAAATTTTTAATTTTTCAAATGTGAATAGTGCGACTTCAAGTAAGGTAAATGCTAAAAATGCTTTATCTATTCCTCATTTCTCAAATGTTAAGTTGCGTCCACTTCTTTTTGATACTATTTCTTTTACTTCAAAATCAGGAAAAGGTGTTTCGCTTGACGATACGGAAAATACCTTTAGAGAGTCAAGTCAGGATTCGAAGGAAATGCAATCTAAAGCAAGGTCGATTACAAGCAGACTTGCGCACATAATTTTTAAGGAAGCTGATTATAACAGAAGTCAGATGAAACGTGTTTTATTACAATCACTTGCCCCATTAATACAACGTGAAGGTCTTATGTGCGATTATGAACATCCGATATACAGGCCAGAATTTCGAACAAAATCTCCTAATTCAATTAGGGAAAAGGCAAGTCAAAAGCATTTGCAAACAAAAGAAGGCGTAATTGATAATATTCACGATCTTGTCGGTGCAAGAATAATATTGGGGAGCAATCAAACGGGTTGTGCCGAAAGAGTTATAGATAAGTTAATAGAGTGTGTAAACAGTGGTAAGTTTAAAATTGTTGAAATTGAAAATCATGTTTCATCAGACAGAAAAGGGGCGTATATAAGTCAGACAAAATTGCATAAACTTGCTCAAGCTTCAAGCGATAGATATGGTATTATCGTTCGTGAAGGTACATCCAGACGTGAAACAGGATATATGGGCATACATTTACTTGTTGAATTTCCTGACGGAATAACAGGCGAAATACAAATCCTTGGGCATGACGTTGCTGTATTTAAAGAATTAGAGGACGTGCCGTATAAAATACTTTTAGGCAAGTCTGTTGATAAAGAATACGGTGAAATTAAGAGAATAATTTCATCGTTGTTGCCTGTAAATGATGACCCTTTGGATCCTGAAAATATTGAAAGACTTAAGAAAAAGAAAGAATTTATTGCATATACTGCCGCAGCGTACAGGCATGAGCGCGAAAAAGAGTTTAGTTCAACAAATAAAGGTATTATACCCGTGTTTTTGACACTGGAAGAATTTAGTGCTGCATATAAAAGAAAAACTCATTTGGGTTCGGAATTGGATTTCAATAATCTGTATAAACTAAAAATGTTTGCCGATATTAAAAAAAGAAATTCATTAAAATAATAATTTACTTGAATAATCCTTAATTTTGTAGTAATAAATTAGTGTATTCACTCACAAAATGTAAGGATTCAAAATGGTCAAAAAACTTATTACTCAAGACACCAGAATGTTTTTAACTGGTAACGAAGTTATAGCCTACGCTGCAAATGCTGCAGAGGCTGAGTTCATGTATGGTTATCCTATTACGCCGCAGAATGAAATTATGCACACTTGGTGTAAATTGCTTCCTAAAACAGAAGCAGGATTTTTGCAAACAGAAGATGAAATTTCTGCAGGTTTCTCTACAATCGGTGGTATTTTAGCCGGTAAAAGAGCTTTTACTGCAACAGCAGGTCCCGGTAATGTTATTATGCAAGACGCACAAAGCATGGCTGAAATGATGAGAATACCTTTTGTTTGTGCAGTTATGCAAAGAGGTGGTCCATCAACAGCTACAGTTATCTACGCTCAACAAGAAACAAGATTAACATGCTTTGGCGGTAACGGTGAAGGTTTTAGAATTGTTTACTCTACAGCCGGACACCAAGATTTATATGATTACATGATTAAAGCATTTAATACGGCATGGAAATACAGATTCCCAACATTTATGTTAGCTGATGGCTACCAAGGTAAAATGAGAGAGCCTGTAACACTTTATGATCCGGCTTCTCGTGGTATTAAAATGGTTCCGACAGAAGCTACATTGGGTGGTGCAAACGGTACAAGACCTGTTAACCATGTTAGAAATACATTTAACCTTGAAGAAGAACTTATGGAAGTTCTTGATAAATACCAAGAAGAATTTGACAGAATTTCTCCTGAAATTGAAGAATATCTTGAATACAAAGCAGATGACGCAGAAGTACTTATTATTGCTCATGGTATTGTTGCAAGGTCTGCAATGACTGCAGTTGACGAGCTAAGAGCAAAAGGTATTAAAGCCGGTTTATTCAGACCTATCACACTTCGTCCTCTTGCTGTTAAACCTTTAAGAGCGGCTGTAAAACGTGCTAAACAAGTTCTGTTTACAGAATCTGCAAACGGTCAACTTGCTCAAATGGTTCTTGAAAAAATCTACGGATTAACAACTCCTTATTCAACTTTATTTAAAATGGGTGTTGGCGTAACAGGCGATGACATTGTTAAAAAAGTTGAATCTATGGTAAAAGAACCTGCTACAGTGTAGTTTTAAATAGAAATAAGAGGAAAAATAAATGATAGAAATGTTAGAAAAAGGTCCAAGATTGGCAAAAGCCCAAAATGCCGAAGTTGGTGCATCTAAATTCTGCCCTGGTTGCGGGCATGGCATGATTTTAAAAACTCTTGCCCAAACAATTGATGAGCTTGAATTAAACGACAAAGCGATTTTTGGCTGTGATATCGGTTGTTCGTTGTTATCTTGGAATTATATGAACGTAGATACAGTTCAAACTCACCATGGTCGTACAACCCCTGTTAT
>CALUXZ010000101.1 GCA_944324875.1 Candidatus Gastranaerophilales bacterium | reverse complement strand
GGAAGTAAAAGAATACCAAGAAAAAATATAAAAAATTTTTTAGGTAAGCCAATAATAGCTTACTCAATAGAGGCGGCAATTGAAAGCAAGGCTTTTGATGAGGTTATGGTGTCAACGGACGACAAAGAAATTGCCGAAATTGCAAAACACTATGGCGCAAATGTGCCATTTTTCAGAAGTCCAGAGATGTCAAGCGATATGGCAATGACAGCTTCCGTTCTTGTTGAAGTTATAAACGAGTACAAAAAAAGAGGACAAGACTTTGACTACGTATGCTGCATATATCCTTGCGCACCCTTTATAAAAGTTGAAAGAATTAAAGAAGCAATGGACAAGCTCGTAAATTCCGACGCGGATAGTGTGCTTCCCGTCGTTAGATTTTCATATCCCCCACAAAGATGTCTTGTTATACGAGATTCAAAATTGCAAATGCTTCACCCTGAAAACTACAATGTTCGCTCACAAGATTTAGAGCCTTACTATCATGACTGCGGACAATTTTATTGTCTTAAAACACAAGCATTGATAGAAGAAGAAAAACTATATTGCAGAACAACCTTGCCTATCGAAATTCCGGAATCAGAGATGCAGGATATAGACAACGAAGAGGACTGGAAAATCGCGGAAATGAAATTTAAAATGCTTAATTGGAAAAACTTAAATGTATAATGTAGCAATTATTGGCGCAGGACTAATATCATCTGGGTTTGATGATATTGATGATAAAAGAATTTTAACTCATGCGCATGCAATAGTTGCTCATGATAAGTTCAACCTCTGTGGTTTTTACGACATAAAAAAAGAAAACTCGGAAGCTGCCGCAAAAAAATGGAATACAATAGCCCTTAGCAAAATAGATGACATAAAAAATGCGCAGATAATTACAATTGCAACTCCTGACGCCTTTCATCTTGAGAGCTTTAGACATGCTGTTTCGCTTAAACCAAAACTCATTATTCTTGAAAAACCGATAGCTCGAACAATAGAAGAAGCAAAAGAAATTATTGCTTTATCAAAAGGCACACCTGTTGCAATAAATTTTTCAAGGCGATATGTAAAAGAATTTCAAGATCTTGCAATGAAAATCAAAAAAGGTGCTTGGGGCGAATTTATCACAGGTCGAGGAATATATGGGAAGGGCTTTATACACAACGGTTCGCATATGCTTGACTTGTTAAATTTGTTTTTAGGCAAAATTACCAATATAAAAACTTACGATAAAATAAGTGATTTTTACGAAAACGATCCATCAAGAACAATTCAAATAACTTTTAAAAATAATCGCAACTTCTTGGCACAAGCACTTGATTGCAATATAGCAACAGTTTTTGAGCTCGAGCTTTTCTTTGAGAGAAAAAGAATACAAATACTTAACAGTGGAGAAAAAATTGTTTTTTATGAAATAGAAAATTGCCACAATGGATACAAATTTTTTAAATATGAAAATGAAATAAATACAGAGCTTAACTTTGCAATGTACAATTTGTATGAAAATGCTTACAATTTTTTAGATAAAAACCAAAAGCTTTTCGCCCCAATAAATGAAGTATTTGAGGAAAAATTATATGTATAAAATTCTAATATATGCTCACGATCCCGGCGGAATAAATGCAACAAAACCCCTGGAGGAGTCGCTAAGAGCAGCGGGTTTTGAAGTTGTTTCGCATTTTAAAATATTGCCCGAAAATACAATAAACAACTTTAACCCTGATTTAATAATCACAGGCACAAGTGCAAATGATAAAACAGAGAAAAACATATGGCTCAAAGCAAAGAATAAAAACATTAAGACCCTTGCAATTCTAGACCACTGGGTAAACTATGGGATAAGATTTTCAAAATACGGACTTTTAGAATTAGACAAATTCAACAAAAATCCTGATATATTTCCCGATTACATAATTGTTCCAAATAATTTTGCAAAAGAAGAAATGATAAAAGATGGAGTAAGAGCCGAGATAATATTCCCGCTCGGAAATCCACATTTTGAACAAATAAAACTCAATGCCCCAAAATGCAGCGAGAAATATACTGACACTATTCTTTTTTGTTCAGAGCCTTATATTGAAGATTACGGCGCAGGAAAAGAAAAAATAGCAGCAAGCGACATTTATAATTTTTGCAAAAAGAATAGTTTAAAACTGATAATAAAACTTCATCCGAAAGAAGATGTATCCAAATATAAAGAATTTGAGGATATAAATGTCAAAATATTAAAAGAAGCTGCATTGACAGAACTTATGCAAAAATGCGCACTCACCATTTCTATGACATCCATGGTGCTAATCGAAGGAGCAATACTACATTTGCCAATTCTCAGTTATCAACCATCAGAAACAAATCCTGACAATTTTATTTTAACCAAACAAAAGGTATTGCCCTTTATAAACAACAATATTGAATTATGTAAATATTTGACAGACATTGTTTTAAACAGGCAGCCGTTGGAGTATAATTTTGATATTAATTTTGATGCAAAAGAGAAAATTGCAAACTTCATAAGAGGAGAAATATGTCAAAGTTAGCATTAAATGGCGGCAAAAAAATAAGAACAAAAAAATTTCCCCCATACCTACCAATAGGCAAGGAGGAATTCGGTCTTGTTAAAGAAGTGTTTAAAAGCGCAATTTTTTCAAGATTTTTGGGTTGTTGGCACGATGATTTTTTTGGCGGCCCGCAAGTCCAAGCACTTGAAAAAGAATGGGCTGATTTTTTTGGCGTCAAACATGCAATTAGTGTAAATTCAGCCACCTCAGCTCTTTATTGCGCAGTTGGTGCCATTGGAACAGAACCTGCTGATGAAATAATCGTTTCTCCATATACAATGAGCGCAAGCGCAACAGCTCCTCTAATATATGGGGCCATTCCTGTTTTTGCAGATGTAGAAAAAGATTGTTATTGTCTGGATGCCAAAGACGTAGAAAAGAAAATAACCGACAGAACAAGAGCGATAATTGTTGTAGATATTATGGGGCAACCATATGATCCAAAAATCGATGAAATAGCAAAAAAACATAATATTAAAATTATTGAAGATTGTGCGCAAGCACCATATGCAAAAAGAGGAAATAAGTTTGCAGGCACATTAGGAGATATTGGAATATATTCGCTTAACTATCACAAACATATACACTCCGGCGAAGGCGGTATAATTGTTACAAATGATGATGAAATTGCAAACAGGTTACGTCTTATAAGAAACCATGCAGAGGCGGTAATTGAAGCAAAGGGCGATAAAAATTTGATAAATATGGTAGGTTTTAATTATAGAATGACAGAAATTGAAGCCTCAATTGCTCGGGCACAACTAAAAAAACTACCCAAACTAATAGCTCAGCGAGACAAAAACATTAAATATCTTGAAGAAGGCTTAAGTAAAATCCCTTGCCTAAAAATGCCAAAAGTAAGAGAAAATTGCACACATGTTTACTATCAGCATGGGATACTTTTTGATTCAGATGTGGCAGGAATACACAGGGACAAATTTATTGAGGCAGTTAAAGCAGAGCTTATGCCAATAAAGCTTAGAGAAACAGAAGGTATAAAAATAGGAGGAGGTTACGTAAAACCCCTTTATCTTTCACCAATGTTTCAAAATAAAATAGCATTCGGCTCTAAAGGATACCCCTGGAGTGCTTCAGATAGAGAGTATGACTATTCAAAAGGTATATGTCCTAATGTTGAAAAGCTTCACTATGAGACATTAATAAACCATGAATATATAAGACCCGGCATGAAAAAGAAAGACTTGGATGATGTAATAGCTGCATTTAGAAAAGTTTGGGAGAATATTGATGAACTTAGATAGCGAAAATTTAACATTAAAACCGTTATCTTTTGACGAGCTGGATACAAATTATATTAATTGGCTAAACGATGCCGATACCTGTAAGTATAATAGCCATGGGGATGCAGTCTATACGCGCAAAATGGCCGAA
Organism: Candidatus Gastranaerophilales bacterium; assembly: GCA_944324875.1. Lineage (GTDB taxonomy): Bacteria > Cyanobacteriota > Vampirovibrionia > Gastranaerophilales > Gastranaerophilaceae > Galligastranaerophilus. The sequence continues at coordinate 299 of CALUXZ010000101.1, read as the reverse complement.
GAATTTATAGAAAATATCCAAAAATCGAAAAACTGCGAGGTTTGGGCAGTATATTTAAAATCGCATAATCACCATATTGGTAATATTTCTCTTCAAAACATTGACTTCAAAAATAGACAGGCAGAAATAGCTTACTTGTTTGGCGAAAAACAATACTGGGGCAGGGGCTACGCCACCGAAGCAAGTAAAATACTTATCAAAAGGGCCTTTGAAGATTTAAAATTACACAGGCTATATTTTGGCACACACATAGACAACATTGCAATGCAAAAAGTTGGAGAAAAACTTGGTTTCCAAAA
>CALUXZ010000100.1 GCA_944324875.1 Candidatus Gastranaerophilales bacterium | reverse complement strand
ATGGAAAACTTAAAAGAAGCAGCACAAGGTGAAAACTATGAGTGGACACAGATGTATGCTCAATTTGCAAAAGAAGCTCGTGAAGAAGGTTTTGACAAAATTGCTTTCTTATTCGAAAAAGTAGCAGGAATTGAAAAAAATCATGAAGAAAGATATAAAAAACTTCTAAGCAATATTGAAGCGCAAAAAGTCTTCAAAAAAGACAAAAAAGTAACTTGGGAATGTGGCAACTGTGGTTTTAGATACGAAGGAAACGAGGCAATTGAATTATGCCCTGTATGTTCACATCCTAAATCTTACTTTTTTGTTGTTGAACAAAATTACGACTAAAATTATTTTTTACAAGAACATTTTTCTTTAAAATAGTCAATTGTTCTTTGAAGTCCGTCCTCAATTGAATATTTAGGATTAAACCCGATTTTTTCTTTAGCAAGAGATATGTCGGGTTTTCTCTTGTATGGGTCATCTTGAGGTAAGGGCAAATAAATACATTTTGAAGACGAAGAAGTCAGCTTAATAATATATTTTGCAAAATCATTCACAGTAAATTCGCAAGGATTACCCAAATTTAAAGGCCCGTTAAAATTGCTGTTCATAAACAATATAAGTCCTTCAACCAAATCTTCTACATAGCAAAACGACCTGCTTTGATTACCATCTCCATATATTGTAATATCTTGCCCCTTAAGAGCCTGAACAATAAAATTAGAAACAACTCGACCGTCATTTATGTCCATATTTTCGCCATAAGTATTAAAAATTCTTGCAATTTTTGCATTTAAATTATAAACCCTGTTGTAATCACAAATAAGTGTTTCTGAAGCTCTTTTGCCTTCGTCATAACAAGCCCTTATACCGTTAGGATTGACATTGCCGAAATATTTTTCATCCTGAGGGCAAACGGTGGCATTTCCATAAACCTCGCTTGTTGAAGTTTGTAACATTTTCGCACCGGTTTTTTTTGCAAGTTCAAGTGCGTTGAGTGCCCCTAAAATACAGGTTTTAAAGGTAAAAATAGGGTCTTTTTGATAATGTGGCGGACTTGCAGGGCAAGCAAGGTTATATATTTCATCAACATCAAAAAAATAAGGTTCAATTACATTGTGTTCAACAAATTTAAAATTATCATTTTTTAAAAAAGGCTCAATATTACCATTTGTTCCTGTATAAAAATTATCAATCCCGATTACAAAATTACCCTCATCTAAAAGTCTTTTTATTAGATGAAAAGCAATAAAACCTGCAGCTCCGGTAACTAAAATTTTTTTCATTATTTCCTCTTTAAAAATTATACAACAAAAGACTAAAGTTTTACAAAAACACTAAAATATTTATGGTATTATTTTCTTGTAGAAGTAAAAGGATTTAATTACTTGAATATTGATAACATTACCTCAGTTATATTTGATTTAGATGGAACACTGATAGATTCAAAAACTGGAATAGTTAACGGTCTAAAAAGTGCATTTATACAATGCGGGCTTGAGTTACCACCGGATAAAACAATTCCTGTGGGTCCCCCGTTGCGAGATACAATAATTCATATATTTCCCGATATAACAGAAAAAATGATAGAAAAAATAACGGAAGCCTTTAGAGATGCTTATCACAAATATGACTTACCTGTTTCAAAACCATTCTCTAAAACTGTTGAACTTCTGGAAATACTCAAAAGATATGGTATTAAAACATATATTGCAACATATAAACCAAAGATATTTTCTCAAAAAATTCTTGAAAAATATTTTAAAGATTTATATATTGATGTTGTTACACCAACAGAGTTGCCAACTTGGATTAGTGTATATGACAACAATTGCACAAAAACAGATATTGTTGAATTTTTGGTTAAAAAACATTCTATTGACTGCAATAAATGCATTATGGTGGGAGATGCCATAACAGACATTGAAGCAGCACACAAAAACGGAATTATAAGTATTGCAGCAAATTACGGCTATGGCGACAATTTAAACTTTGCACACTACATTGCAAATACAACAGATGAACTTTGTAAAATTATATTAAGTTTGGTTGAAAGCGAAGAATATCAAGAAGAAGCAGTGTGACCAACAAACTCACCACGCAATTTTTGTATTAAAAATTTTTTTATTAATACAAGAGGAAAAGGGGAGAATATTTTATGTCATCTGATTTTAGCATTAGCAACAACCATGAAAATAATGCTTATAAGATTTTTAGAGGTATTAATAATGCAGATGTCGAATATGACTGGCAAAAAACCGACGATACAAGCATTATAGACTTGGCACAACAAAAAGCAGACAAAACTGAAAATAAGTCCGCAATTACAATAGCACTTGAAGATTTCACAAATATTGTAACAGGCTTTAATGGTGCCAACTACACAAATATAGATAAAGACGACACAAAAACAAGCTTAAAGGAATTTTTTGCAAATCTATTCGGCAAAAAAACGGACAACATGTTTAAAAGCAAAACAGGAAAGGAAATAGTGGACGAATATGGACACATTTCTCAAAAAGATATTTTTCAAAATGACTTTGCAAAAAATGACGGTATAAGATACGCAAACGAAGGGGACGATTTATATGCATCAGCACTAAATTTTGCAAAAGCTGATATCGCTGCGATAGAAAAAGGTTATGAATTAGCAAATGACGGATTTAGTAAAGACGGCAAATTACAAGGTAAAGAAGTTAACTCATATCTTGATATGGGAATAGAAGCATTTGATGCTATTAAAGAACTTGACTTGGGCGATGGCGATGACAAAATAACAGCAGAAGAATATGCAAGTTTCTTATTAGCAGTTGACAAAATGGGCAACTCGGATGGTGTCATAAGTGCACAAGAAGCTGCAATGGCAAAAAATACAGATAATGAAATGCTCACCAAAATGGCAAAAGAAATATATGAACAATATAATGGATAATAATAAATTTATACTATAAAATAATATATAAAAGCATTTATCTTATGGTAAATGCTTTTATATTTGGAGTATTTATGTATTATTTTGATAAAATAAATTCAAAAAGAATTTTAAAATCAGACTTTATTAAAAACACGCAAATATTTTTTACAACAAAAGAAAGCTATATAAAAACTAAAGATGAAACTTGCTATAATATTACGCAAGAAAACAAAAAAGATATTTGCAAGTTTTTAAATGTAAAAAATCTCATTAGTCCGCAACAAACCCATAGTGATAACATAGCCTTGGCACAAAATATAACAGATTATCCAAATACTGATGCACTTATAGTTACAAGAAATGATTTTGCAATATTTTTAAATTATGCAGACTGCACTCCTGTTGTACTTTATGATGAAAAACAAAATATAGGCGCAGTTGTTCATGCCGGCTGGAGAGGAACAGCACAATCCATTGCTACAAAAACTCTTTCTAAAATGGGCTCTAACCCTAAAAATATAATTGCGCTCATTGGTCCTTGCATTTGCTTTAATTGTTTTGAAACAAATTTTGATGTGATTTCGCAACTTAAAAAGACTCTAAAAGATACAAAAGGGCTTTTTAGGGAAAATTACGCAGATTTAAAAGGGATAAATCAGCGTCAACTAATGGAAAAAGGTGTAGAAAAAATTGATGTATGTCCTTATTGCACTTGTTGCGATAATGAACTGTTTTTCTCATACAGAAAAGAAAACAAGACAACAAACAGAATTAGTGCCATTTTAAAGCTCAACTAAAATGAGAACAAGAAGGGCAGCTTGGGTTTTTTTTGCCGTAAATCTTTTTAAATTCCTGATTTAAACCGTTATAAATAAGTAAAGTATTGTCAAGAACATTTCCAATTCCTGTTATAATTTTAAATGCCTCCATGGCTTGAATTGAAGCTATAGTTGAAACAACAGGACTTATAATACCTTTTTTAATACCAAGGTTTGGCGAACAGTTGTATAGTTCCGGTACAAAACAGGCAAGACATGCAGTGTTTTTTTTAATTACACAGACCTGCCCCATAAACTCCTCAACACCGCCATGAATTAAAATTTTACCAGTTTTTACAGCAGTATCTGAGAGTATGAATTTTGAATAATAATTATCAAAACAATCTATTATTAAATCATAACTTTTAAAATATTCTATAACATTATTTTTTTCAATTTTTGTCTTATAAGGAATAACATCAACATCAGGATTATATTCTTTTATCCAAGCTTGCGCACTTAAAACTTTATCTTGTCCTAATGTAGCCATTTTATGAATATACTGCCTGTTAAGATTAGAAAGCTCGACTTTGTCATTGTCTATAATTCCAATATTTCCAACCCCTAAAGATGCAAGATTTGAAAT
>CALUXZ010000099.1 GCA_944324875.1 Candidatus Gastranaerophilales bacterium | reverse complement strand
TGAAATTTCAGTTTTGACCGTTCCAAAATCTTTATGGATTGACTTAATTTCAACAAAATCAAGCGATTTTACAAAATTAATTGCATTTCCTTCGACTAAAATATCAATATCTAAAGGCGTTTTACCCATTAAAACATCACGCACAAGACCGCCGACAAAATAAATTTTAACCCCGAAACGCTCAGCTTCCAGGGCTAAATTTTTTATAATTTTATTTATATTATCATTAAACTTTATCTGCATTTCTCTTAAAGCTTTTTTCTAAAAAGCTTGTATTAAAGTTGCCGCTTATAAATACATCATCATTTAAAATTTCACGATGGAAAGGAATTGTTGTCTTAATACCCGTTATAACATATTCGCTCAACGCCCTTAACATTCTAAGACGAGCATCTTCACGGTCTTTTCCCCAGCAAATAAGTTTTCCCACCATTGAGTCATAATATGGCGGAATTTTATAACCCGTATATACATGGGAATCAACCCTTACACCAAACCCGCCGGGAGCAATATAGCCTTCAATTTTGCCTGCAAAAGGCATAAAATCTCTATCCGGATCTTCTGCGTTGATTCTACACTCAATTGCATGCCCTCTTAAACAAATATCCTCTTGTTTAACACTAAGCCTTTGACCTGCTGCGACTCTTACCTGTTCTTTTACAATGTCAACACCTGAAATCATCTCAGATACACAATGCTCAACCTGAACTCTTGTGTTCATTTCCATAAAATACCATTTTTTATCTTTAGGATTAGATTCATCAAGTAAAAATTCAATAGTACCTGCACCCTCGTAATTAATAGCCTTTGCAGCATTAACAGCAGCCTGCCCCATTGCTTTTCTTATTTCTTCACTAATTGCAGGGGACGGTGCTTCTTCAAGCAACTTTTGGTGGCGTCTTTGAATTGAGCAATCCCTCTCGCCTAAGTGAACAACGTTACCAAAAGAATCTGCAAGGATTTGAACTTCAATGTGGCGAGGATTTTCCAGATATTTTTCCACATATACTTCAGGGTTTCCAAAAGCATTTTTTGCTTCGTTTCTGCATAAGTTGAAAGCATCCTCAAGTTCATCATCACTGCGAACAATCCTCATACCCTTTCCGCCGCCGCCTGCAGTAGCTTTGATAATTACAGGAAATCCCACCTTATGTGCAAATTCACGAACTTCATCAACAGTTTCCACAAGCCCTGTTCCCGGGGTAACAGGAACGCCCGATGCTATCATAGTTGCACGAGCCGAAGCTTTATCGCCCATAGCACGCATTGCTTTCGAGCTGGGACCTATGAATTTTATATGATGTTCATCGCAAATATCTACAAAATCTGCACGTTCAGCCATAAAGCCATAACCGGGGTGTATGGCATCAGCACCTGAGGTAAGTGCAACGGAAATTATTGCAGGAATGTGCAAATAGCTTTTAGCACTTTGCGCAGGCCCAATGCAATATGCCTCATCAGCTAATGAAACATGTAAACTTTCTGAATCTGCCTGCGAATATATTGCAACCGTTGCAATTCCTAATTCCTTACATGCTCTTATAATTCTTAGGGCTATTTCACCCCTGTTTGCAATTAATACTTTCTTAAACATAACTTTTGACCTTAAAAAATAGGTGATAACATTAAATACAGACTTATTCTATATACATCAAAACCTGACCGTATTCAACGCTTTGTCCGTCTTCCACACAGATTTGTGTAACCTTACCCGATACTTCAGATTCAATTTCGTTCATTAGTTTCATAGCTTCAACGATACATACAACCTGACCGGCACTAACCGTATCGCCTACTTTAACAAAAGGTTTAGCCCCAGGACTTGGTGCAGCATAAAACGCACCAACCATAGGAGAAGTAACAGGTTTTCCTTTTGGCACGTTAGTATTTTCTGCAGGTGCAGGAGCTGCCTGAGGAGCAGCTTGAACAGGTGCAGCAACCGGAACCGCTTGAACAGGTGCTTGACCATATTCTCTTTTAATAGTGATGGCTTGCTCGCCGTCTTCCAAAATAATTTCACTTAAAGATTTTTCATCAATTAATTTTGCGAGCTTTTCAATGTATTCAACTTCAAAATTCATATTTTAAATTCCTATACCCTGTCTAAATATTCATTTGTTCTTGTATCTATTCTTAATTTATCCCCAACGTTAATAAAGAAAGGAACGTTAACTACAGCACCACCTTCAAGAGTAGCAGGTTTTGTGCCGCCTTGAGCAGTATTTCCTTTTTCAGCCGGAGGTGTTTCAACAACTTCAAGTTCAACAAAGTTTGGCAAATCAACACCGATAATTTTACCGTCATGCAATAAAATTTGAACATTCATGTTTTCTTTTAAGTATTTTTTACCGTCGCCAATTTGAGCCTCGGGAACTGGTAGCTGTTCATAAGTTTCAAGATCCATCATAACGTAATCTTTACCCTCAAGGTACAAATATTGCATTTCACGCCTGTCGAGCATGGCTTTTGCAACTTTTTCACCGGCTCTGAAAGTTCTTTCAACAACTTGCCCTGTTTCAACGTTTTTCAATTTTGTTCTGACAAAAGCAGCGCCTTTGCCCGGTTTTACATGTAAAAACTCAACAACAGACCAAAGTCCATTATCAAGCTGGAGTGTTAAACCTGTTTTTAAATCGTTTACTGAAATCATAAAGTATCCCTATAATCACTGTCTTTACAAATTTTATCATAAACCAGATTTTTTACATAAAAATTTTTATCATTTTTCAATTTCTGTAACAATTCTTTTGGAGGATTTGGCATTTTTGCCAATATTTTAGCGGTTTTTTCTCTAATTGTATAATCCAGAAAATCAACCGTTACAAAACAAATTTTAATAATTTCATCATCAAAACCTACTGCGCTATATATTTCACAAATTGCCTCCAAACACCAATACAAATTAAAAAGTTTTTTATTTTTGGCATGGTTTTTACGATTTCGCATTTTATTATCTTTAAAAGCGCCAAATTCCTTCTCGTAAATTTTAAAATCTGCAAGAATTTTTTCAACTCTTTCAATAATAAAAGGTAGAGTTTTTGAGGCAAGAGGAGGATTTTTAACTAAAAATTCAATTATAGCTCGACACACATTTGGGTTTATATCGCAAATTGAATCAGTAAAAATTTCAGCATAATCTGAAAAAAATTCACTGCCGCCAATATCTGCAAGCACAAGCGCACACGCCTCACGTGTTGGATTAGGGTGATTTGTAAGGTGGTAAGCAATTAAATTTGCCTCATCTTTAGATTTTATTTCATCTATGTTTATAAAAGCATATGGCTTTAAAATTTCATTATCGCCCAAAAGCACTTTAAATGCCTCATCACGGGTCATGTTAATAGCATTTTGGACTATTAAAAAATTTTCATTAGACTTATTCATAAGATAAAATATAACACAAGCGGCAATTAAAACAGTCAAACTTTAAATTATTATATTTATAAATTAAATTATCGGGTAAAACAGACGAGCATTTTTTTAATTTTAAGTGTATAATTACAGTTAGCAAAAACAGTTAGACAGGTGAAATTATGAATTTTTTTAAAAAATTATTGGGTTTAGAATCTCAAGACGAAGGTTATATTGGACTTTCAAGCTTCACAAATAATTCTCATTGCCTTCAAGATAAAAAAGAAGAACCAAAGAAAAATATAAAAAGAGAACCTACTTTAACAGAACTTTTAAAAAGAGCAAATTAAGTTTAGCAGATTTTGAAAAGCTTCCACTCTTGAGAGTGCATGCACCCCAAATGCAACAAAAACACCAAGTGCCGCACCGCAAAAAACTTCAAAAGGAGTGTGCCCCAAAAGCTCTTTTAAAACCTCATAAGGTTTTGTTTCATGGTGTTCAACAAATTCTTGCACTACACGATTCAGCGTTGCTGCCGTTTTACCTGCAGCACGCCTAAGACCTGCAGCATCTTGCATTATAATAAGCGAAAATCCTAAAGACATTGCAAATTCTATTGATGTGATTCCTTCAATTATCCCCACACTTGTTGCAAGCGCTATAACTCCCGCACTGTGAGATGATGGCATGCCGCCTGTTGTAGTAAAGATTTTAAAATTGATTTTTTTATTTTTAATATAGTGAAAAATTACTTTTAAAGTTTGAGCTATACCGGCAGCCAAAAGCCCTGAGCCAAGTACTTCTAACCCTGTATTAAAGAATTGTACCTCATGCATCAATTTTATTTAACCCTTTCACACATCTCATCTATAATTTGCAGAAATATTTTAGAATCCACTCCTGCCCTCTTGAGTATATCATGACAATTTAAAATTAGCTCGCTAAATTTTTCTTTAGCGTAATCAAGTCCAAAAAG
>CALUXZ010000098.1 GCA_944324875.1 Candidatus Gastranaerophilales bacterium | reverse complement strand
CTGCCTTCATTTGAAGGTAAAATACCGTCTGCTATCATAAAGCTTACGCAGCGTGCATGGTCTGTTATAATTCTAAGTGAAATATCTGTTTTATTGTTTTCTTTATACTTTTTGTTTGTAATTTCACAAACTTTATCTAAAATTTGTTTTAGTAAATCCGTTTCAAATGTCGAATCTACCCCTTGGCATACCATTGCAATACGCTCAAGTCCCATGCCTGTATCAACATTTTTCTTTTCAAGCGGAGTTAAATTACCTTCTTCATCTTGGAAAAGCTCTGTAAATACAAGATTCCAAATTTCAACCCATCTGTCGCATTCGCAAGTTGCAATTGAACAATCATCCGAGCATTTTAAATGCTCGCCCAAATCGTAGTGAATTTCAGTACATGGGCCACATGAACCAGATATTCCAACAGGTCCCCAGAAATTATCTTTTTTGCCTTTTTTGATAATTCTTTCTTTGGGTACACCTGCTTTTTGCCAGATTTCGCCTGCTTCATCGTCATCTTCGTAAATGGTTATCCAAAGGCGATTTTTATCTAATTTTAAGTAATTTGTTACAAAATCCCATGACCAAGGTATTACTTCTTCTTTGAAATAATCCCCAAAACTAAAGTTGCCGAGCATTTCAAAAAATGTGTGATGGCGTGGAGTTCTGCCGACATTTTCAATGTCAGAGTCTTTGCCCCCTGCCCTTGCGCATTTTTGACAGGATGTTGCTCTTGGCGGGTCATAAGGGAATTTTTCTAATCCCAAAAAGTATGGTATAAATTGCACCATACCCGCTGTTGTTAGTAAAATTGTAGGGTTATCAGGAATAAGCGATGAGCTTTTCACCCTTTTTGAGTTATGCTTTTTTTCAAAAAAGCTTAAAAATTCTTCTCTAATTTCATCAACTGTTTTCATAATACGCTTAATGTATCACAAACATAAAAAAAATAAAAAAGTAAATTACTCTCTTGATTTACGTATTAAATCGTTGTCAGTTAATATTAATGCTTGTATAATTATGTTATGGAGGATAATCAAGCACAAAAGTTTGATGTAATTGTGGTAGGTGCAGGGCCTGCGGGTGTTGCTGCTGCTGTTACTGCTGCACGTGGTGGTGCAAGAGTTTTGCTTGTTGAGCGTTCGGAAATTGCAGGAACTAAGAATATGATTGGTGGTGCAGTTTTTCTTAGTGCGCTCAAACAAATATTTCCTGACTCTTGGGAGCAAGCGCCGATTGAAAGATATATAAATAAGCACACTTGGTCGCTTTTGACTGATAATTCAAGTGTTGATATTTCTTGTGATTTTCCTCAAAATCCAAAGAGTGCAAGTATTTTCCGTTCCAAGTTTGACTCTTGGCTTGTTGAATGTGCAAAAGAAGAAGGAGTTTATTTTGCGCCTTCAACTCTTGTTAAAAAATTAATTAAGAAAAACGGTTTCTTTTGTGGAATTGAAACAGAATTGGAAAGAATAGAAGCAAGCGTTATTATTCTTGCGGATGGTGTTAATTCTTTATTAGCAAGACAATACGGGCTTAGATATGATTATGAAACAAAAGATACGGTATTAAGTATAAAAGAGACAATAAAGCTTTCAAAAGAATTAATTGAAGAGCGTTTTAATATAGATAAAGGCTCTAAAAATGGTGCTGCAAGAAATTTTCTGGGTGGTTTAAAACTAGAAAACGCACCGTTTGCTCTTGGTTTTTTATACACATATACCGATTCAATTTCTTTGGGTTTGGGTGTAAATCTTGAAGATTTAAACAGATATAAGCTTAATCCTTCAGATTTGCTTGAAAAATTAAAAGAACATCCTGTTGTAAAACCATTAATTCAAGATGGTGAAATGCTTGAGTATAGTGCTCATTTGATACCTGAAGGCGGGTATAAAAAACTGCCCAAACTTTGTGAAAACGGTGTTATGCTTGTTGGAGATGCTGCAGGTTTTGTTAATGCAATTCATTTTGAAGGAACGAATTTTGCGTTTATGAGCGGTAAAATGGCGGGCGAAACAGCGCTCTTATCTTTAAAAATAAAAGATTATTCTAAAAAAACATTAAAAATATATGAAAAAAAATTAAAACAAAGCTTTATTCTAAAAGATTTAAAATCTTATCAAAATGTAATGGAAAATTTGTACTCCAGAACAGATTCTCTTATGAGCTATTATCCGAAAAAGGCTGCAGAGTTTTTTGAAATATTTTCAGGTGCAAATTGTGTTCCAAAGCGTGATGAATTTAGGAAATTAATGGTTAATTTTGTAAAAGACAGAAGCATAAGAGAACTTTTAAAAGATATTTGGGCTTTTGTTTCAAGTGTATTTGGAGTTTTAAAATGAGCGAGGAAAATATTAAGAAAAATACAATTGAGGACAAATTAACCACAATCAAGTATAATTGTGACAGTGAATCACATCTTGTACTTAATAAGGAATTGTGTAAAAATTGTGAATCACGTTGTTGCACATATATATGTCCTGCTAAAGTATATACTTATGATGAAGATAATAATATAATCAATGTTGATTATGAAAATTGTCTTGAATGCGGAGCATGCCGAATAGCATGCCCTCTGGATGCTATAGATTGGCAATATCCGAGAGCAGGTTGTGGAGTAATTTACAAACAAAGTTAAATAAAGGAGTAATAATGAACGAACATTTTTCACGTTGGTATGACAAAGACCCTGTTCTTTCCATGTCGATGCGTACACTGTCAACTTCGGATGAACCAAGTCAAATTGCCGTTGCGCTAAATTTAATTAAAGTAATAATTGAACATAATATTAACGACCACAAGTATGAGAATGTAGAAGATATTATGAACGCAGTTGAGGACGGCAGAATACAAAGAGGGCAAAGACGTTGGTATGATATTGAGTCAACAGTCAGAACGGCAATCCAAATGCTTGAAAAATGCGCCCCTGAAACAAAACAAAAAGTTGCACTTGATATGGCACAACTGGTTATTGAAAAAATCATCCAAGATGTAGACGATGATGAATCGGAAGAAATTGAAGAAGAAAAAACTCCCGTAGTTACAACAGATGAAGACGAGAGCACCGTTCTTGATTTAGATGCGGAATTGAAAAACAAAAATGAATGATATTCAAAGGTTTGAAAATTTAAAAAAAACCATTGAAAACGATCCGGCAAATTTTCAAGCAAGGCGTGAGCTTGCTGTTTTGTGTTTGGATTTGGGCTTTGACCAAGCCGCAATGAAACACTTGAGCTACCTTATAAATATTTTTCCCGATGATGCTAATTTGTATTTTAATGCCGGTATTTGTTGGGAAAAGTTAAAACATCCTAAATATGCCCTTAATGCATACAAAAAAGCAGTCGAGTTAAAAGGGGATGATCCGGATTTTTTGTATAATCTTGCACTTGCATACGAAGCAAATGGCATGGATGATGAAGCCATGCTTAATTTTAAAAAGGTAATATGTATAAACAGTGATGACTCGAATGCATTTTTTTCGATTGGTGTTCTTTATTCCAAAAAAAATGACCCGCAAAATGCTATAAAATGTTTTAAAAAAGCAATTGCGAATAATTACAGTGATTATTTCGCTCATTTTTATCTTGCTCAAGAATATAAAAAAATTAATGAAACTGAAAATGCCCTTGAGGAATATTCAAAAGTAATAGAGCTTTCACCTGACTATTCTTGGGCATATTATAATATTGCGCAAATATATTGGGAGAGGAAAAATATCCAAAATGCAATTTTAATGTTGAGAAAGGCAATTGAGAAAAATAAAAAAGATATAGACGCCTGTAAATTACTTATAAATATATATATTTCAACAAACGATCAAAAACAGGCCTTAAGATTTATTGCAGCAGTATTAAAACAATTCGGGGCGCAGGGTGATATATATTACCTTGCAGCGAAAGCTTACGAAAAAACACAAAATTTTGAATTGTATGAAAAAAATCTTGAGCAAGCATTAAACCACGCACAAACCCTTACTTATAATCATTTGTTGGTGCAAAAAGAGTTGCTTCAATATAGGAAAAATTCAAAAAATGCAGTTGGGAATATTTAAGGAAGATGATAAAAAATACTATGCTGCAAGCATTGCATTAAGTGGTGTTTCGCTTTACTTTAAAGCAAAATTGTTTGAGTTTTTTAACTATGATATAAAATCTTTCTGGCAATGTAAAAAATCTGAACTTGAAGAATTTTCATACCAAAATCCTGACGTGAGCATTCCAAAAACTTTTTTATCCAAAAAAGAAAAAATAAATCCTGATTTTGAATATGAAAATGCAGTTAAAAAAGGGTATAAAATTTTAACGTATGATGATGAAAATTACCCCGAGCTTTTAAAACAAATTCC
>CALUXZ010000097.1 GCA_944324875.1 Candidatus Gastranaerophilales bacterium | reverse complement strand
TGCAGTTGTTATTTTTACTACCATATTTGAATTATATCACAAAGTTTAAAAGCCGTATTTTTTCTCTACTCTTTTTAAAAACCAATCGTAGTCTTGTTGGTTAAGTAAATACCAGCGCAATCTTGACTTATTGGACCTTTTAGCATCTATTTCAAACCCTATACTGTCATAAAAAGCATCATTTGCGCTGTATACCAAAACTTCTTTGCAATCATTATCTTTTGCATATTTAACTGCAGAATATATTGCAAGCTCACCTGCACCTTTAATTTTTCTTTCGGGATTATCGGCTATTTCTGGAGCTGCTTGAACATATAAAACAGTACATATTTTTTCGCCTCTTTTTAAACTTATTTCTATTTCAGCTACAGATTTAATATCCTGAGCTTTTAACTCATTATTTTCTCCGACTGCAACAGCAAAAAATTTATTCATTTTTGGCATATCACAATAGCTCTCTGCTATAGGTAAAATATAATTAAGCCCCCTCCAGCCCCTTGCTATTTCTAATAGCAAATTTGCATCGTGTTTTGAAAAATCCAGTTGAAAAATCTGTGCCTGAATAGGTTTTTTGGTTTTTGACGATTTTAAATTAACATCCTGAAGTTTTTTTGCACAAAAATTTAAATCTGCAAACTTGCAAGAATGATTGCAGCTTAATGAACTTGCAGTGGCTCTTTTAAAACCATGAAGCAAAGTATTTTCAACTTGTAAATTCATGTTAACGGGGTAGATTTTCATACATACATAAAATTTGTAAATAAAAAATTTTAACCTTTTGTTAAAATTTGTTAATTTTTTTATTTATTTGACAATTTTAAATATTCATCCAAGTTTATTTTGGCAGAAATGGAGCAAAAAATGATAAAACCAATTAATTTTCTGGGACAAATATCGAAAATATCTTTTAAGGGAGAGCAACATCATTTTCATACCAAACCGATGAATTGCGATTGTTTTATAAAAAATGAAAATAGCAAGGCAGATTTTGAAAGTACATCTGAATATGCCGATAAAAGAATTAAACAAGCCCTTGACGAACAAGGTATTGAATATGGTTTTGTAATATCACCAGAAGGCGAAATTATACAGGAAATTGAAGGAAGCGAAACAAAATGCCCGCTTGACAAAAAACTTATCCCTATAAATTCTGCCATAAAGCATGGGCACCCTATAGAAACACCTTTTTCGCCTGATGATATAGCAGTATTCTTATCAAGCAATGCAAGAAGCACAGAGATAATAACAAAAAACGGTAAATTCTGCAGACTTGTTAAAAAGGGTTCTTGTCACCCTGTAAAAGATTTTCCAACCTTACATAACCAACTTGACAAAGAACTTCGCTTGTTTGTTTTGGACAGGCTTGGAATTAATCGAAATGCATACAGCATTAATGATGTCATAAATGCGGGAAGACAAATATTCAAAAACACTCCATTTGAACAACTAAGTGATGCCGAATTGTTGGAAAAATTAAACAAATTAGGCATAAATACACAAAGACCGCCAAAAGAAGTTATCGAAGATTTAAATCGTTTAATTGGCATGAATAACTACAGTCAACCATTGCAAAATGACAAAGATTTCCAAATTATAAAAAGCAATGAAGCTGCAATAAATGCTGTTCTTAAAAGCGAAGAAGGTATAAAATTAAGCGAAGCACTTGTAAGGCAAGTTGCACAAGATTACGATTTAATTTATGAAACAGATTTATTTTAATTTAGCAAAAAAATTTTTTTTCAGGTATTATATACAAGCAAACAATAAAAATAGAAAGGTGTTGTCATGAAAGTAAATGCAATTAGAACAAATTTAGTCGGCACAAACTTTGCTTCTCGCAGAAAAGAAGCCCCCGAAGGTTACGAATGGGCAAGAGATTACGGATGTCCCGAAGACGGTTCATTCTTAAGAAAAAAGGTCGATAAATGTAACTGTGAAGGCAGAGCGAATGAATGTGAACATAGAGCAATTGAAAAAAATAAAGAAAAAAATCAGATAAATATAGCACCGGAAGGTTACGCCCCTTATTTCACTTATGATGGTAAGTGCGTCTATATTCCGGTAAAAAAATAAATTAAAAAATCGGGTCATTGACCCGATTTTTTTATGTATCAATATTTGTTGCATAAACTGCGTTTTGTTCAATAAAATCACGTCTTGGTCCAACGTTATCACCCATTAAGACATCAAACAACTCATCACAGAGCATTGCATCTTCTATGTTAACTTTTAAAAGAGTTCTGTTTGCAGGGTCCATTGTTGTTTCCCAAAGTTGTTGCGGCATCATTTCGCCAAGACCTTTGAAACGCTGTATCTGTAAACCTTTTTGCCCACGTTCTTCAACAAGTCTTTGTAATTGTGCAAATGAAGTTATCTCAACTTCACCCTCAGGAGTTTGCAAAATAAGTATTTTTTCTTCTTCAATTAAAAATTGTCTTATTTTAGGGTATGCATTTTTAATGCGTGCAAACTCATTACTCTTAATCATATTAGGTGTTATTGTAACAGGGTCATGGTCTATTCCTAAATCAACCTTAAAGTAAAACTTATTATTTTCAGGATTTGCGCCCAAGGACACCTTATAGTCTTTAGCTTCCGTAATACCGTAATTTAGTGCGTGATCTTCAATGTAGTGCGCTAAATAGCGATAAACTTCTTTAATTTTTTCCTCGTTTTCAAAGTCTTGCGGTTCAACATTTGAGCGAATTAAACCACGTACAATAACTGATGGCATTTGATTAATAATCGGATTGTGGAATGAGCGATAGTATGTAGACATTGAATAAATAAGATTTTCAAGCTCATCATCACACACACTTTTTGTTTTTGTTTTGTCATACAAACAAAGTGATTTTGTTCCACGTTCACGCACCATTCTGTCAAGTGCCCTGTCATCATAAAGATATTCTGATGTCTTACCCGTTGTAACTTTGTACAAAGGCGGTTGCGCAATGTATAAATAGCCGTTTTCAATTAACGGACGAGCGTAGCGGAAGAAAAATGTCATAAGCAGCGTTCTGATGTGCGCACCGTCAACATCGGCATCTGTCATCATAACAATTTTATGATATCTTAACTTATCAACATCAACTTCATCAGGATTCTTGGAGATATTTATACCAAGTGCCTGAATCATTATTTTAATCTCATTTGAATTATAAATTTTATCTAATCTTGCACGCTCAACGTTTAAAATCTTACCTCTTAGCGGCAAAATTGCCTGAAACATCCTGTTTCTGCCTTGTTTTGCACTGCCGCCTGCACTATCGCCCTCAACAATGTACAATTCGCACTTTTCAGGCTCACGAGAAGAACAATCTGCAAGTTTACCGGGGAGTGAAGAACTCTCAAGAGCGGTTTTTCTTCTTGTTAATTCTCTTGCCTTTCTTGCAGCCTCACGAGCTCTTTGCGCTTGCAGAGTTTTTTCTATAATAAATTTTGCAAGCTTAGGGTTAAATTCAAGCCACTCTTGAAATTTATCCCTAATAACATCGTTAACCGCAGGAGTAACTTCAGCATTACCGAGTTTTTCTTTTGTTTGCCCTTCAAACTCAGGATTTGAAATTTTAACCGAAACAATAGCGGTCAAACCTTCACGAACATCCTCACCGGCAAGATTTTGCTCATTATCTTTAATTAAATTATTTTTTCTTGCATAGTCATTAATTACACGAGTAATACCGTTTCTAAAACCTGTTAAATGCGTCCCGCCGTTATGGGTGTTAATGTTATTTGCAAAGCTCAGGACATTTTCCGTATAAGAATCTGTATATTGCATTGCTATTTCAACATTTATACCATCAACCATTTTTTCCATATAAATTGGTTTTTCAAAAAGTGCGGTTTTATTCTTGTTTAAATGCTCAACATAGCTTGCAATACCACCTTCATAATGGTATATATACTCTTTATCGGCTTTTTTATCAGTAAATACAATTTTTAAACCTTTGTTTAAAAATGCCATTTCACGAAAACGATTTGCAATAACATCACAGTCAATTTCAGTTGTTTCCGTAAATATTTCAGGGTCGGGCCAAAATCTTGTTTTAGTTCCTGTTGCATCTGTTTCTCTTATTTTTTCAACGTGTGTTGAAGGTTCTCCTCTTAAATATTCCTGTCTCCAAACCCATCCATCACGAGAAACCTCAACTACATATTTTTCAGACAAAGCATTTACAACTGAGGCACCAACACCATGTAAACCGCCTGATACTTTATAACCGCCATCACCAAATTTACCGCCGGCATGCAGTACGGTATGAACAATTTCAAGGGCAGATTTACCACTGTCGGGCTTAATATCAACAGGAATTCCACGCCCGTTGTCTTCAACGGTTACAGAATTATCTTGGTGTACCGTTACATGAATCGTATCGCAATATCCTGCAAGACTTTCATCAATTGAATTATCTACAATTTCATAAATACAATGGTG
>CALUXZ010000096.1 GCA_944324875.1 Candidatus Gastranaerophilales bacterium | reverse complement strand
AGTCAAATCCATGAAATTTATAAATTATTTATTTTTTGAATTTACACCTGCACCAAAAAGGGCAAAGTCATATTTTACAGGGTCGCTGCTATCAAATTCTCTTAATTTTTTAGTCAATTCTAAGACTGATTTATAATCATTTGCATTTCTTTTAAGCAGCCCTAAAGACCTTGAAACATTGCCCACATGGACATCTAGAGGCATTAAAAGCTCACTTGGCTTTATAAAATCCCAAATTCCTAAATCTACAGGGCCCTTTCGCACCATCCACCTTAAAAACATATTCATTCTTTTCATGGCTCCACCATTTTGAGGACGTGCAAATAAATGGCAAAAACCAAGCTCCGGCTTGCAATTTAGGCATGAATAAAAATAATTGCTTGCATATTCAAGCATGCATTTTTTTTGTTTGCCCTCAAAAAACAACTCACCTATAGAGGAATTATCACGACAATACAATTTATTTAAAGACTCAAGAAAACAAATAAGGTCAAAACCCTTGACAAATCTGTACACAAAGTTTTTTAAACTTTCATCTTTGCTATCAAAAGCGCAAATAAAATTATAAGGTTCATTTTGCATAACATCAAAAAGAAAATCAAGTTTTTGTATAAAAGCCTCACGCTTGCCAAAAGCAAATAAAGCAGAAATCAAAGCAGAAATTTCTACATCGTTTTTTGCTATATAACGATGCGGAAACCGGATAGGGTCATCTTTTATAAAGTCTTTTGTTTCGTATTTTTTAACAAGTCTGTCTAAAAATTCCTTCATTTTCTCAGCCTTAAAAAATAATCTTTAATTAAATCATTACACTCATTTTCCATAATACCGCCAAAAACTTTTGTTTTTGCATCAGAAATCTCACAAAGGTTGATTTTTGAACCAAAAGCACCATATTTTAAATCATAAGAGCCGAAGTAAACCTCTTTTATCCTTGAATTTAAAATAGCCCAGGCACACATTGGACAAGGCTCAAGCGTAACGTACAAACTACAATTTTCCACTCGCCAGTTATTAAGTTTTTTTGCCGCAGCTCTTAGTGCAACTATTTCAGCATGTGCACTTATATCATTGTTTTTTTCCCGCTCATTATGTGCTTTTGCAATTATTTCATTATTGCAAACAATTACACAACCCACAGGAATATCCTCTCCCGAGAGTTTTGCCATATCTATTGCATATTGCATAAAATTATTCAACATAATCATTAAATACAAGTGTTATATTAAAATAATCGTCTTTGCAGTCAAGAACAATGTCAATATTCATCGCAGCACATAGACCTTTTACGATATATAAACCTAAGCCTGTGCCACGAGTTGTTCTTGTAAGCTTTGAATCCATACGAATAAACTTATCAAAGAGTTTTTCTTGCATATCATCAGGTATTGGTAAAGACTTATTTTTCACTGAAACACAGGGTTTACCCGAAATGTTTTTTGCAGTAATTTTAATTGGTTCATCATTTTGATTGTATTTTACTGCATTGTCACAAAGATTTATCAGCACTTGCTCCAACCTGTCAGAATCAGCATACACAAACTTTAAATCTTCATCGATTTTAACTTCAAAATTAGAATTATTTGAATTTGCATATAAAACAGAATTCTCAATAGCTTCGCAAAGGTTTACTTCGCCTTTGTTAAATTGAATACTAAAGCTTTCAATCTCAGGCACAACAAGTAAATCTTCTACCATTCTAGAGAGCCTTTGAGCTTGTTGTTTTATAATTTTTAATGATTTAATTCTTGTTTCATCATCAATTTTAATATCATGTCTTAATAGTCTGCTTGAATAGCCCACAATGCTTGTTAGGGGCGTTCTAAACTCATGACTTATTGCATTTACAAGATTTGTTCTAAACTCATTCAATCTTTCAAGCTCAATATTTTTTTCTGATAAATCATGATAAGACTGATGAATTTTTTTTGCCATATAGTTAAATTCTTTTGCAAGGAAAACTATTTCATGAGGCGTAAAAGCACTTTTTAAAAGGTGAATCTTGCGCTCGTAGCTTCCCTTTGAAATTGCAATAATACCTTTAAATAACTGTCTAATATTGATATACAGATAAAATGTATAAATACCTACAATTGCTATAATAAAAAATGCTGCAAGAGTAAGCGCTAAAATTATTCTAAATCTTGCTTTATCAATTGTTGCGTTAGTAATATTTTCAGTAGTATTTACAATTACCGTCCAATCAGGATTTTGCAGAGTGTAATACGCACTTGGCTGATTTTTGTACTTGTTAAATAAATCAGCAGTATCAACTTTCTTCTTTAAAGGCAGGTTTTTTATAAGCCTTTCCAATTCCGGTGCATTTGGAGCGTTTGTAGCTATTAACAAATTATTTTTATCAAGAATATAAATTTGTCTTTTTTCATTTTTGTAACGCTCTGACACTGCGTTTTGCATATAAGCTGTATCAATATCTGTGCATAGCGAATACTCATCGTTTACCTTGCTGCACATTTGAATTGTAGATTCTGTTTCATTAAAAGCGTACGATTCCTCAGGAATTGTAGAATTATCAACGATTTCAAGCCCCTTGAATGTTTTATCATTGCGCTCAATTTCACTTAAAAAATCTGCTCTATCCGATGCATAAGGCATAAAAGTAATTGCACTAGCCGCTTCATTTAACTTTTTCTGCGTAGTTGACAAATAACTTTGTATATTCTCGCCAATTGTACGAGACATTTCAAGGGCGCTGTAGTTAAGTTCACGCCTTAGTGTTTGCTGTTGTATGTTTGAAATTATAAGCCCAATAGTTACAAAAGGAATTAAAACCGCAAACAAAAGTACAATTATGATTTGCTGAGCAATTTTTAACCTTTGCATTAAACCTCCTCCAGCACACCAAAGGGGGTGAGTTTATAACCCACATTTGTAACCGTATGAAGATATTTAGGATTTCTTGTGTCAGCTTCAATTTTCTGTCTTAGTGAACCCACATGAACACGCACCATTCTAACATCTTCATCTGACCCATAACCCCAAACCTCATCAAGCAAAGTTGCAAGTGTAACAGGATTATTCAAATGTTGCATAAGGCAATATAAAATCTCAAATTCTGTTGGGGTAAGTTTAATTTTTTTGTCCAAAATTACGGTTTCAAGCGAATCAGGCAGTATTTCAATATCGCCTGCACGCAAAACTTCTTTAGAATTTTCTTGTTCACTTGCAGTTTCAGAACGCCTTAAAAGAGCTCTGATGTGCAAAAGCACTTCTTGGACATCAAAAGGCTTAACTAAATAATCGTCTGCACCGCAGTCAAAACCTTCGGTTTTATCGTTAATTGTACCTTTAGCAGTAAGCATAAGTATTGGAACATTTGGTTTTACAAGTCTAATGTTTTTACAAACATCATATCCATTCATTTTAGGCATCATAACATCAAGCAAAATAAGGTCATAATTATTCTCAAGAGCTTTTTTAAGACCTTCTTCGCCATCTTTTGCACTGTCAACGACATAGCCGCTTTGGGCTATGTCGAAAGTTAAAAGTTCTCTTATTTGTTCATCATCATCAACTACTAAAAGTCGCTTATTTGTCTTTGTCATACTTACCGCTTACTTTACTATTTTTTATCAAACATTTGTTTAATACCGTCAACAGAGCTCAAAATACCCGTTGCTTCATAGGGCATATATACAACTTTGTTATCCTTACCACTTGTCATTTCTTGCAGCGTTTCAATAT
The DNA here is from genome assembly GCA_944324875.1 of Candidatus Gastranaerophilales bacterium. Classification (GTDB taxonomy): domain Bacteria; phylum Cyanobacteriota; class Vampirovibrionia; order Gastranaerophilales; family Gastranaerophilaceae; genus Galligastranaerophilus. Next base: position 736 of record CALUXZ010000096.1, on the reverse strand, counting down.
ATTTCATAGCTATCAAATATTTATCAGGCTGTCCGTTGTTGCTTAGAGCTTCAATAATATTTCTAATTGCTTGAGCTTCACCCTCTGCCTCTCTTATTCTTGCCTGAGCCTTACCCTCTGCAACAAGGATTTCAGCTTGCTTTTCACCCTCGGCCTTATTAATTTGACTTTCTTTAATACCTTCAGCTTCAAGAATAGCAGCTTTTTTAAGACCTTCTGCTTCAAGAATAGCAGCACGTCTATCACGTTCAGCTTTCATTTGTTTTTCCATTGCGTTTTGAATTTCTTTTGGAGGGATAATATCTTGAAGCTCAACCCTGTTTATTTTCACACCCCATTTATTTGTAGCGTCATCAAGTATAGCACGCAATTTTTCATTTATTATATCTCGAGATGTAAAAGTTGTATCTAAATCCATTTCACCTATTACGTTTCTAAGAGTTGTTTGAGTTAATTTTTCAATAGCCTCGGGCAAATTTTCAATCTCATAAACAGCACTTTTTGGGTCAATTATTTGAAAATACAAAAGTGCATTTATTGAAATCGTAACGTTATCTTTTGTAATTACATTTTGACGAGGAAAATCAAATACACTTTCCCTTAAATCAATTTTATCAACTATAGTGTAAACACTATAAGATTCACCTGTTGCAAGCCTAACTGTGTTTTTCCAGTGGACACCTCGAACAGTATCAATAAAAGGAATTATGAATTGTAACCCCGGGTGCAATATACG
>CALUXZ010000095.1 GCA_944324875.1 Candidatus Gastranaerophilales bacterium | reverse complement strand
TATTGTTTACAGTGTTTTTCAATTGAATCAATTATAACATTTGCTATTGTTTCAACAGATGGCGGGCAGTCTTCATCGGTATAGGTTACCCCTAAACCGCCGCCTGCGTTGATTTCATAAAGTTCAATGCCAAATTTATCCTTAATTCTTTTAATTTCTTTTAAAATTACGCCGATTTCATCAAAATAAACTTGTGTTTCAAAAATTTGCGAACCAATGTGTGCGTGCAGCCCTGTTAATTCAAGGTTTTTGTACTCATCTAAAATAAGCTCTATCGCTTCATCAATTTGAGTTAAATCAAAACCGAATTTTGAATCTAAATGCCCTGTTTGAATATATTCATGCGTATGACATTCAATGCCGGGGGTAATTCTTAAAAGGATTTTCTGCACTTTATTTTTTGATTTTGCAATTTCATTTAACAGTGCAAGTTCTAAAAAATTATCTACGCTAATGTGTCCTACACCGTAGTCCAGAGCCATATTCAGCTCATCTGTACTTTTATTGTTACCGTTAAAGGTGATATTTTTCATATCGACATTTGCGTTTTTAATTGTAAAAAGCTCGCCGCCTGAAACTGCATCAAAACCAAAACCCTCCTCAGAGAGGATTTTTGCTACTGCACTAACCATAAGTGCTTTTGAGGCAAACATCATATTTACATTTTCAAGACGGGAAAATGCTTTTTTATATTCACGTGCAATGCCTCTTAAAGTTGCCTCATCCATAACATAAAGAGGTGTAGAATACTTATCGGCAAGTTCAACTAAATCACATCCGCCTATTTCCAAGTTGCCCCTATCGTTTGTTTTTGTGGTTATAGGTTTGATATTTTGGTTAATGCTCATAAATCTTATCCTGTTTTATCTTGCTAAATTACGACAATGATTGTAACATAAAAAAAGTTTATAACGGGAGAAAATTAAATGCCTTATTTAGAAAGATATTTAACTCTTAAAAATACACTTGTATTCTTTATTTTAATACTTTTAGCATTTTTAGCAGGCAATATTGCAGATATCCTTTTAATGCTTTTTGCGGCTTATGTTTTAACTTGCGCTATTAATCCACTTGTTACGAAATTGCAAAAATTTATGCCAAGAGTGCTTGCTGTCAGTCTTATTTTACTTGCTTTTTTGATTGGTGTATTGGGGTTTTTCGTACCGCTTTTGGTTGTAAGTATTAAGCAAATTTTAATAATCGTGCAAAATTTCCCAAATTATCTTGATGAAATTCAACATGTTTTAAACTTTAATATTTTTGGTTTTTCACTTGCAAAAATAATTAATGCAGAGGCGCTAAAGGTAGATATGGCGCCTATTGTACAAAATGTTTTTGCCCACTCAATTGAAGCAGGTAAAATTGTTGCAAACTCTTTTACAACAGTGCTTGCCGTTACAATTATGATATTTTACCTTGCTTATGATGAAGACCATATTAAAAAAGTTTTCATTTCGTTTTTCCCTCAAAAATATAAAGAACGTGCAGGAGAAATCGTTGATACCATTTCAAACAGAGTAGGCGGTTATGTTTTCGGGCAAATTCTTTCAATGGCTTTTGTCGGTATTTTAACTATGATAGGACTTTTGTTAATTGGTCATAAACATGCGCTGATACTAGGTTTTATAACATTTATTTTAGATGTTATTCCTGTTATAGGTCCTACAATTGCCGTTGCCGCAGGTCTTATAAGTGCTGCAGGTCATGGTTTTGTTTTTGTGCTCTTAACTTTTGCAATTTTTATGGTCGTACAATGGTTAGAAAATCAGGTTTTGCGTCCTGTTATATTTGGTAAATTAATGGATATGCACCCTTTGACAATCATTATCTCATTGCTTGTCGGCGCAAGATTTTTAGGTTTCTGGGGCGTTATCTTAGGACCTGCAATTGCAAGTGTAATATGTGTTTTGGTGGATGAACTTTATTTAAAAAGAATAAGAGAACAGGAAGGTTAATGGAGAGATTTTTATATAATCAAAAAATTGATAAACACCCAAAAATAAACGCTTGGTTTGCATTTCCTGCAATTGAAAATTTTGCAATGGCATCTTTAGGATATTTGTCTATTTTTAAAATTCTTGATTTAATGGACGAAGTTTTTGTGGAGCGTATTTATGCAGACACAAAAACTACTCGCTGTGCAATAAATGATGTTAAAGTCATGGGCTTTTCAACAAGTTTTGAAATCGATATTTTAACTGTAATAAAAATGTTGAAAAAATATGATATTCCGCTAAAATCCTCTGAGCGCAAGGATGATGACCCGATTATTTTTGCAGGCGGACCTGCAGTGAATGCCAACCCCTTGCCTTATCAGGAATTTTACGATTTTATAAGTATTGGCGAGGGACAACTTTTAAAAAAAGTTTTTAAATTTATTGCTGAAAATAAAGATTTAAAAAGAGATGAAATTCTTGAAAAATTAAAAGACTTTGAGGGTATCTGGGTACCTAAATATGGAAAGTACAATGTAAATCTTATAAGAGATAATCTTGTAGAGCCTGTTGCAACGCCAATTTTGAGCGATAAAAGTTTTTTCAAAGACACTTATGTAATTGAAATTGAGCGTGGGTGTCCTAAAATGTGCAATTTTTGCCTTGCAAGCTGGATGAATATTCCCGTCAGGTTTTTAGATACTCAAAAAATTATCAATTCAATTTCAAATGCATTGCAATATACAAATAAAATTGCCCTTTTAGGTGCCTATGTTGCAGGACATCCCGAGTTTGACAAAATAATTGATTTTATTGCTGAAAAAAATAAAATTTCGCCGATTGAACTTTCTATTTCCTCTCTCAGGGCGGATTTAGCGGATGAAAAATTGTTTAAAACACTTGTAGAATGTGGACAAAAGCACGCTACAATAGCAATTGAGGCAGGCAGTGAGCGTTTAAGGAAAATTATAAATAAAGATTTAACAAACGAGCAAATTTTCCAAACTGTAAAAGCTGCACATAAAGCAGGTTTAAAAGGTCTTAAAATATACACTATGATTGGATTACCACATGAAACCCAAGAGGATATTCAGGCATTTATTGACCTTGCAGTTGACTTAAAAAAACAAAATCGTGGATTTGAATTTACATACTCTATTGCAAATTTTATCCCAAAGGCACATACGCCCTTTGAAAATGTTGAAATGGATAATTTTAAATCTCTGGAGAAAAAAATGCTTTTTATAATGAAAAATTTAAGAAAGAAAAACATAAGTTTTCGCTTTGCAAGTATAGAGTGGGATTTAATTCAAGCTGTTTTATCACGTGCTGATAAGTCCCTTGCTGATTATATAATTGAAGTGTGCGAACGTGGCGGAAATCTCGGTGCTTTTAAACATGTCTGGAAAGAATTTTGCAATAGGGGTAAATTCAAAGATATTAAAGAGGCTGCAATTATGCCTTATGATAATACAAGAAAAAAACTGCCATGGTCTTTTATAAAAGCAGTGCCCCAAGATGTGCTTGATAACAGACGAAAAGAATATTTATCGCTCGTTTAGGCGGTATATTTTAAAACTTAAATCTTCAAAGTTTCTGCTTTGTTTTTCTGCCATTTTTATCATAATTCTAAGTATGCTTAAAACACCAGCTCTGTGTGGTTCTTCACCATATTCCAGAGCTAATTTTACAACACTTAAAAGCCAATAATTTTCATGCAAATAATATTCAATATCCATTATTTTTTGTGTAAAATTATCGTCTTTAAATTTATCATTAACCATTTTTGTACCATTATACTAAATAACATGTTGATTTTAATGGATTGTTATATTATTGTCAAGTAATAAAATTAAAAAATGAGGAATAAAAAAACTGAGCTAACTCAAAAATTTGGGATGAAAGTGCGTCTTGAGCGTACAAAACGCAGGCTTTCACAAGAGGCATTAGCCGAACTTGCCGATTTAAATAAAAAATCAATTTGCGCAATTGAAGCCGGAACTACCACCCCTTCAATAGAAACGGCAAATGACATTGCAAATGCTTTTAGTATCCCTTTGCATGAGTTTCTATACAATATTGAAAAAATCGAGTTGTAATTTGAGGAAAAAATGGCTGAAGAATTAAAAATTGAACAAAAATTTATCGATGAAGCAAAAATGCTCTGTCGTGGTGCGGAAATCCTGCCCGACGGCTTTATGGGGCTTGCATATAAACTTCAAAAAGCACATAAGGAAAACCGCCCTTTGCGTGTTAAATTAGGGCTTGATCCGACTCGTCCCGATTTGCACTTGGGTCATAGTGTTGTAATGCGCAAATTAAGGCAGTTTCAAGACTTGGGTCATCAGGTTGTGCTTATAGTAGGCGGCGCAACAGCTATGGTTGGCGACCCTTCAGGCAAATCCGAAACCCGTCCTGCGCTTTCTAAAGAACAGGTTGAGGAAAATGCAAAAAGCTATTTTGAACAAATGTCTAATGTTGTGGATATTGAGCGTGCAGAGGTTACAAA
>CALUXZ010000094.1 GCA_944324875.1 Candidatus Gastranaerophilales bacterium | reverse complement strand
CTCAAATTGCAGTCATTTGCGTAATAAATTTTAGCCATCTTAATTTCCTCCTTAATGTGGATTTTTCTTTAGTTTAGTCTTAAAATGTGCTGCGGTCAATCTTTTTTGTGATATATTTAAGCTATGAATGAACTTTTATTATTAAATTATAAACTTTTAAGTTTAAGTATTTTTTCAAATATTTTAAAGGATAGCGCTATAGCTTCGCTTATGGGGCTTTTTGCTTATTCATCAAAGTCGTTGAGCGAATCTGTAATTTATGCGGCAAAATTCCTGAAAATAATATATGAAAGCGAATACAGGGGAGATTTTTCAAAATATTTAAATGATTTGATAATGCATGATGAAAATGTTTTTACAAAAAATATTGCACGTTCTGTCGATTTAAATGACGACATTTTAAATGCTGCAAAACAAGAGTTATCCACATTAAGTGAGCTTTTTGCTTTCGATATGGAAAAAATAAAGCAAATTTTAAAGACACAATTTAAAGATAGCGAAAACATAGTTGATCTTCTTGGCAAATATGGTAAAAGTGAAAATTGTATTTGTTTTGACGAACTTTGTAACTATTTAAGGCAAAATTGCTATGGAATTTATGCAAAATACGGTGCATTTTTTTATAAGGAAGGTAAAATAAATCCTGTTAAACATACAGATGTTATTACATTTGAAGATTTAAAAGATTACAAAACCCAACAAGAAACCTTGATTAAAAATACACATGCTTTAATTGAGGGCAAGGGTGCAAATAATATCCTTTTATATGGTGACAGAGGGTGCGGCAAGTCCTCAAGTGTAAAAGCTACTTATAACGAATTTAAAAATCAGGGATTAAAAATCGTACAAATTTTAAAACAAGATTTATCAGGGCTTGACAACCTGCTTGAAAAATTGGCAAAAATACCTTCGAAATTTATTGTTTTTATTGATGATTTATCTTTTTCTCAGGAAGATGAGAATTTAAGCGTAATAAAATCTGCTCTTGAGGGCGCAATTTCCAAAAGAAGTGATAATGTTGTAATTTATGCTACAACAAATCGAAGAAATATTATAAAAGAAACATTTTCTTCACGTGAAGGAAATGAAGTACATTTGTCTGATACGATTGATGAAAATGCTTCTCTTTCCGACAGATTTGGTATAACACTTACTTTTCTTGCACCAAATAAAGATAAATTTTTGGAAATTGCAAAAAAAATAGCAAAAGATAAAAACATTGAAATAAAAGAAGACTTTGACATTAAAGCTGAAAGATTTGCTCTGCTTAAAGCTTCTCGTTCCCCTCGTGTTGCGCAGCAATTTGTGAAGCAATACAGTGCATAATTTATGGAAAAATCGCCTCATAAAAATGAGGCGATCTCCTTTGCCCTGAGACGTCTGGCACGACGGGCAAATCTTTTTTTGTTCAAATTATATTTATAATTTGAACATACAAATACAATATTCAAATTATATATAAATAACAAGTATATGTAAATATATTTTACAACTATTAATATTTTTATTTGATATATAATTAAAACGTTATGTTAAAATCACTTACTCCAATTGTGCTGCTAACAATCTCAAATGTATTTATGACATTTGCATGGTATGGGCATTTGCGCCACAAACAAAGCGCACTTTGGCTTGTTGTCCTTGTCAGCTGGGGAATAGCTTTTTTTGAATACTGTTTTCAAGTTCCGGCAAATCGTATAGGCTCTTATTTTTATACAACTGCACAATTAAAAACAATACAAGAAATAATTACCCTTGTAGTTTTTAGTGTGTTTTCGGTTCTATACTTAAAAGAACAGTTTCGTTGGAATTACCTTGTAGGATTTTTATTTATTATCCTTGCGGCATTTTTCATATTTAAAAAATGGTAACATTTAATTTTTCATGACACTACTTTATGCTAGATTAATATTATGAAGTACGTTCCTTTGCATTTACATACGGAATATTCACTGCTGGACGGGGCTATTAAGGTAAAAGACTTATTTGATTTTGCCAAAGAAAACAATATGCCTGCAGTTGCGCTGACTGACCATGGAGTTATGTTTGGTGTAATTGATATGGTATTAAACGGAAAGGAATGTCCCGAGGTTAAGCCCCTTATAGGCTGTGAATTTTACATTTGCGAAGGGGATGTTATAAATGATAAAACGACAAAAAAAACACTTTATCACCTTGTTTTAATTGCAAAAAATAACGAAGGTTATCAAAATTTAATTAAACTGGATTCAATTGCCTCAACTCAAGGTTATTATTATAAACCAAGAATTAACCATGAAATGCTTGAAAAGTATTCCGGTGGAATTATATGTCTGAGTGCTTGTGTTCAAGGTGAAGTTGCAAGAAATATTCTGGATGGTAATGAGCAAAAGGCTCTTGAGAAAGCAAAGTGGTACAAAAATCTTTTTGGCGAGGATTTTTACATTGAACTGCAAGACCATGGTTTGCAAGAACAAAAAGATTCAAATCCTAAGCTTATTCAAATTGCAAAAGATTTGAATTTAAAAATGGTTATAACAAATGACTCGCACTATTTGCGAGCTCAAGACGCCCTTTGGCATGATACTCTTTTGTGCGAACAGACAAAGTCTTCAAAGTCTGATACTAACCGTTTTAAATTTTCAAACAATGAATTTTATGTGAAAACCGTAGGCGAGCTGAGGCAGTCTTTTCAATGGATGGATGAAGAAATGTTTAACCAATGCATTGAAAATACTGTTGAAGTAGCCGATAAGTGTGATGTTCACATTGAACTGGGTAAATCTCATCTGCCCTCTTACCCGGTGCCAGAAGGTTATACAATAAGTTCGTATTTTGACCATTTGTGCAGGGAGGGTTTAAAAAAAAGATACGGCGAAAATTACCCTAAAGAAATAGAAGAAAGATACGAGTATGAGCGCGGCGTAATTGAAAAAATGGGATTCCCTGCATACTTTTTAATTACATGGGATTTTATAAACTGGGCAAAAGAACATGGCGTGCCTACAGGCCCCGGGCGTGGTTCAGCTGCAGGAAGTATTGTTGCTTATGTTTTAGGTATAACAGAACTTGACCCCATAAGGCACCACCTGTTGTTTGAAAGATTTTTAAATCCTGAGCGTATTTCAATGCCCGATGTCGATATCGACTTTTGCAAACGCAGACGTGGCGAGGTTATAGACTACGTTACGCAAAAGTACGGAGAAGATCATGTTTGTCAGATTATAACCTTTGGTACACTGGCGGCAAAAGCTGCACTTAAGGCTGTTTGCAGGGTTTATGACATACCATTTTCCGATTCTAATAAATGGGCAGGCATGATTCCATCAGCCCCAGGAACTAAGCTTGACGATGCGCTAAAAGACGGTATGGAATTAAAAAAACTGTGCGATGAAAATGAAATGGTAAAACGTCTGGTAGATGAAGCGCGACACCTTGAAGGGCTTAAAAACCAAGTGGGAACACATGCTGCAGGTGTTATTATTTCACACAAACCGCTGGATGAGATTATTCCTATTGCGCTTTCAAAAGAAAAAACTACCACAACACAGTATCCAATGGTTCACATTGAAAAGCTTGGTCTTTTGAAAATGGACTTTCTGGGTCTTGAAACTTTGACAATCATTAGAGATACCCTTGATTTAATTAAAATGCGCCACGGAATTGACCTTGATATTAATAAAATTCCGCTTGATGACCCTAAAACTTTTGACCTTTTAAAACGTGGCGATACAGATGGTGTATTCCAGCTTGAATCAGGCGGCATGAAAAAACTTGTTAAAGACTTAAAACCAACCGTATTTGAGGATTTAGGTGCGCTTGTTGCGCTTTTTCGCCCCGGACCTCTTGAATCAGGCATGGTAAAGGATTTTGTCGACAGAAAACACGGTCGTCAGAAAATTGAATATGCTCACCCGCTTTTAGAGAAAATTTTAAAAGATACATATGGTACAATTGTATATCAAGAGCAGATTATGCAAATATTTCAAACGCTTGCAGGTTATACGCTGGGCGGTGCGGATATGGTGCGCCGTATGATGGGTAAGAAAAAACTTGATGAAATGGCAAAACAAAAGGGTATTTTTATTGAAGGTGCTGCAAAAAACGGCATGTCAGATAAAGATGCTGCAGCATTGTTTGAACAAATTGAAAGCTTTGCAAAATACTGCTTTAACAGAAGCCATAGTGCTGCTTATGCTTTTGTTGCTTATCAAACAGCTTATTTAAAGGCGCACTACCCTGTTGAATATATGTGCTCAATTTTAACATCACAAGCGGATAATCAGGATAAAACACAGCAATATATCTTGCAGTGTCAGGCATTGGGGATAAAAGTTTTGCCCCCTGATATCAATAAATCGTCATCCCAATTTTTCCCTGATGGCGACAACATTCGCTTTGGACTTGCCTCAATTAAAAATGTGGGTGGTGCGGTTATTGATGAAATTGAAAAAGAACGCCAAAACAAAGAATTTGAAAGCTTTTTTGATTTTTGTTCACGTGTTGACAGTAAATGTCTTAACAAAAAAACACT
>CALUXZ010000093.1 GCA_944324875.1 Candidatus Gastranaerophilales bacterium | reverse complement strand
GAAATATCACTTGAATATAGATTAAAATATGGATTAACATTAGAAAGAAATTTTGCATCGTTTAATGAAGGGTATGATTTTTCCCCATATATAGTTTTTTCAAACAATGCAGACCTTGAAAGAACAAAAAGTAGATTAGAAGCTCTTTTTAGAAAAGAAAACATAAATGCAAGCGTAAGCTTATGTCAAAGAGATTGGGATATCAAACAAGGTGGCTCATATCAATCATTATCAATAAAACCTCGCCCCAAAAATGGTTTTTGGAAGGACAAAAAAATAAATAAACTTATTGACACACACAAGAAAGTTGAAGATATATATAAAAATAGAACAAACGACCTGGTCATTGTTGCTGGAGATGCTGGAAATGATGAAGATATGCTAAATATATTCAATTATGTAGATATTCTAGGTCTTCAAATACCACCGAAAAACAAATATGAAGAGTTCTTGTCAGACCCCAATAATAGAGCTCTTTTAAAACAACTGCCTTTTATGGCAATTGTTGCAGGCAATAAGGAAGACTTAAGGGTAATAAGGCAAAATCAAGAACTATTAAGTAAATATGGCATAGAAAGCACTGTTTTTGTAAATTATGAAAAAGGAGAGATCTTGTTAGACGGCATTAAACAAGCAATGCATATTTTTTCACAAAGAAACGAAATGTATAAAAATGCATTAGGCAAAGATCTTCTAAACGAAATAGAACCATCTAGCAATTTTATTTCAGACAGATGTGTAAAATTAATTAGTGAAATAAAAGCCCTGTTTGGCAAAATTGATAAAATCAAGGAAACTATATATGCTTAAACTACCATTTCAAATGGAATTTGTTGTAAATTTAACCCATAGATGCAATATGACATGTAATATGTGCACGCAATATGGAGCAACATTCAAAAATAATACATTGGATGAAATGACTTTTGAAGAATGGGATACATTTTTTGATAGTATAAAATCAGTAAGTCCAAAACCTCAAGTTACTTTAATGGGTGGCGAACCTCTTTTGCATAAAGATTTTGATAAAATATTAATGTCTGCTACAGAAAAAAAATTAAAAGTGCATATTGTAACCAATGGTTATCTTTTAAAGGAACACTTAGATATAATTGCAAAATCAAAAGCAAGCTTATCCATAAGTATTGATGGGTTAGGTGAAACACACGATAAAATAAGAAATACAAAAGGAAGCTTTGAGCGTTCCGTAGAATGTCTAAAGCTTATACAAAAAATTAACAAACCAAAAAGGCTTATAAGAACTTGCATAAATTATGTAATGCTACCAGAAAATATACATGAAATACTAGATTTTGCTGAATACATGTGGCAATTTGAACCCGCGTTTATAGGATTTCAACATTTACAGTTTTCCTCTGATAAATTAGATGCTCAAAATAATAAAGAGTGGGTTAAATGTTTAAAGCAAAAATATACAACAACTTTAAAACCAAAAGTCACGTATGAATTCAATGAATGCTATGTAGAGGAATTGTACTCCAAAATTGAACAATTACGCAAAAAATATGGTCCAACAAAAGTTTATGATTTTCCACACTTATCATTTGAGGAAATGAAAAAATATTACCTTGAAGAAGATTTATCCCTAATTAGAAAAAACAGAATATGCACAACACCTTGGATGTCACCATCAATAACTCCTGACGGCAAGGTATCAAATTGTATTTGTAATGAAATTGGGAACCTGAGAGAAAATGATTTTTGGACAATTTTTAATAACGACAAGGCAAATAAAATTAGAGAACAGCTCGCACAGCACGGTAAATTTCCTGTTTGTTCAAGGTGTTGCTGTTTTTACAAAAGCAATTTTTTGGTTGCGCCTAATAAAGTAATTGAATTAAACGACGGTCAAAGACTCCTTTTGCCAGAAGTATTGAATTACATTACTGCTGCTAAAGACGGAGTGTTTATATACGATTCAAATTTTGTTTTTGAGAGCGACATGCAAATGGATCTAACCCCTGTTATACCTTATACAGTGCATAATCAAAGACAAGAAAAAAGAATAGAAAAAGATAATGTTATAGTTGGCAGATACAATCAAATGTTATAAAATAAGGTTACATAAATGGAGAGACAGTAATGGCAATTAACACACGTGAAAATTTATTATTTTCAAAGAAACATTCCAAGCAAATGCTTAGTCAGAAAAGCACTAAGGTCAAAGCAAATGACATTCAGAGTTTTGGCGGAACCAGTATTTATGAAACAGGGGAAAAAAGTAAAATCGACTCTGCAAAATTAAAAAGCTCATTCCTATCGAATATATCTTTTGCAGGAACTTCTAATGCTGTTTCATTCGGTTCCGGTGGTTATAGCGGCTACTCATCAAACACAAGTAGCTCGGTGCAAGGTTCACAGCAAAGTCAAACAACACAGAAAGCTCAACCAACCTTTGCACCACAGAGAGTACAAGATTCTCGGCCAATCGGGAGAGCTGAAACCGTAAATAGCGATTTTGATATTGATGGTTTGTATAGTAGTGACAAGGTGAAAAAATTGACAAATACAAAAAGAGATTTAATAAAACAATATAAGGATTTACAAGCAACAATAAAAGAACTTGATGCCAAAAAGAAAGAGGCTGTTGAAATGCTTGCTACAATAAGAAGCAAGGTGCACCAGATAAATATTGATATTTTAACCGCCGAAGAAGAAGAATTATTTGGCTAAAGTTAAAATTATGCAATATTTTAAAAACTGCACTAAATTTGAATTAATTTCTCCAAATGATATTTTAGCTATAGATTGCAAGACCCTTAAGGAATTATTAATTGATATGCTTGGTGACGACACATTTCACCAAGCATATCAATGTGATTATCTTGTAAAAAGTCCGATTAGTTCATTTAAAAACTCCAATTGGTTAAAAAAATCCAAAATTATAGGGGTTAACCCGAGAGCACTGGGCAGTTTTATTAATATAGTCAAATATGCACTAACATTTAATGAAAATGCCATTCATATAATGCCATTTTTTGAAACAGGACATCAAGGCAGTCTATATGTGCAAAATAGTTGGCGCATATCAGATGAATATTTAGACAAAGAATTATTTAAGGATGGTTTTGATACTTCCAAAAAACAGTTAAAATTAACGATTAATCTTCTACACGCAATGGGTAAAGCCGTAGGTTTTGATGTATTGCCACATGTTGACAGTTTTTCAGAGATTGTATTTTTAAATCCCAAGTACTTCGAGTGGGCAAAATTAAACAATGACAAAAGTTCGCAATTATTTGCACCTGAAATTGATTACAATAAAATATATTTAGAAGTTGAATATGAAATAAAAAATTTTGTTAAAAATAGACAACCTAAGCACAATTCAGATATTGATACTTTGTTTAAAAAAAATACGTCTGAAGATGAACGTCATTCCATTATTTTTGGCGATGATTCAACCAAATGGGAAGAAATAAGGATTGAATTATTACACTATATTCGCTCAAAAGGGTACGAGACACTTCCTGTAGTTGAACATGCACCTACTCGCCCAATAACTTTTGAAAAAATAATCAAAAACTCAAATCATAATTGGGCACAATTTAGGGTTAAAAACAAAGCTAGGGATGCTATTATCTTAGGATGTGTAACACCATATAAATGGTACAAAATTGACTCCGAGGGTTTTGCTGATACAAGTAAGCCTGAGGATGAAGTTTGGAATTATTTTATAAATAAATATAAAAATATTCAAAAAGAATTTAATTTTGATTTTATTAGAGCAGATATGGCACACAATCAAATCTCTCACTCATCAAAAAACGCTGAAAATCAATGCGGACGAGAATTTTGGAAAGAATTAAAACATTCAATTCAAAAAAAATCTCCTCATTTTGCAACTCTCGCTGAAGCCTTCTATAATACCTATTACATTGACGGATATTCGGATATGATTAATAAAGATTTTGATGTAGTATTGGGTAATTTAAATTATAAGTTTTTAGATCAAGATTACATAAACCATATAAAAGATTTTATTCAAATTTACCCACAACATTTTGCTTTTGCACCTTGTATTTGCACTTTTACAAATGATGCAGACAAAAAAGAAAATAATATTTTTTATCAATCGCCTTTAGCAAACGAAATAAGGATTTTTTGTGCATATTTTCTTGAGCTTCCAAGTTATATGGGTATGGGGTATGAATTAAGAAATTTACTACCGAAAACAAAAAATGAATACAGTTTTAATTATATTAAAAAAATGGACAAACCTTACAAATGGGGTAAAAATGAAGAATTTCTATCCAGTGTATTTGAAATGAGGGAAATTTTTGCAAAAATTAAAGAGGAAATAAGCGAGCCAATGATAAAGTTATGCAATACAAATAGTGTCAGTTTAGCTTGGTTGTATTGTGGTAAAAATTCTATCCCTCAGTATTTATTCTGCTTTAATTTGGAACCTGATAAAAATGAAGTAGAGATTAATTTGAGCAATAATTGTCAAAACAAATTCTTAAAAGGTTTATATTCTAACGTATTTAGCGATTTTGACAAAATCAATTTTTCAATACCAAAAAACAATAAAATAAAACTT
>CALUXZ010000092.1 GCA_944324875.1 Candidatus Gastranaerophilales bacterium | reverse complement strand
TTCAATATGTAATTTCTGGCAATGAAAGAATGGATTTTTCTTTAATCGACAATTTTTTAGAGGATATTCCATACGACGGCGAAAAAGATGTTGAGTTTTTAAAATTAAAAGAAGATGCACTTTGCCCTAATGTTATAAATGTTCGTGAGGGTGATTTTGCAGTATTTTTTCCGCAAGATGTGCATGCGCCAATGCTAAGCTGTAATGACGGTTGCGAAAAAATTAAAAAAGTTATTGTAAAAATTAAAGCAGATTAAGTTCGCACATATCTTTGAAATCGCAAAATTCACAAGCCTTTTTATTAAAAGTTGGCTCAAAGTTTTGTATTTCAATATTTGAATAAACTTCTTTAATTTTATTTTCAATAATGTCGTTATCTTCATTTGTCATATTGCATGTATAATTACTGTCGCATTGCTCAACAAATACAAGCTGGGTCTTGCTTACTTTTTTATCAAACTTTTTCTCGACAAGATATTTATAAAACCTTAATTGATTTAAATATCTTTCATAAGCTCCGCCTTCTTTTATTTCGTACTTGCTTTTTGCACTTCCGGTTTTAAAATCTTTAATTAAAAATGTACCGTCTTCAAGTGTTTCAATACGGTCAATTTTTCCATTTATTTTAATTTGAGTGCCCACTTGAGAATTAATATTTAACTCTGTACTAAAAATGTCCTTGAGAGGGGTCAAAACAAGCTGATTGTAAAAAGTTTTAAGATTTTCTTCACCTTTTTCTAAATAATTTTTTCTTACACTTCTGTCCGAAAAAGGTACTCTTGCACATTGATTTTTAAAATCTGTAATAAAATCTTCCAAACTTAAATATTCACCATTGTGTTTTGAATTTTTTGAAAAATTTTCTATTGTCTTGTGCACAACACTACCATAGTTTAAAACATCGTTAACACCGCCAAAGGTACCCAGTCTTAACACATAAGAATACAGAAACTGTCTTGGACAGCTCAAATAAGTATTCATCATGCTTGAACTTAAGCTCAACGACTCAAAGGATGAGCGAATAAAATTTTGAAAATCCTCTTTAAAATTATGCTCGTATTTAACCGTTTTAATGAGTTCACTTACGTAATTTTCCTTTGTGTATGGTATTTCTATACGTTCAAGAAAATCAGAATTAATTTCAGACAAAAGCTTTGTCATTCTTCTTTCTTTACCTGCAATTGTTTTTGGAAAACTTAAATATAGCTTATGTTTTGCCCTTGTAATTCCAACAAAAAGCACTTTTACGTTCTCAGATATTTTAAGAGTTTTTTTTGTTTCTTCATCTATCACTTTTTTAATGGGAACTTTTGGAGTTATATTGTCCTGATTAAATCTTTCCCACTTATATTCATCAAGTGTGGGGATAAAAACATAAGAAAATTCACGACCCTTTGACGAGTGAATGGTAACAAGTTGCACAGCATTTTTATCGACAGGAGATTTTGCACACAAAATTGCTGTATCATTTTCCAGTGCATCATCAAGATAGTTTGTAAAATCTTCCAAAGTTGCGCTTCTTTGTGAATTATAAAAATTATGAGCTTCTTCCGTAAGTTTTTTCAAAGCGGCAATATTTTCTTCAATATTTAAGGGGCAGTTTATAAAATAGTTTAAAAGTCCTGTTTTATTTATTGTTTCAAGCACAAGCTGATAAACATTTAAAGAGCCCTTCGCCCCTGACAAGTATTCAAAATCATCAATAAATTTCTTTATTTTTAATTCGTCATGCCAAGAGTTATCTTTCATATCATAAATATCGGATATAAAATCTCTATTTTTATGCAAATACGACTTAGCCAAAATATCATTATAGTCATTTATATCTATACAAAACGGTTCAGACAAAAGCAGCGGAAAAATTTTATCCGCATTTAGGGTAGGATTTACAAGCATTTTAAGATAAAAAATTGCAAGAATTGAAGATTTTATTGAAAAAATACTTTTGCCCTCTTTTAGTTCATAAGGTATATTTCTTCCTTTTAGTAACTCGCAAAATTCTTCAAGTTCATTATTTGATTTTGTAAGTATTGCAATTTCATTTAAGTTTGGACAATCGTTTTTAATAATGTTTTCAATTTCATCCGCAATAGCACTATACTCTTGACTTATATCATCATATATCCTTAAGACAGGTTTGGTATTTTTTTCGTATAGATTAGCATTTTTTGCAGTTAAATGCTTGGTTATACCGTATTTTGTAAACTCCGGATTGTTTTCAAGCCTGTTTGGGTCTTGTTTTGCAACCTGTTCGCTTAAATCCAGAATTGATTGAGTAGAGCGCATGTTCTCATCAAGACAAATTACTTTTGTTTTTGGATACTTTTTAAGAAATTGTTCAATATTGTCTATTTGAGCTCCTTGAAATCCGTATATTATCTGATCATCGTCGCCTACTACAAAGACATTCTTTTTTTCATTTGCATCTATCAAATTAAACAATATTGTATTTTGTGCTTTATTTGTGTCTTGATATTCATCAACAAGAAAATAATCATAGGCATTAGAAATTTTATCCAGAAAATTTGCAGATTCTTGAAACTTATTTAAAACCAAAATAATCATATCGCTAAAATCGATATAATTATTTTCCCTCATTTTTTTATTGTAAAGCACGTAAAAATCATACAATTCATAAGCTTGATTAATTTTTTTCTCAAGCTCATTCATACAATTTTCATCTTTTTTTGTTACTTTTTTGCCACTATTAACAGCTTCTTGAATTTTTTGTTTAATTTCATTCAAACCTCCACCCCATTGAGGATGGTGCCCCAGATTATAAAAATACTCATCCTTTGCAAGAAGATTCTTTTTTATCTCGTTTATTTTATATAAAATTGAACCTGCATGATAAAATTTATCTCCCGAGGAGGTTTTAAAGTGTTTTACATCAAGTTCATCAATGCATAAGCGCATTAAATTTCTTTTTGCAGTATCAGTAATAATTTGTGCTGAGGAGTACTCCTCAAAATAATCTTCATTATTTTGAATAATTTCCCAACAAAAACCATGGTAGGTGTAAACACTGACAGGTGCAGCCTTTTGCCCGACTTTATTCAACAGGCGATTTTTCATCTCAACAGCAGCAGCATCAGAAAAAGTAAGGCAAAGAATTTTTGAAGGATCAACACCCTTTTCAAGCATGCTTTTTATACGCTCGATAACTGTAAAGGTTTTGCCCGTACCAGGACCGGCAAGAACCATAACCGAGCCCTCAAGCGTATCAATACACTCTTGCTGCTTGATGTTTGGTGAAATTTTATGTTTTTCTAATGCAGACATCTTTAATTTTAATAACCCAGAGATTCTACTTCGTTCTTTCTGTCTTCTCTGTTAGAGTTAACGGTATTTATAATTGCACTGTTTTTAATAGCATCATTTGCCTGGGGAATTAATTCTTTAAAATCTACAGTATTATATGCATATACAATAAGTCCAATTAAAATTGCCAACAAGATAAATTTTCTCATAAGTATTCTCCCAATAAGTATATTTTTATTTTATAGCTTGAAACATAATATGTAAATAAAATAAATAAAGGACACTCTTTTGAGTGTCCTTTATGGAGCGGGACTATACGAGCGCAGCGAGGATACGTGCGTATGCACAAATGGACTCGAGCCTCGTCATTGATTTTCTTGGGTAATTAAATAAATAAAGGACACTCTTTTGAGTGTCCTTTATGGAGCGGGAGACGAGGCTCGAACTCGCGACATCTTCCTTGGCAAGGAAGCATTCTACCACTGAATTACTCCCGCAAACAGCGATAGAATTATAATACATGTTAAAAAAAATATTTCAAGTATTTTTTTAATAACATTACTGCTTTAGTTCAGACTGTTGCGCAACTTGCGTTTGTGGCTGTTGAATATCCTGAGTTTGTTTTGTTTCATTAGTCTTTGTAGCATTGTTAAGTTTAATATTCAAAGCAATTAGCCCGACGGAAGAAACAAGTGAAACAATTGCGCCCAACCACTTCAATGGTTTGTTTTGTTTTCTGACAATATTTTTTTTACCATTTTTTGCTACTTCTTCAATTGCTTTTTTCCCATGTGATGCGATAAGCATAATTATGCTGCCAAGAACGGAGCCTCCGGCAAGTGCAATATTAACCTTTGACTTAGTATTGTTGTCAGATTTTTCATAAATGTCTTTAAGTTGGACAGCCTTTGTTTTTACTTTATCTATAGTTCTTTTTGAAGTGTCCAGAAAAGATGAGCTTGTCGTGTTTTGAGAATTTAATCCTTGTACCATGTTATCAACTCCTATATCTTTTACAATTTTAAGTGTTGTGAAAATTTTTTTTGTACCATTTTTAAAATATTTTTACATTTCTTAATTTTTGTTAAATTGGCTTATTTGTAATAGAATATTTAATAATTGGAGCTAAAAAAGGAGAAAACTCTATGCGTGAATGTTCACCCTTACACAAAGAAAGACTAAACTACAAACCAAAACTGGCAGGAGTACTTGCTGATGGTATTAAAAACGTAAAAATTTCTTACGGCAAAAATACTACTGCAGTAAAAGATGCAGATGAAATTCAAAATCTTTTTAAAGATGTATATGGTCAACCGCTTGTAAGC
>CALUXZ010000091.1 GCA_944324875.1 Candidatus Gastranaerophilales bacterium | reverse complement strand
AATTATCAATCGCTCAATGGCTCCGCAAGCTCCTTTTTGCCATTCGGCGGTGCTTTCGCACGGGGCTACTGAGGATTTCTGTCTTTCGACATTTTTTATTATATCAATAAAATTTTTTTTGGCAAGATGATTTTTTGTGCTAACATTCTTTTATGAAAGTTTCATTTATTTGTGCTAGTTATAATTACGCTGAATTTATTGCGCAAACCATAGAAAGTGTTTTAAAACAAGACTTTCAAGATTGGGAGCTTATTGTTTTTGATGATGGTTCCACTGATAATTCATTACAGGTTATAAACCGGTATGTAAAAAAAGATTCCAGAATTAAGCTTTATACACATGAAAATAATTCCAATAAAGGATTAATTAATACTTTAATTTCTGCTGCAAGCCATGCTAAAGGTAATTGGTTAGCTTTTATTGAAAGTGATGATTTGCTAAAGCAAGATTATTTATCACAAAAGTTTGCTGCACTTAAAGATTATCCAAATTGTGATATGGTATTTTCTGCCGTTGAAATAATGGGCAACAGTTTAATTCGTTCAAATTACGACAAAATATTCGCTCGTCGTGATTTTCAAATTAAAAATAACTTTAATATTTCACTGTTTTTGTTGGAAAATGTTGTTCCGACATTCTCTTGCGTCATGATAAAAAAAGATATATTTAACGCATTGGATTTTTCTTCTCCTATTGCACAAAATATTGATTGGTGGCTTTGGGCACAAGTTTTTGCAAAGTCAGATATTCTTTATGTAAATAAAACATTAAGTATATGGAGAAAGCATGAAGGAAGTTATATTTCTACTGTAGATGCATCTAAATTTTTTGCTTTCAGACGCGAAATATTTAATTTTATATTTAAGTCCGATGTAAAATTTTTACCAAGTATTCTTTTGAAATTAATTTTATATACTAACTCTACTCTTTTTACCAAAACTTTTGGTTCTATTGCTAGATTTTTAAACCGATATGCTCTGTCGTTACTGTATAAATTGAATAAAATTAAGGCTAATTTGTATTATTATTCAAATTAGTATTTATATATTTTTTTAAATAAATCCTTTAAAGGGGTTTTATAGTTCCTTAAAAAATGTTATAATTTAGCTATTCTTAGTTAAGGAGTTTTACAAATGTGCAAAAAAGATAGTTCCTTGGGTTTTGCAATTGGCATTTTAGCAGGCGTAATTGGCGGAATTGCTGCAGGTATTTTATTTGCGCCAAAATCAGGTGAAGAAGCAAGGCGAGAGCTAAAAGAAACTTATGAAGATTTAATGCAAAAATATTCACCGGAAATTACAAATGCCAAAAAGCAAGCTATGGAGATGATAAAATCTTCAAAAGAAAAAATTGAAGACACATACAAAAAATTTAACGATAATATCAAGGCGCAGAAATTGGCACATGCTAAAAACTGTGAAATTGATGTTTATGAAATTTAAGAAAGGTTTTAGCCGATGGATCCCGTAAATGTATCACTCATTGTGCTTTTGTCAGTGACAACTCTGGTAATATTGGTATTGGGCATATTAATAGCAAAATTAATAATAAATTTAACATTGTTGTCTAAAAATGTCGATTCAATAGCGCAGAGTGTTCAAAGTGAAGTCCAACCTACATTAAAAGAACTTAGAGAGGCTGCAAAATCTATAAACTCAATAGCAAATAATGCAGATACTCAATTTTCGGGTCTGCAAAGTACGCTAAAGAGTGTAATCGGTGCTTCCAGTCTTGTGGGCTGCAAGATGAAAGGACTTATGGACGGGCTTATAAAAGGCATTAACTTCGGACTAAAATTATTTAGCAAAAAGTAAAGAAAGGAATATACTATGTCAACAGGTAAATTTGTAGCAGGTTTTATTGTAGGCGGCGTTGTAGGTGCTGTTATAGGCGTGCTGTTAGCACCTCAGTCAGGCGAAGAAACACGTGAAATGATTAGTGCAAGCACAAAAGAAGCTTACGGAAAAGTATCTGATGCTGCAAAAGAAATACAGCAAAAAGCAGAATCTGTCGTTGATGAAGTTCAAAAAAAAGGTGAAGAAATTATCGATAAAATTCAGGACATGATTAACAAGCAAAAAAAGGACTCTTAAAATTTTAACTCTTTTGTGCTAATATCCTGTTATGATTTACGATGTTGCTATAATAGGTCTGGGACCTGCGGGTATTGAGTTTGCAAAAGAGTCGTTGAAATTTGGTTTAAAAACAATAGCTTTTGAAAAATCTTCCGTTGGCGGTACTTGTTTAAATTTGGGTTGTATACCAACAAAAACAATGCTTAGCTGTGCGGAAGTTTTTTCTAAGATTTGTAACTTCTCTAAGTATGGGATTTTGTCAGCTCAAGATGAGTTTAATTATTCTTACTCCCAAATGTGCGCAAAGAAAAATAAAATTGTAGAGAAGTTGTCAGATGCACTAAAAAAGGACTTATTAAACAAAGGCTTGACCATAATTTCTTCTGCTGCAGAGTTATGTATCGAAAATAATTGCGCACTTATTGTTTCTGACAATAAAGAATATAGAGCAAAAAAAATAATTGCTGCATCAGGTTCTAAGCCTTTAGACATTGACATTGACTGTCAAAAAGACGTTTTATTAAATTCTGATGATTTATTATCACTTACTGAATTACCTAAAAATATCTTAATTATTGGCTCTGGTGCCATTGGAATTGAGTGGGCAAGAATTTTTGCTTCCCTTGGTGTTAATGTTTGTGTTGTTGAAAAAGCTAAGTCACTTGCGCCACTGTGCGATAAGGATATTAGTGCGAGAATTGAAAGATTTTTTAAAATTTCTAAAGTTAAATTTTTCAAGGATTGCATTGTCTTAGCGCATAATAATGGTGTTGCAACTTTAAGCAATGGAAGTGAAATTATATGCGATAAGATATTATGCGCTGCAGGCAGAGCTAAAGTCTTGCCAAAAATTATTAATAATTTTAATTTACAGATATTAAATAATTGTAAAACAAATATTGATAATTTATTCGTTACAGGTGATGCAGTGGGCGGCATAATGTTGGCACATGCTGCGTCTTTTCAAGCAAGGTCACTGTTTAATTCCATATATAAAAATAAAGAGTATTCAATTTCAGATATTCCTTCAGTCATATATGGTTCGCCTGAAATCGCTTCCATTGGTATAAAAGAGCAAGAGATTGATGATTTAAGCTTGTATAAAATTTATAAGCTGCCAATTTCTTATTTGCCAAAAGCTTGGTGTGATGATGAAATTGATGGTTTTATAAAAATTATTACAAAAGATGGGTATATTAAGGGTGCTCATATTGTTTCAAAGGAAGCCTCCGCACTTATTTGTCAAATTGCAATTGCAATGAAGGCAAACATGCGAACAGATGATTTGCTTGAGGTTGTTTTCCCGCATCCAACATACTCGGAAGGAATTTATGAGGCTTTAAATTATGCAGATTAAAAGATTGCCGGAGTACTTAAAGCGCCCGATTGCTACGCTTGATAATGAACAGAATAAAAAAGTACGTCACATTTTGAAAGAATTTAATTTAAATACAGTTTGTGACGGTGCAAGATGTCCAAATAAGTGCGAATGTTATTCAAATTTAACCGCAACCTTTTTAATTATGGGGAAAACCTGCACCAGAAACTGTGCTTTTTGCAATATTGAACAACAAGTACCTGACGGATTGGATGAGCATGAGCCGAAGAATGTTGCTCTTGCAATAAATAAATTGGGTCTAAAATATGCTGTTATTACTTCTGTTACACGTGACGATCTTGATGATTATGGTGCAAACCATTTTTGTAAAACCATTTTTCAAATTCGAAAACTTGCGCCTGATACCAAAATAGAAATTTTAACACCTGATTTTTGTGGTTCTTATGAAGCGTTATTGCAAATTATTAAATATAAACCTGATGTTTTTAATCATAATTTGGAAACAATTGAGCGCCTATACCCAATTGCAAGGCAAATGGCAGATTATAAAACATCACTTGAAGTTTTAAAATTCATAAAAGAAAACTCAGCCGATGTGATTACAAAAACCGGTCTAATGGTAGGCTTGGGTGAAAATGAGGATGAGTTATATCAAACTTTTTGCGACATAAAAAAAGCGCAAGTTGATATACTGACCCTTGGGCAGTATATTTCTCCATCAAAAAAACACTTGAGTGTAGAAAAGTACTACACAAAAGATGAATTTGACAAACTTGAAAAATTGGCAAGACAAGCGGGTATTAAATACCCTATCTTTGCCCCTTTAGCAAGAAGCTCTTATAAAGCTGCGCAAACGTATCTGCAAGTAATTGCAGATAAATAGCTATACTTTAACGGCTTTATTTGTTTTTTTGCCTCTTTTAGACAATCTTTCAACATTATATTGCTGTGTTTTGTTGTCTATTTTGGCTGATTTTGCAACATCTTTAATATATTGTATGTAAAGGTCGGGCTTTACTTTTCCTATCTCCAGTAATTTCAATATTATTCTGACACCTGCAAGGTTTATTGCCAGATTTCTTGTCAGAAATTGAATTAATTTGCCTCTTTCAATATCATTTAGTGAATAAAGGCGTCTGTTTTGCTTTGAACGTTTTGCAACAAGCAAATGTTGTTCGTCATAAATCCTAAGCGTTCGTTG
>CALUXZ010000090.1 GCA_944324875.1 Candidatus Gastranaerophilales bacterium | reverse complement strand
GATAATTCCCAGTTTGAAGAATATTTACCACCCTTAACAGGTAAATTATCACTATGTCCTTCAACCCTTATTTGTTTATTGTTTTTCTTTAATTCAGCTACCAGAATATCAAGTGCCTTTTTCGAGTCAGCTTTTATTATAGCAGAACCTTCATCAAAAAGCACTCCTTCACCTAAACGGATTGTAATTTTTGCATCCTGCGGGATTATTTGCATATCTTTTTTATCTTTAAGCGCAATATTTAATTCATTGAGTGTTTTTTCAAATTCTATAACTTTAATTTCATCAGAATCAGAGGGATTTTTAACACCGTCTATTAAATGGTTTGGACCACAAGAGCTTTGCTTTTGTTGTTGCTCTTGCTGCTCATGTTTTTGCGTATGCGCCAGAACTTTATCTGAAATTTCAAAATTAGAACCAATCCACAACACCATAAATATTGCAAGCAATACTGTTACAAAATCAGCGTAAGACACCACCCAGCGGTTAAGATGATTTTTGTTGTCTTTTTGAGTTGTTTTCTTATAAAAATTTTTATATTTATCGTATAAATTATTCATTTTTATGCCGCAAAAGGAATAACCTTGCCCTCGCTTATTGTGTTTGTGTTTATAATTTTATTTAACTTTTCACTTATAACAATTGAACTTTGCATATTTGCAATATCTAAAATGCTTGATATTATTATTTCTTGTTCTAAAAGTTTTTCATCAAGAATATTTTTTAATTTTTTTGCAATAGGAAGAAAAATTAAATTTGCACTGCCGACCCCGTAAATCGTTGCTATAAAAGCAGTTGCAATGCCACCCAACAGTGCCTTAGGGTCAGAACTTACAGCGGAGATTTGAATTAAGCCCATAACTGCGCCAATCATCCCAAAAGTCGGAGCATAGCCGCCCATCTCCTCAAAAATTTCAACATTTTTAAAGTCATCTTTATTATCATAAAAACACATTAAACGCAGATTTTCTTCCAAAGTTTTGACATCTGTTTCTTCTACAAGGTTTCTTGCCGCTTTTTGCAAAAATGGATTTTGAATGTAATCAATAACTTCATTTATTGCTAACAACCCCTTAGAACGGGCGATTTTTGCAAGCTCTAAAATATCATCCGCAAGTATAGTCAAGTCTTTGTGCTGCACGACAAAAAGAGATTTCAAAGAGCAAAAAGCATTTAAAAGTTCTTTCATTGAAAAACTTATGCAAATAGCGCAAATTGTTCCGCCAATAACGATTAAAAAAGCATGCGGAGCTATTATGTAACTTAGAGATTTTGTTTTTAATATAACAGGTGCAAAAAGCGCTATCATGCCTGCAAATAGTACAAATATTAATTCAAATCCGTATTTAGAGGTTTTCATATCTGTTACTCCTCTTTAGACTTTTTACCCAGTCTACAAATTTATTTTTCTTAGTTTCAATATTTTCTAAAGTATCTTCTTTAAGTTTTTCAGTATCCCATCTTTTAGCGTCAATATCAGTCAAACGCTTTTTAGTACCTATATTTTTCATATCTTTAAAGTATTTAACAGTATTACCTCTGTTAATCTCAACAGGCGGAGTTGTATAAGATGGGTCAATTAAGCGCATTTTAACCTGTTTTGAAATTTCAGGACTTATGTATTTTGAATATTCTTTTAACCTCAACATACCTTCATAGTTGCTTGAAATTGTTGTATCAAGATTTTTAAATTTATTATTCCTTATATTTTTAGCGTAAATTTGCTCCCACAAGACAATTTCATGCTCAACATCCACAAAAGCAGCATAAACACTTACCCTATGTGTTGGGTTAACAACATCCATGCCTTGAATATTTGCAACATTCCAAAGGGTATTTTTCAAAAAATCCCTTTGAATATCAACAGAACTTGTCATCACAATAAGTTTTTTAACGCCTGTTGCACGACAAATTTTCTTTAACAGCGCATAATCAAGGTCATAACCTTGTTGCAAAGAGCTAAGTGTTTCTAAATCATACTGGTTTACACCCATATTGATTAATAATCGCTGTGTTGTTGCAACACTAACTACACTAACACCGGATTTTACAAGATTAGCACGAACATCCTGCAAAAAGAACTCAGGGGTTTTAAAATAAGCATTATAAGGGTTAATTTGGGTTAAAATAGCATCTGACACTATGCCTATTCGCTCATAAGCGTTGGCATTTAGTGAAAATACGCACATTATAAGTGCAGATAATAAAAACCTTATTATACCCCTTGTCATAGTAATTAAATTATCATTCATTTTATTTTAGTGAAAATCATATATTAGTATGAAATTTTGACTTTTTAGCTAAATTCATTAAATTTATTTTAAAAAATACCGATAAAAAAACGGTAAAACTATAATCGAGTAATAAAATGCCTTTTCGCTACAGACTCCAAAAGTTCCTTGAAATAAGAATAAGAAAAAAAGAAGAACAACTGCAAGAAGTAATTAAAGCGCAAAGTGAAGTCGACAGGATTGAATTACTTATTATTAAAAACAACAAAGACATTCAAGACACGAGAGTAAATATGCGAAAATCCGACCCTATGATGTATGAGGGATTTGATAAATTTTTAAAACACTTGTATGAAATAGGCGAACAGTTAGAACTTGAAAAGCAAGAGGCTATAAAAAAACTCGAAGAAGAAAAAGAAAAACTGCGTGAACGTGAAAAAGAAGTAAACGTTCTTGAAAAACACAAAGAACACAAACGTGAAGAATACCTGCAAGAACAAAAAGCACTTGAATTAAAACAGCTAAATGAAATAGGCGCACAAAAGCATTTTGCAAAAACACGGGAAAAACAGGAAGAAGAAATGCTTAACGAGCTTAGGGAGCAAAATGATTATCGAAAACACAACCGCAACTGAGCAAAGTTTTGAAACAAGCACCCAAAATACTGTTACAAGCGAAGCTTACAGTAAAAAAAGTGCTGCAGGGGTTTTTAAAAGCGAGTTTGAAAAACTTTTGTCTAATTTTTCAAAAGAAAAAGTTCTAAACAAAGATGATGAAATTAATAAACTCTTTTTAGACCTTGATTTTGGTGCACAATATGACATTGAAAGCACAAAAATAGGACAGGCTGATGCTATGTTTTTTATTAATATGCTTAATCAAAACGGGCTTATTAATTATCAAGTTGAAGACGACGGATTGCAAGTTACAACAAAAAATGACCAGCAAATGCAGGTTTCAAAAAGTTTAATGTCAATGCTGCAAAGTTCTTACGATACAAAAAAACCAATAAGAATGGATTTTGACAACAATGTAACAGTCATTTTAAAACTTGATGACAAAGGGAAGATAAATGCACATTTTATCCCTGCAGATAAAGCTGTCGAAGAATACCTTAAAAACAACATCCCCTATTTAAGACAAAGATTTGACGAACAAAATATTTCCTATTCAAACATAAGCTACAGACAGCATAAAGACCAAAACCAAAAAAACAAAAAGGAGAATAACCAATGAAAGACGCATACGTTAATGCGATAAACATTCAAGCGGCAACAAGAAACTGGATGGATGCGGTAACAGAGAATATGGTTAACATGTACACCCCCGGGTATCGTGAAAATCAAGTTACCTTTAAAACTTTTTTGGATGCGGTGCAACTTGACGGTTATTTAAAAAACACAGGACAAGGTAAGGCAATCCCCGGAACATCTACTGAAAACGTATTTTTAGAAGGTAACGGCTATTTTGTTGTAAGAAATGACGAAGGAAGAATTGCCTACACACGTCTTGGCGAATTTAAATTTGACGGCGAAGGTGTCTACAAATCTGCTGACGGTTCAAAAGTTCAAGGCTATATTTTAAATGACCGTGGCGAGATTATGGCAGGCACAAAGTCTTTAACAAGTGCAGAATTTGATGAAACTACAGCAAACGGTGGCGCACTTAGCGTTCCCACAACTGAAATTAAACTCTGGATTGACCCTGATAACGGTAAATTCTTGGGTAAATATGATGAATACGAAATAAAAGGCGACGGTATTTTATACGGAAAAACAAGCGGAGGCAAAGAAGCAACCCCTCTTTATAAAATTGCCGTTATGAATTTTCACAACCCGCAAGAATTATACCAATACAAAGACGGATATTTTGTTGAAACCGCAGAGTCAGGAAGACCTGTTATAGGTAAAGCAGAAATTACAAGCGGCATGATTGAATTATCTAACATTGATTTCAAAGCCAACGCAACATATTATCAGGAAGCAAAAATGCAAATGGAGCTTTCCAACAAGCTTATTTCAAGCTACAAGCAACTCTTGCAAAATGCGCTGCAACTGCTTGATTAGTCCTTATCAAGCGTTGAGCGAAGTTCCTGAAGTTCATATTTTAATCTGTTTAGTTCGCACTTAATCGGATCAGGAATTCTGTTGTGTAAAAGCTGCCCTTGAATGAACACCCTTTGCCTTACTATGCGCCCCGGGATACCTACAACTGTAGAGTGTTCAGGAACATCATCCACTACAACACTGCCTGCGCCGATGTTTGTATAATCTCCGATTGTAATATTACCTAAAACCTTTGCACCGGCACCGATTGTAACGCTATTACCTACCGTCGGGTGGCGTTTTCCACTGTCTTTGCCCGTACCGCCAAGCGTTACACCCTGATAAATAAGCAC
>CALUXZ010000089.1 GCA_944324875.1 Candidatus Gastranaerophilales bacterium | reverse complement strand
GGTTTAAATTTTGAAAAAGACGGTGCACCCTGCACAATGTGCGGTGATTACTGTTCTATGAAAATATTTAAGGAATATTTTTAAATAAATGCTAATAGCTGCATATGATATGCCAATGAATCCATACGGGCCTGCTATTGACCAGCTGGCTCCGTACAAAGGCACTCTAAGTGGTGAAAAAGAGTATCAAAAGCCTTCTTATAACTATGGACCACCATCTACAAAGTATCCAATTCTTGCGCTTGAAGATAATATTGTTGATGACAACGGCAAAGGACTTAAAAAAGGTTTTTATGAAGTTAGGATTGATGATAATAAACAATTTTTGCTTTTTATGCAATCAGGTAAATTAAAGGCAAAAATACCTATAATTAACTATGAATCATTAAAGAAACAAGTATCACAACAAGCTCTTAACTCTAAGCAAATGGCAAAGAAAATGAGAAAAGATGCCAAAAAAGCACAAAAAGAGGCATATAAATACAAAAAAGGGGAATTACCAAAAGATATTGTTTTTAATGATATTAAAATGACTTATGATGAAAAAAATGCTTGTTGGGTTATTATTTGGGAAGCTGATGAGTCAAGAGCAATTGGTTGTTTTAGAATTTAATTTACATTAAAAAGATGATTTTTTGAAAAATAAAGTGTGATAACCTCAATTTTACAGGAGTTAGTGAATAGAGAGGCTGTTATGCAAAAAATTTCCCCCCTACGTGCAAGCGTTGCCAAAGCTTTTAACGACTTTAAAGCAAACAGGGCAAAAAAAGCACAAAACAATGAAAACTTACATACAAATCCTTTTGGAATTACTTTTAAGGGTGTTTTGTTACAAAGTGATGTATTTGAATCCAGTACTGCTGTTCAAAAACCCGCATTAAAAGACAGACTTGCTGCAGGCACAAAGATGCTCGCAAGTGCATGGGTTGGTACTATCAATAAGTTCAATTCAATGAAAAGTGCTGCTATATCTTTCGGCAGAAAAATCAAAGAAACCACTAAAAATACAATTGATATGTTAAATAATACAAATGTTGAGTTTGATATTTTTAAATACAATGTGTCCAGATTGCAAAAACAACCGGTTAGTGAACTTGAGCAAATGCTTAGAAATGAATTGGGGGCGTAATTATGAACAATCGAAGAATTAAAAACATCATCGAAGCTCTTGCACGTCATAACGACGAAGAATCAATCAGGGTATTGGATGAATTAGGTACAAATTGTCCGATTGATGAAATTCGCGAAATGACAAGTAAAGCTCTTATTAAAAAGAATACTCACAAATCTCTTGAAACTGTTATTGTTAACAAAGGCAAAGGTATTAACGATTTGTCTGCTCGTGTTGCAATGACAGCAATTAATGAACTTTTGGCACTTAAAGACAAAACTGAAGCTATTAAAATTCTTGACGATACTATTAATCTTCATTCTGAAAAAGATGTTCAAGATACTGCTCGTTCTGTAAAAGCTCTTATGTCATTCAGTTCATAAAAACAGTCTTTCTTTAACCTAAAAAACCCGCTTTTGGCGGGTTTTTTGTGCAAAAAAAGAGAGTACATAGATACTCTCGTAATGTGTTTTTGGTTTATCAAAAGTTTAAAAGTAATTATATAAATATAATATATAACTTAACAATATAATTGTCAATAATATTATAAAATTAATTGTAAATTTGCGCAAAAATATATGTCCACGAGAGGACTATCGGAGCCTTAGCGACGATACGCACCTTTGCGAAGGTTCGAATCCTCTGTTTTTTGATAAAAAATATATGTCCACGAGAGGATTCGAACCTCCGACATTCACCTTAGGAGGGTGACGTTCTATCCATCTGAACTACGTGGACATATTAAATCTAGTACTTATGTGGATATATTAAATTTTAAAAATTCAACTTTATTATTATATCCTATCAAGAATTTTATTCAAATTTTACAAAAATTTATTTTTTAAAAATACTTTGAAATTGCCTCTTATCAACAATTTTAGCTTATACCTAATTCAAATTACTCATGTAATTTCGGTAATTGTTTTCAGTATTTAAAAATCATATCCTTAAATTGTAATACAAAAGAGAGGAGTAAAAATGGCCTATATAATCCCTTATACATTTAAGGCTGGCGAAAAAGCTGTTGCTGAGCAGGTAAACACTAATTTTAACTATATAAAGCAATCTCTTGAGCAACTAAATGCAACTTTATCGGGACAGATTAGCAATAGTGAAGATACCCTAAATACAAAAATAGAATCAATTGAAACACAAGTAAATGATACAGCAGATTTAATTGCAGATAGAGATGCAATAATAAAATTAGGTACTATTGTTACACCCGATCCGACAGAAGACGGACAAATTCCAACGGCTGATATAACACTTACGGCGGACAGAATCCATACTGCTGCAATTTTAGCAAATTCACAGATTATTTTACCTACTCTGGACGAAAATGAAAATTATGTGAATATTCTTTTTGAATTTACCATTGCAGTTAATTGCACCATTTCTTTGCCGTTAAATATAAAGTGGATAAGCGAAGAATTGCCGAATATTATAGCTGATGGCATAACAATAAACCGTATGTACTTTGATACAACTACAAATGGTACAAATTGGTGCGGTTATTTTAGTTATCATGCAATAAATGAGGAAAGTGAAATAGATGAACAGCAAAATTTATAATATATCGAAATTTTCCACAGGTGGCATAAAAAGAACATACAGTGCTTTTGTTGCTGATGAATTCGGTGATTGGGAAATTTTGAAAAAAGGGACATCAAGTTATTCCAGTGCGAAAAAAAATGAGTTGCGGGCAAATTTTACTCATGTAGGCAATGGTGCACATTTTAGCGGTAATGTAACTGCAACAAGGACAATACAAAAATTAAAAAGGGCAAAAAGTATAAACTTTACTTTTCGTTCTTACAGATCACCTAATAATGTTTGGACATATTCAGGTGGCTGGAACGGTTACATTTATCTGTTAGGTGAATATGTAAAGGTTCAATATAAAAACAGTGGTTATAACATTACGGTCAATGAAAATGTAATATGTGAACTAAGTGAAAAGGTTACTTATGATATAACTTTTAAGCAAAATTGTTTATATCTGGATGGTGTTAAATACACCTACCCTGAAGGTACAAGACTAAGCAACGCTACAAGTGATATATGCAGCGCTTATTCTTATATGGGACTTGTATACGCAGGAGGCTATGCATCAGCTGCATCATTGTATGTTCTTGTTGGCGATATATGTGTTAAATGGTAGAAAGGAATAAAAAATGTTATATGCAAAATTAATAAACGGTTTTTTAAAATATGCAAAATACTACATTAAAAAAAATGATAAAGTTATTTTAAATCCTCAAGAGCAAGATTACATAAATGCAGGATATTTGCCGGTAAAATATGAACAAATGCCTTTAATTCAAGAAGGCATGAGAATTGTTGAAAATATTACTTGCGAAGACGAACAAATAAAAATATCATACACACTTGTTGAAGAAGAATCGCATGAAGAATCTCAAGAAGAAAATTTAAATTAGCAACCTCTTAAAACATAACAAACACACCATTCTCCCTGTAATTTCTTTCCTCCCCTTTTGTTTAAAAAAGGGGCTTTTTATCGACTTTAAATAAAACCTGTGTTAAAATAGTATTAACCCTGTGCGGGCGTTAATTTTGTTCCTACATTTTTATAAAAAGGGAGAGCAGGCTCTTTTAAAAGATAATTGAAGTATACCTTGTGCTAAAGCATTTTAAGGAAACGGATTTATCGAGGCGCTCACCCACCTGCGTAGTTTTCGCGGGTAACAAAATCCGCCCGCATAAGGGTTTTATTTTAAATTAGCATATACAGGATTTTTTGCGATAAGTTGCTTTAAGTTATCAACCCCATCTTGTTTTATATATAATTTTGCTATGTAATTTTCACGTTTTACCAAAGGATGATTTAAAAATGCAACGCTTCTGTTTTTCCTTACAAATGCGTTCCAGGTAGTTGTTTCAGATACCCAAGCTCTTAATTCTTCAGCACGTGTATTTGTAAAGGTGTGATGTTGACTTTCATGAGCAATTAAACAAGCAATTGTTTCAGTGGGAGCATCTCTGTGTTCTTCGTTTATATATATTACAAGATCGCCACCACGGGTTTTAGCTGTAAAGGCTTCACAATTAGTGCAGCCATATATTGAAAGATTTCTAAACATTACTCTTATTGGTTTTCCTGTTGAATTCCTTCCGCTCAGGATGGCTATAACATCGTTTCTGTTTACTGTTTCAAGAGCATTAAGTGCTGCAGTTATCTTTGGGTTACTTGTAATTTTTTCATAACCTGCCGCATTTGTTATGTTAAATGTAAAAGAAATAAAAAATAATAATAGAAACAGTATTCCTGTTTTTTTCATAGAATTAGCCCTTGCAATTAAACTTCTCAACTTGTATATTTTTTCGACATGCCATAAGTGCAACTTTACGATTTTCGTTACTATTGTTACATAATTTAATATTAAACTTTTTGCTGCCTTGTATGGCGGGGCTTTATATTTAAAAAAGATTTAAAGTTATTTTAACGGGTGAAAATATGCCCCTGTTTATTTGCAAAAACAGGAAATAACAAGTGGAAAATCGTAAATATTTTTATACAACATTATCTGTAATGTGCATTTGGATGTTTTTTATTTTAAATGCGCCATTAGCGTACAAATGTGCTGCTTTTGATGATGAGCAAAACCCATATCAAGCTGAAGTTGTGATAACAAAAGAAATGATAAACGAGGCTTATGCTAAGCCACTTGAGGTTGTTTTTACCCCGAAAATTGAAAAAGAAGTTGAAATAATGGAAAAACGCCATTTTAAAAATAAAGCAACAAATGA
>CALUXZ010000088.1 GCA_944324875.1 Candidatus Gastranaerophilales bacterium | reverse complement strand
GAGCGTCAAGCGCTGAATGTTTACAGAATGGAGCTTTTAGGTGCAAAAGTTCATCCGGTTACAAGTGGCACAATGACTCTAAAAGATGCGGTAAATGAGGCAATGCGTGAATGGGCAAGGAATTATAAGGACACTTTCTACCTTTTGGGTTCTGTTATGGGTCCTCATCCTTACCCTACAATGGTTAGGGATTTTCAAAGTGTTATTTCAAAAGAAGCTAGAAAGCAAATACTTGAGATAGAAGGCAAATTGCCAAATGTTGTTATGGCGTGCATTGGCGGCGGCAGCAATGCTATTGGCATGTTTTATAATTTTATAAATGACCCTGATGTAAATTTAATCGGGGTGGAAGCTGCTGGTTTAGGTATTAAAACAGGTAAACACGCTGCAACAATGACTTGTGGCAGACTTGGAGTGTTCCATGGGATGAAATCCCTCTTTTGTCAGGATGAAAACGGGCAAATTTCCCCTGTTTATTCAATTTCAGCCGGTCTTGATTACCCCGGTGTTGGACCTGAGCATGCCTGGTTAAATTCAATAGGCAGGGCGCAATACGTTAGCGCAACAGACAAAGAAGCAGTTGAAGCTTTTCAATATTTATCTCACATTGAAGGTATAATCCCTGCAATAGAAAGCTCTCATGCGCTTGCCCATGCGCTAAAAATTGTACCTAAAATGAATAAAGACGATGTTGTTATAATTTGCCTCTCAGGCAGAGGGGACAAGGATGTTGCAGCTATAGCAAGATATAAAGAGGAAAAGTTATATGAGTAAATTAAGTGAAGCATTTAAAAATAAAACATTGATTGGGTTTTTAACCGCAGGCGACCCTGATATAGAATCATCTGAAAGATATGTTCTTGAGATGGTGCGTGCAGGGGTGGATATTGTTGAGATTGAAATTCCTTTTTCTGATCCTATTATGGAGGGTGAAATTATTCAGGCTTCAACTCTAAGGGCATTAAATGAAGGTACAACAGTTGAAAAGGTTTTTAATCTTATAAACTCAATAAGGCAGAAAAGCGATGTTCCTATTGTACTTTTGACGTATTTAAATCCTGCTTTTAACTATATTTATGAAAAATTCTTTGAAAAATGTCAAAAAGCAGGGGTTCAAGGAGTAATAATTCCTGATTTACCTTATGAAGAAAAAACAGAAGTTGAGCTTGTTGCAATAAAATATGATGTAGATATAATTTGCCTTGTTGCAAATGCTCCAAAGGAAAGAGTGCAAAAAATTGCAAAAAGCGCAAAAGGTTTTATTTACATTGTTCCGCCTATGGGTTCAAAAGAAGAAAATATTGAAGATTTAGTTTGTTCTATAAAAGAAGTCAGCGATATTCCTTGCGCTGTTGGTTTTGGAGTTTCGACGCTTGAACAGGCAAAAAAATATTCAAATGCGGCAGATGGTATTGTAATAGGCTCGGGCATTGTCCGAATAATAGCACAATATGGCAAAAATGCAGATTTAAAAATATATGAATATGTAAAATCAATAAAAGAGGCTGTAAAATCTTGATTATCTTTCTTCAAATATTAAAAGAGAATGCGGATGCTGAACATAGTTATAGTCAATTTTTTCATCTCCTTCTACAAAAGATTTTTCTCTTGATGTGTCGCAGAGAAGATACCAGTTTTTGCCCTCTTGCGCTTTTGGCAAAATTACATTTATATGATGATTGTCAGATGAAGTTGAAAAGAATATGTGGCTACCGTCTTTTATTTTATAGCAAATAATATTTGAATTTACATTATCCCAATAGTTTTTGTCCCAAGGATGTGCAAAAGTGCCATCGGGTTTATAATACTGGATATTTTTGTTAAATGTTCCGTCCCTTAACTCAACATGTTTTTTTCTGAATTCTATCATTTTTTTTGTAAAATCATAAATCCTGCCTTTTCTTGAGTCTAAATTTCTTGTTTTTGAAAAATCAAGATAATTTGTATCATCATCCTTATTGTAGCTGTTGTCGTTGCCACCTTTTGAATGCGCTATAACATCTCCAACTTGCAACATTGGCGTACCTTTCGATAGAAGTGTCAGCGCAATTTGCTTTTTCATGGCGCTTTCTTGTCGTGCTGTATTTCCGTTGTAGTCAGTTGCGTAATGCCAACAATCAGGTGCTGATTTAAAAGAATTGCCGTCATTTAAGTTAAATCCGTCATGAGAATAAGCGTAATTTATGGATTTATTACCTGAGCCAAGTACGTCATAAGACCCTTCTAAAACATTTCTTAAGGCTCTTGGAGTAAGTGTAAAGGGAAAAGTTGAATCTTTTTTAATTGCCTCTCTTGCAATATCGTTCCACTGTGCCCATTCATCAGGGAAATGACCTAATTGATACGAGTTTTGCCCCCCACATGTCCAAGGTTCGGCTATTAAATAAATACCTTCTCCTTTTTGGTTAGGTTCAAGTACTTTTATTCCACGTTCTTTTAGCATGGAACTTAATTTTCCGACCAAACTTCTTGAAGCATCATAATATACTTTTTCGCTTTTATCAATATCCATTAAACCAACGGCAAGGTCAAATCTAAAAGCATCAACTCCTTGATGTGCCCAAAATGCTATAGAATCAGCAATAAAATTCATAACCTCATCTTGTGCTACATTCATGTCATTTCCACAGCCCGAGTTTGAATTGTATACACCTGCTTTTTGTTTATAGTACATTTGATTATCTATTAAAGAAAAACTTGTTTGTCTTGCCTGATTTATATCATTATTAACAAGCCCTGCTTCTCCTGTGTGATTATAAACAACATCCATACATACTTTTAAATCGTTTTTGTGGAATTCTTTTATCATTTCACGAAATTCTCTGAGGGCTCCGCCTGCAGATTTATCGCTTGAATATTTTTTTGCAGGTGCAAAATATCCTAAGGGCATATAACCCCAATAATTTGCGCCACCTTGTTTATGGTCAAATTCAGTCAGAGGCAAAAATTCTATCATAGTAAAGCCCATATCTTTTAGTTTTTTTGCCATTTGTTTAGCGCCTAAATATGTGCCTGCGCCGTCTATATTTTCGTTTATGCTTAAATCTTTTATGTGAACTTCACCTATTATCTCATCGCTAAGAGGGCGAGGTGTTGCTTTAGGTATTAATGTTTCATCTTGAATTGTAAAAACACTTTTTGGTGCGTATTTTGCATTGTCTTCAAGGTAATTTTCACTGTTAACTATAAAAGCATCTTCGCCTTGAGAATTATCCGAAGGCAGATGACTCAGTTCTTTTGCATAAGGGTCAAAAGCAAGCTTGTTAGGGTTAAAGCGGTTACCTTCTTTATCCACTAAAGATTTAAAGCCTTGAGAGTTGTCTTGAAAGTAATCTTTACTAAATTGCCAATTTGGACCAAAGATTCTGTAACCGTAATATATGGGGTTATGTTTTGAATATCCTAATTCATCCAAAGGAACAGAAGCTTCCCAAATGTCAGAGTTGTCTTTTCTTTTCATTTCTATATTATGTGTTGCATTTTGTCCTTTTGGCTTGTCAAAAATGCATAGTATTATATGTGTTGCATTTTTTGATGCAAGCTTAAAATCAACGGAATTTGTTTCTTTATTGTAATTAGCACCGAGTCTTGTTTTGCTGTTTGTGACCATTGAATGCTTTGTATTGATTGAAGCTCTTGCTGCAATTCCATTTGCACTTTCAAGTGATGTAAATGAAATATTATTTTTTTGAATATTTTTATTTGTATTTTTTTTAGTTTTTGAAAAATTTAAATTGTATTTTTGAACTATAGGGTTTATGGTGAGTGACATTAGTTTTCCTTAATTACTTTTAATCTTTAATAAATTGATAACTTGGCAGAGTTATGTCCTTTGAATTTGTAACTGCCATAGCGCACATAATGCAATATATGACATTAACAATCCATACAAAAGGCCCGCCTATATAGCTAATTATAGGACCTATAAAGGGAATTATAAACAATATGCAAAGGCATAAAAGTGTAAGTTCAAAATTTAACAGTTTTCTTATTATATTTTTTGCAAAATTGGAAAGCTCATTTTTTTTGAGCAACCAAAGTACAAGAGGGGCAATAAAACCTGAAATTATGCTTAAAATAACAATAAGCAATACCAGAGTTTTTTCGCTTTCATCTTTAAACAAGCCGTTGTCCAAATTTTCATTTGACATTACCGCTCTCTCCTTATTATGTATGTATAACAACACCTTTTAATAAGAATAGAGCATATTTTTGTGTGTGTCAAACTGTTAAATTATTTAAAAAACTTCATTAGATTAACAACTGTTTCATCGCAAAATTTTCTAAATGATTCAGCCCTTTGAGCAAAATTGTCGGTTGCTATTGCCATTTTACCAAGCAAGGATGAATCTTTTGCGTTAAATGTTTCAAATGTGAAAAAGTCACCTTGTGCGTTTTTTACAATTTTACCTTTTATGTCTACAAGAATGTCATCGCTTTGTCTTGAAATCTTGCCCAAAGAGTCAGAAACGGCTCTCATTGTATCCATGCTGTCTACATATTTCCCTAAAGTATTTTTTGTTACGGATTTTTCTAAAAGTCTTAATGAACCAAAATTTATGTTGTTGTTACCTAACATTTTTCCAGCCTTTCTTGTATGCTTTTTTATAAAGTTTGTGAAAAATTTTTTTTGCGTAGTTGATTTTTTAATGTATTTTATAGTTAAATTATGTTATAAGCAGTTTGGGCGGTTAGCGCACGGAGTGAGCGTATAGCTTGCGACTTTCAAAAATAGCGCAGCGCTACCAGCTGAATTGAAAATTGAATAATTAGTTTGGGCGGTTAGCGCAGCTGGTAGCGCATCACATTGACATTGTGGGGGTCGCTGGTTCGAGTCCAGTACTGCCCAAACTAAAAAATAAACAAGTCCGCGACCCAATTGCGCACAAGGCGCATAACCTCGCCAAGGCTCGTTTAGGGTGC
>CALUXZ010000087.1 GCA_944324875.1 Candidatus Gastranaerophilales bacterium | reverse complement strand
TTGGCTTCTGATTTGTCTTCAGGAGTAACAGGACAAGTACAATTCGTTGATTGCGGTGCTTCAAGCGTATTTGCTTCCTTGGATGAAATGGAATGCGTAAGCCGGAGTGAAGCCTAGGGCTTGCGTTGAGCAAGACCAAAGGCGTAACTGTCGATGACCGCCGTAGCAAGCGCAGCGAGCACAGGCGCAATGCGTGAGTCAAGCGAGCTTTGCGTAAAAATAAAGAACAATATAAATCAAAATATCGCCAACAATTAAACCATTGGCGATATTTTTGAACAATAGTGAGAAGAACAAATAAGGGGGATAATTACTAAATCTGCATATTTGCAGCCATAGCCAGCTTTTGTGCATCGGATAAATTTTCCCATGCGCTGACTCCTTTAAACTCCGTATCCATCACGACTTTTGCATTTTCGGTGTTATTTTCAAAAACACCCATCGATGTTTCAATTGCTTTAATTCTATCTTCAGACAAATAATCTTTAGGATTTACAAATTTTCCAAAAGCCACAGCTTTATTTTGAATTGCGCTCATTTGCATTGCATCAAAAATTGCATTAGGGTCTTTTTGTTCATTTGGTGCGGCATTTTGCGCAGTATTATTGTCATCTGCCTTTTTTGCAGTGTTTTCTTTTTTTACAGGCTGGTTATTAACATAAAAATTAGCATTTGCGCCTATTTTTGAAATGTTGTCCATTGTCTTCTCCTTGTTGTCCTTATTGTTTACAATAAGTACTTCGGATAAATTTTAATGAACTTTATGATTTAAACAATAAATTGTTACAAAAATTTATATTTATTTTTTAATTTGTTTACACCATGCACTGTGATTATGTATGCTTTCAAATGCTTCAATTTCAACTTCGTAATAATCAATTATATTAATACTTTCAAGCTTTAAAACCACATCACGCATAACATCTTCTACAAATTTTGGATTTTGATAAGCGCTTTCCGTTACAAATTTTTCATCTTCTCTTTTTAAAAGTGAATAAAGTTCGCAAGACGAGCAGCTTTCAATATCTTTTATCAAATCTTCAAGCCAGATGTGCTTATTTTCAGGATAAGAAACTTTAACACTCACAACTGCTCTTTGATTATGCGCACCAAAGTCTGAAATTTCTTTTGAGCAGGGGCAAAGAGTTGTTATTGGCACTTTTGTACCAAGGTAAAATTTATATTTATTATTTTCATCAAGCGTACCTTCAAAATAACAATCATAACACATAAGAGCCTCAAGAGCAGACTTTGGAGCAGGCTTTTTAACAAAATATTTAAAATCAAATTTTAAATATGCGCTTTTTGACTCCAGCTTGATTTTCATATCCTCAAGCATATTTTTAATATCAATTCCTATAAGATTTTTTTTGCGATAATCCTCAAGAATTTCAATAAATCTGCTCATGTGAGTGCCTTTATAGTTTGATGGCAAATAAACACTCATTTTAGCTTTTGCATAAACTTTTTGCGAAGATTTTTGCCCTTTTCTTTCAATATTTAAAAGGGTTTCGACATCTTTTACCCCCACTTTTTGTAAGGGAATGTTTCTTTCATCTATAGTTTTTTGTACATCTTTAATCATTATCTTGAGGGAAACTCTTTTCTTCAAGAGCTAAAAGCAACTTGAGCGCTGCCTTTCTTTGCACTTTCGGTTCGGCATTTCTTAAAAGCTCAATTGCCTTAATCATAACAGGGTCATTATCATACCAGCGATTGCCCTTGCCTTGATACTTTGTAACAATTTCGTAAATACGTTCAATTACATCTTTTGCTACATCTTCCTGTAATTTTAAAATAAAATCTTTTGCCGCTTCTTTTTCGTTATCAGATGATAATCTCAATAATTCAAGAGCCTCTTTTAAAATAGGGTCTTTATCATACCAGCGCTTTTTTTCAAAGGATTCTTCCATAACTCACCTGTTTTAAAATACAAAAAAAGTATATCATACGCATGATAGACAAACAAGCTCTATAATAGTAATATATAAGTGCTGTAATGTTATTATCGGAGGATGAGTGCAAAACCAAACAGACAACAACATGCCCGAAAATAACCCTGATTTGAATCAGGAAAATTTGTCTGCACTGGAAGAAGAATCTGCTCTTATTGAGGAAATTTCGGAGGAATTTAAAAAGGGCTATAAGCTTTATAATTTTAGAAGACCCGACAAATTTTCAAAAGAGCATTTGCGTGCGCTTCAAGATATTCACCGTGATTTTGTAAGACAGTTAGCACTTACTCTAACCGCTTATCTTCGTATGGATGTTGAAATGGATATCATTTCCGTTGACCAATTAACTTATGATGAGTATGTTTGCTCTATGCCTTCGCACTTTCAAAACGGTATTTTTAAATTAAATCCCTTATCGGGCGAAATTTCTCTTGGTTTAAGCAGTGAAGTTTTAACCGTCATTTTAGACAGAATGCTTGGCGGGGACGGCTCAAACCGTGATTTTAATCGTGACTTAACACAAATAGAAGAAGCTCTTGCTAAAAAAATTATAGAAAAAATAATAAAAACTCTGGAAAACTCCTGGTGTTCAGTTTTGCCTGTAAAAGCAGAATTTACAAGCCTTGACAATGGTTATCATGTTGTACCTATAACAACATCAGGCGAAATTGTTGCGCTTATTTCTTTTGAAATTCGTCTTGGCTCTAAAAATTTCGGTCTTATAAATTTGTGTTTCCCGTATCCCGTATTAGAAACTGTTTTACAAAAACTAACACCGCAGTATATTTTCCAACACACAAATGTTGTTTCAAATGAAATCGGCAGAAATGAAATTCTTGCAAAAATTAATCCCGCTCTGCTTGATTTAAGTGTTATTTTAGGTACTACAAACATATTAATTAACGATGTTTTGGAAATGAAAGAGGGGGATGTAATAAAACTTGATCAAAAAATTGATGAAAAGCTTTTTGTTTTAATAAATGACAAAAAGAAATTTAGTGCAATGCCGGGCAGAAAAGAAGGCAGAATTTGTATTAAAATTGCCCAAAAATATGTACCAAAGGAATAAAAATGTCTGAAAAAGAACCAAAAAATCTTGATTTAAGTAAATTTGAAAATGTTGAACGCCCAAAAGAAACCCAACAAGAAAACCAATCCGGCACTTTAGGGCTTTTAATGGATGTTGAATTAGAATTAAGCGCAATTTTAGGTTCAACGGATATGACTTTAAAAAAAATTCTTGAACTTACAAAAGGTTCAATAATAGAACTTGAAAACAAAACCGCAGAGCCCATTGATTTACTTGTAAACGGTAAGCCCATAGGCAAGGGCGAGGTTGTAATTATTGAAGATAATTTTGGATTAAGAATTACTGACACTGTAAATGAGGGATTTAAAATTCATGAGTGACGAAAATGTTTCAATAAGCAAAGATACCATTGATTTAATTTATAAGATAGCAGGAACTGAAAAGCCGGAAATTATAAGTGATGAAACACTAAGATTGGCACTTTGTGTTATTGAAAAAAAACTTAGCGATGCGGAATCCTTAGATATTATCCCTCATGATGCAAATCATGAGGACAATTACAGCGAAGAACAGTGGCAAAAAGATTTAGCTATGGCAGGTTTTGGAGATGCAAGAAAAATGCTTGTAGTTGATGATATTGGTGTTGTTACATATCAATTAAAAATTTTGTTTCAAAAAATTGGTTTTGAGGTTGATACTGCAAAAGACATATTCAGTGCGGCAAAATTAATAAGAAAGAGTGTTTATGACTTTATTATAATGGATTTATTTGTATCAACAGAAAGAGAAGGTTTTTTACTTTTAGATGAAACCAAAAAAACAATTGTACAAAAAGGTTTAAAAACTAAAATTGTTGTTATTACTGCATCGTCTAAAGGTGAACACAAAGTAAAATGTTTAAACCGCGGTGCAAATATGTTTTTACAAAAAGACACCGGTTGGCAGGATGAACTTATTAAATATGTAAGTGCTAACTAATAAACATGCAATCGCCATAACTGAAAAATCTGTATTTTTCTTCTACGGCTTTTTTATAAGCCTCAAAAGTAAAATCTTTGCCTGCAAAAGCACTAACCAGCATAATAAGTGTTGATTTTGGCAAGTGAAAGTTTGTTATAAGTTTATCAATTGATTTTATTTTATATGGCGGATAAATAAAAATGTCTGTTTCATCTTGTGTTGCAACAACTTTACCATGTTTTTGATAAGTCGCTTCAAGAGTCCTTAAAACCGTCGTTCCAACTGCAACAACAGAACCTTTAGCGTTGTTTATTGCTTGCGCTGTCTCATCTGGAATTACAAAACTTTCAAAATGCATTTTGTGTTTTGTAAAATCATCAACCTTAACAGGCAAAAACGTTCCCAAACCTACATTTAAAGTAACATAAACAATTTTTACGCCTTTGTTTTCAATTTTTTTTAAAATTTCCTTGCTAAAGTGCAACCCTGCTGTTGGTGCTGCTGCTGAGCCTGTATTTTTTGCAAAAACTGTCTGGTAATCTTGCTTATCATCATCGTTTGTTTTTCTTGAAATATAAGGTGGCAGAGGAATAGAGCCGTATTTATTTAAAATTTCATAAACATCATTCCCTAAAAACTCAAGCTCTACAATGTTTTTAGGCAGCTCACCCTCTTTTGCTTTTTCTACATCTTTTTGAATAACTTTTATTTTAAAATCATCACTTACAAAAAGTTCTTCACCTTCTTTTACCCTTTTTGAACGCTTCATAAGGCAAAACCAGCAGTTGTTTTGCGCGCAAGGGTTAAGTAAAAACACCTCAACCTCACCGCCGCTGTTGCGTTTTGCAATCAAACGCGCGGGAAAAACCTTTGTATTATTTAAAACAAGCACATCAAAAGGATTTAGTAAATCAACAATGTCATAAAAGTGTTTGTGCTCTATTGTTTGATTTTTTCGCTCAAGCACCATCATGCGCGCATTTTC
>CALUXZ010000086.1 GCA_944324875.1 Candidatus Gastranaerophilales bacterium | reverse complement strand
CTTGAACAGTTTTTCTTACATATTCTCTACCTCTTTGATCAGTTACTTTTTGAGCTTTTTCATTCACTTTCATAAGCTCTTTAATACTTAATGATACAGCATGTCCATGAGCCAGATTATAATCTGTGGTTATTTTATAAGACAAGGCATGCGCTGCAGTTGTTTTAGAAATATTTATTGCCTTTCCGGAAAATAAAGCAGCAATTGCCATTTTTTGGGCAACGTTTTTATTATTAGAATTAACATAGGCACAAAGATATTCCCTGCAAAGCTCCATTGCTTTTTTTGCATAATACTTACTTTTTTCATTTGAATTCGTTGACCAATAAGATTCTATGGCTTGGCATAGAGCATCTACAGCACAACAGGCTTTTAAATATTTTGGACTGTCTTTAGAAAAACGCCCATCTACTAT
Source organism: Candidatus Gastranaerophilales bacterium (assembly GCA_944324875.1). Lineage (GTDB taxonomy): Bacteria > Cyanobacteriota > Vampirovibrionia > Gastranaerophilales > Gastranaerophilaceae > Galligastranaerophilus. The sequence continues at coordinate 4,522 of CALUXZ010000086.1, read as the reverse complement.
CGCATAATCTGGTAAAATACTTTGATTTTCAAAAGAATATTTTTTACCTTCGATATATATTACTGCAAATTTTGTAACTTCTGCACCCGTTCCTGCAGTTGTAGGTACTGCAACAAGGGGAGTCATTTTAATGCCATTATTTACATTAATTGCTTTATCAGGAGTTATTTTATTATCATAACAATATCTAAAAAGTTTTGCAAAATCTATAACACTGCCACCACCTATTGCAAGAATAAAATCAAAATTAGTTAATATTTTAAGTGCTTTCAGAACCTCAGATGACTTTGGGTTTGGATTAATGTTATCATATATATTATAATTAGCTCCTTTTAACTCCATATTTATAAGTTTTTCAAATCTTTTAAAACAACTTTTTGTACAGAACAAAAGAACATTTTTTGCGTTGTGTTTTTTTATTATTTTGGAGAGATTTTTAAAAGAATTTTCTTCTTGAAAAGTTATATTTTCATTTAAAAATTCCATAAATATTTTTTTATTTTCACAAGGCTTTTCCTTTGGCCTGCCTAAATCTTTTCTTGCCCCACATTTAACTTTTATTTCCAGTAAAGAAGGACCTTGTGAATTAATGAAATTTTTAAGCACACTTTTTAACTCTTTTAAATTTTCTGCCCTATAAGAATTTTTATACCCACAAGCCTTTGCTAATTTTATAAAGTTAATCATATCCGCACTTGTTGGTTGTGCACCAACCGAATCATGGGCCTCATTATTAAAAACAATATGTTTAAAATTTTTACATTGTGTTTTTGAAATAACAGGCAAGGCACCAAGATGCATTATCATTGCACCATCACCATCAAAACAATAAATTTCTTTTTGTTTCTTTTCAAGTGCAACAGCTAAAGCTATAGAACTTGCATGCCCCATAGAACCGACTGTTAAAAAATCTTTTTCATGAAAACAGTTTGAATTTTCTCTTATCTCATACAATTCTCTTGAAATTTGCCCAGTAGTTGAAATTATAATAGAGTTTTGATCAATTGAATTTACAACTTCTTTCATTGCAAATTCTCGCGTCATTTTATAATTAGTTTTTTTTGAATTCTTTAATTTGTATGGTTCAAAAGAATTTTTTCTAATAATTATTGCATAAGGTTTTGATTTTCTTTTAATGTATTCACAGGCTTTTTCTAGTTCTATAAGAGCATTTTTTTCTTCTTTGGACAGTATTGAATATTCAATCTTACAAGCTTTTAAAATTTTATCACTCACCTTACCTTGCTTAAGATGTTGAGGTTCGTCCTGAGTTCCTATTTCACCTCTCCAGCCTATAAGCATTAAAAGCGGTATTTTATATACTTCTTCATCAACAAGAGAAAGTAAAGGATTTATACAATTTCCAAGCCCGGAATTTTGCATATAGGCTACCCCAAAAGTAGAGTTCGCAAGATAATGACCTGCACAAAGCGCAATAGCATTACCTTCATTAGCACATATGATATGATTTTTATCTTGAGTATTATCACTAATATAAGCACATAAGTCTTTTAAAAGACTATCCGGTACGCCACAAAAAAAATCAACACCTTGATTTTTTAAAACATCATAAAAAGCTTTTGTACTTATCATTTTGCCCCCGGTATCAAGGTTATTATATCTTTAATTTTCATGCAATATTCATCTGATGCTTCTTTGCATCTGTGATTTTTAAGAATTGATTGTGCGGTTTTAACCATTGCAGGATAAGCTGCCCTTAAAAGATGATTTGCATAAATTACCATACTGATACCATTTTTAATAAGTTCTTCTTCACTTACCTGTGAATAAGATGAAGGTACAACAATAAGAGGCTTTTTATTTTCAAATTTATTATAATGCAGTGCAAATTCTTGTATTTCATTAAACGAGTCCGAACAAGAGTGAATCATAATTCCGTCTGCGCCTGCTTCTAAATACGTTTTTGCTCTCAACAAGGCATCATCCATTCCTTTTTTAAGTATTAAACTTTCAATCCTTGCAATAATCATAAAATGCTTGGAAACTTGAGCTTGCTTTCCTGCTTTTATTTTTTTTGCAAAAATGTCCTTATCTTCTTGAGTTTGTGAAACTTCTGTACCAAATAGTGAATTTCTCTTTAGTCCTGTCTTATCCTCAATTATAATTGCTGACACACCAAGCCTTTCAAGAGATTTAATTGTAAAAATAAAATGCTCTTCAGGTCCGCCATTATCACCGTCGTAAATTATAGACTTTGTTGTAACATCTAAAATATCATTAATCATCTCAAGCCTTGATGTTGTATCAAGATAACCTGTGTCTGGCTTTGCTTTTGCAGCAGATTGAGTAAGAGAAGAAATCCAAATACCATCAAATTCATATTTTTTATTATTTTGCATTACGCTAGTGTTTTCAACGATAAGACCACTTAACCCATTATGTGCTTCGCAAATCCTTACTATATCCTTGCTTGATAGCAATCTTCTTAATCTTTCACATCTTATTTGCGGAGTTGTACCTATTTCTCTTAAAACATTATTCAACTGGGTAGACGATATACCCTGTGTATATGGAATATCAACTACCTTTCCACCCCACTCTGACATAACATCAATAACTCTTTGTCTTGTTTTTGCCTGCACACCTTCTTTCCAATCATCACCATGTAAAACATAGTCAGGCTTTATTTTTCTTAAATTTGGGACATAATCCAAGGTTTCTTGTGCAATAACTTTTGATACGCCTTTTACATTCTCTATTACGATTTTGCGTTGCTCAAAAGACATGTAAGGAAGTCTTTTATAACTTGCTATAGCTTTGTCTGTCAATAGACCAATTATAACTTCTCCCCCAAGTTTTCTTGCCTCCTCAATAATATTTAAGTGCCCTGGATGTAATAAATCAGCACTCATACCAATATAAATCTTTTTCATTTATTATATTCTCTATTTCTTACCTAATTTATCTTAGCATAGATTAGAAAACAAGTATTCAAATAATAAAATGATATTTGTTAAAGCGGTATTATTTTTCAACCTTTTAAACAAATAAAATATCTTCTTTTAATTTACTATTCGAAAGATTTACCAATATATTTTTAAATTTTTAAATACTCCAATTACGCAAGAAGAACTGGAAACAATCAAAAAAAGAAGAAAAACATCCACCTTATGGTGTCAGAGCAAAATTCACTAATAGTCCAAAATTTGCAAGTTCAAAATCCAAGCAAAAATTTAACCATCCACGAAATGCAATATTTGAGTGAAATCACACCCCAAGACATTAGAAATTTCATTGGTAATTATTTTAAATTTGAAAACACGCTATATCTGACGGTAAGTAATTATGACAGTGCCAGCAAATCAATTGCGTTTAGCGGAACAAAGGATGATTTTTCAAATTAAAACCAGTAAGTACACTTATCCAAATAATTTACAATTGATAGTTAATGCCGATGATGAAAACAAACTTGCCTCTTTTTCTCTAAATTTTCACGCTCAAATTCATAAATCGCACCAAGCATTGTAACCATTAACTTGCCGCTTGGCGTGCTTGTATCTAATTGCTCTTTAATACTTACCAGCTTTACATTTTTATTTTTGAGTTTTTCAATAATTCTCAATAAATCTTGCATACTTCTTGCAAGTCTTGAAAAATCTTTTATGAAAACAATGTCTCCCTCTCTGACATAGTCAAGCATTTCAAGAAGTTTTGGGCGATTAGCATTTTTACCGCTAACTTTTTCCTCAAAAAATTTATCAATATTGTATTGTTTTAAAATTTCTTTTTGACTTTCAGTGTTTTGTTCTTGTGTGCTTACTCTTATGTAAGCAATCCTTTTTCCTTGTGTAGTCATCGTTTTAGCCTCCTTTTACATTACATTTGCATTATTGGATATTGATGTTTTAAAGTAAAGACTTCCCCAAACACCTTTTTAAAAATTAAAAATCAACTCTAAACAAACACTTTTCAAATGGTTGAGAGATATTGGTTTAGGCTATAACCTATTCAAAGACATTTCTTAATCAAGTTTCGTTAAGTTGATGATTTTTATACACGCATTCTCGGAATTAAATGTATTGGAACATCACTTCCGAGCTTTGGCAACAACTCTTAACATACTTACGCAATTAAAATTGCTTGTATGTTAGAGTTTTGCATCCATCATTCTAAAGCTCGCTTGTGCTCGCTAAGAATGAGTGTATGTTGTATTTGTATCAATTAACATATTTTATTCAAATTGATATATTTTCAATTTTAATAATTTTAGAAATTTCCAAAACCTTGTGTTAAATTTTCTGAAATTTAATGTTAATTTTTTAGTTTCATGCACAACTGGACCTTACCAAAATTCTCAAACCATTTGCACCGCCTAAAAACAGTGCTAAATCCAGCTATATTAAGAAATTCTCAAACCATCCGCACTTCTCAAACTGGTCGTTTAATTACAGAAAATCTTTACATAACTTATTCGATTAAACGTAGGCTGCAAGTGATTTTAAGTTCATTTAATTCTATTGTGTTGTAAAATGTGTTGTATTTACTAAAAAACTGGCTTTTA
>CALUXZ010000085.1 GCA_944324875.1 Candidatus Gastranaerophilales bacterium | reverse complement strand
TCAACATCACACATAAGTGGGGCATGCGGTGTTGGGAGGGGTGAGTTGTTATTTTTTTTGGGGGGGTATGGGTTCCGTACTCACCCCTGCGGCGCTCATCTTGCGGCGCTTGCCCGTGCATTAGTCATCCAAGCGGTGGCTTTTGCGGCGGCGGCGCTAATCCATACAGCAGCTCTGGCGGCGGTCGTCTTACATCATAGTACTTACATTAGTCGCTCTTGCACGGTCGCTTTAATCAAATACCCCAACTCATCAAACTTAAGACCCTCGCGGGTCGACAGGTTTTTTTCAAAGTGTTCTCTATTATGACAATCGATGCACAAAAGCTCTAAATTATCCCAATTCAACACCACACCAACATCGTTAATATTCTCAGGCGTTATGTGTACTTTATGGTGCACTATCCTGCCATACGGGCGCCCGCAGCGCTCGCACACTCCGTACTTGCTTGCCTTGTAGGCGGAAGCCGTCCTTCGCCAGGTCGATGAATTATAAAAACTTTTCGCGTAATCTTTTGCCACCCGCTCCCCGCAAACCTTCTAAAACTTTAAAGACCCCGCAGACTCTTTTGTCCGCGGGGCAAAGAATACAAAAAAAGAAAGGAACTCAGAATATATTAATAAAACAAGCCTAAAGAAAACGGGCAGCAATGCGCGGCTGCCCGTACCATTGTAGGCTTTACACAAAAACAGGCTTAAGGAAACACGGGCAAACTTGCGCTGCCCGTGACTGTTTTGAATTTACCGAGTACGTCAATTAAACCAAAAAGAGGGCGGCATCTGCCGCTTTTATTATTCCAAATGCAGTTTAAATCTTTTATAGCACAACGCACAGAATTCTTTTATATCAAGACCGTTTAATACTCCGCTTAATCCTCTTAAAAATTCAGCCTCCCCTATTTCATCATGCAATAACTTGTGACACCTCTCACACAGGGGAATGGTAAACCAGTCGGGATTTTTGCGCCCGAGTCCCGACCCTCTTTTAATGTGGTGCACCTCATTACCTAAACCCCCGCAATATATGCAATTTTTTCTTCTCTGATACCTTAAATAACTCTCATCATACTGCGGCTTTTTCTCTTCAAGCGCTTCATTAATCTCAAACCCGCTCACGTGCCGTGTCCAACAATACCTTAAATCAGGCGTTAAACAAAATCCCCTGTTGTCCTTGTCCCCTTTTAATATGGGCGTTGTGTCGATAAAATAAATCACTCTGTTAATAAAGTCGCTCGCTTGTTTTATGTCCATTTGCGACAATGTGACAGGCATATAAATTATGCTCCCGTCCGGCGCTTGCTTTTCGTCATACACCCCGCAGGAATAATACAGCCAGTATTTTATTATATTCGTGTCGTAATCATACCCTAACGAATTAAAATAACTGATTAGCGCCTTGATTATTCCGCCGAAAATAAATCCGAGCTGCTTTTTTGTTTTTGTTTTTTTAACCTCCTCAAAAGAAATATTTACAATGCTTTTTTCTCTGTATTTAGCAAGGATATGCCCCAAAACCTTTTTAAGATACTCTTTATTTGATACTGTAAAATTCATGCCTGAACATTTGTAACTAAGCTTTTATGCACGTGTTTTTCGCGCCATCCCTTGTCGTTTATGTATCTTGCCCCTTGCTCTATGGGTGAAATTGCTTTACCGTACACAAAAGGTATTGTCTTTGACTCGTAAAATCCGCCTGCCTTGCTAATTTCACAGCTTTGCCTTAAATCATAACTCAACTTTAAAAACTGCTGCGCGCTTTGCCCTGACAGCTCAATTACTCTGAGTTTTAATTTACGGCTTAACACGGTTGCAAAATCAATGATTTTAACTTTTACACACCCGCAAACGGGACAAAAAAAACTATATATTTCTCTGCGGGTTATTTTTCTCTCTCTATAGCGCCCCCATTCTTTTTTGTCGCATCCGAAATATTTACAAGCCCAGTATCTGTGCCCCTCTTGAAATGATTTTATAAATCGCTGTGACGATAAAATTATATTGTTTGTTGAATTAATAATGCTTTTATCAAAATATATTAAATCCTGCGGTTTGCCTGTAAAAAAATCTCTTTTGCAACAAAAAAATTTCATTTTTAAATCCCCGGTATTAAAAAAGCCCCACGCCCGAGGGAACCTGCAGGCAAGCGGAGCTAAAAATAAGTTTCAACTACTTGCTATGCCTATTATTATAACATAGACTTTAATCGACATTAGTCTAAATTTTATTAAAATAATTAGACCAAAGTTTAAATTTTAAATATTTTATTGAAATTGTTGACATAATCAATAATTGTGTTGTAATAAAAATATAGAGAACTTTGAAAACTTAATAAAGGGTAAGCCCTAAAAACCCACCCCCGTCACATACTATATTGGTTACACAGACGGAAAGGAGGCGAGAAAATGGTTATCAACGAAAAAGAGCTAATAATTATCTTATTGATAATATTAGCTCTAATCAACCATTAAGGGTTTTTAAAGGGGTGTTAGCAGCACCCCGCCCTTTATATATTATAACATCATAAAAGGTTTTTTCAACCATGGACAAAATAAAACCAAATAAAGGCGGTGCGCGTGAAGGCGCGGGCGCAAAGATTAAAACATGCGACGGTAAGCGTGCCGATAAGCAAATAAGAGTATCTTACGCGGAGGCTGAATTTATAAAAAAAGCACGCGCACTAAAATTAAATCTTGACGAAGTTATAAAAACTTTTACTCCCTGAGTGCTTCAAGCGCCGCATATAACGCCGCAAGCTGTATTTTGTTTTTAACACCCGCCTTTTTGTAAATCTTTGCAAGGTTCCATTTGACCCCCTGTAGCGATAAATGGACTCTAAGGGCGATTTCTTTGTTTGTGTGCCCTCTTGTCACAAGCTTTGCGATTTCTTTTTCAATCTTTGTCAGCTTCATGGTTATTTCCTTTCGCTTTGTTGATGATGTCGAGGATTATGTTTTTTGTACATCTCAAGCATTCTTCATAGTCATCACATCCGCATTCTTGACTCTCGCAGTAAATATCTTCTTTTAATTCTCTCTCTATCTCCTCAAGAGCCTTGCGGTAGCGGTTGTTTTCTTCCCTTAATGGTGTATAAACACAATGTACAGTGCTTTCACCTATCTGGTGACGATGCACAATTTCCTCAATTAATTCTTTCTTGGTTTTATTCTCTAACTCTTTTATGGCAATTTCGTTTCTATATTTTGGATAGGCAATTATGTTTTTCAGCTCCTCGCATTCCTGCGTCTTGCGGGCTAGTTGCTTGAAATAGCAGTTTGGATTTGCTGCACAATGACAGTCAACATGACAAGTGCAACACACGGCTCTGTTATTCGGTCTGATATAAAAATATCCGCACTCGCTCACGTCTACCCCGTCAATTATTATCTGTTCTTTTTCCTGAGTAGAATTCTCATTAAAATTTTCACTCTGATTTTTTAGTGAGTCGTTTGCCTGTTCTTTGCTGTTTGTTACCTGTTCTTTATCTGCCATTTTGCTTTCCTTTGTTGGACATTCAATACTCATGCACCATGCACAATCTATGCCTTCACATTTTTTATTCGTCATGTTCTAACTCCTTGAGAGCGTGCACAATATCGTATGCAATCTCTTCATCCGTTTTATCTTTTAAGTAACCCTGATAATAAGAGCTGTCTTTAAAGGCTTTACAGGTAAAACATAGATTATGCGTTATAAGCTTATGCCCAATGCACGATTTATCGCACTTAATACCGGATTGTAATTGTTTTATTATCTGTTCTTTATCTGTCATTCGCTTAATATTCTCCTTACTTCTGATTTTTCAATTGCATTTTTTTCTAACAAATTAACTGTTAAATCACACAATGCATTTTCAAAAGAACTATAACTGTAGCCCTGGGTATTAAAGTTTAAATCTGCATATATTGACTCTGAAAGTATCCAGTCAAGACCTCCATTTTGGTGGATTTGAAAGCCTCTCTCAAAACCTATCAACTTAATCAATTCAAGCTGCCTTGCGGGCGTAAAGGCGGGATAACGAAGTTCAGTCCAATATATGTAATTATCATTAGTATTATGAATGTTTACGCACTCTATACCATGGTCAACACTTTTTTGTAATTCTTCTTTTCCGTACGGTACTTGAGCATAATTATATTGTCTAAAATACCTGTATTTGCTTACCCCTGCCGCTTTCATCAGTTCTTTGATGTGGTTAGTCATTTGTACCGCCTTTCATAAAAACTAAGAAAAATGTATTGTGGTTTTTGTGAAAAATTATTGGCCGAGTTTCTATAACATCAAGAATTTGTTTAAGCGTAATATCCCTTGTCGCCCATTTAAAAATCAATGTTCCGTTGGGTTTCAGTACTCTCATACACTCATTAAATCCTTTTTTAATATCGACCGGATACGTTTTGTTTAATTTGTCATACTTCTTGCAAAGCCAGCTATTTTCACCAACTTTCAATAAATGCGGCGGGTCGAATATAACTAAAGAAAAAGTATTATCTTTAAAAGGTATATCTCTAAAGTCCGCTACAATATCAGGGTGAACTTTTAATTGTCGGCCATCACATAATGTATCTTCAAAATCCCTGTTATCCATATAAACAACATTCGGATTTTCTTTATCAAAATGAAACATTCGAGAACCGCAGCAGCAGTCAAGGATTTGTTTAGTCATACAGCCACCGTGCCTCTCTGATTGCTTCAATAACTTGAGCTTTATACTTGCCATAACCTTCCAGATATTTGCACAAGGCACATAAAAAACTTTCATCATCAAAAATGTGAAAATGTGCATTTAAAATATGAGTTACTGTTTCTGTTGGTTCGCTGCTGTTAACTTTAACAGGCAAGCCAAACAATTTTACAAAATTCTCAGGATTGCTAAAATCGGGATAATTTTTCGTGACTTTCCCTACCTTTATGCTTGGGCTTCTAAAAATTTTTAAATTTTTAAGCACACCTTCTTTTGAAATTTTGTGCACTATACCCGCAATCTCTATA
>CALUXZ010000084.1 GCA_944324875.1 Candidatus Gastranaerophilales bacterium | reverse complement strand
ATTGAATTTGTTAATAAAATCGAGGAAATTTTAAATACTGTCGAAAAAGAAGGCGAATATAAAATTGAATTTGAAGCATCTCAAAACGATTTAATTGATGAAAAAACAATGCAAAAGCTAAACAATGGTATTGACTTGTACGTTGAATACTTAAAAAATGGCGTTGCTAATCAAAAAAATGTTGAATTAATTAAAAATTTTGATAAGAAAATTGTCATAGATGCCGTTGGTGGAGCTGCTTACAATACTTTAAGCAAAATATTAAATAAGCTGGGTATTGAAAGCAAATTTGATTGGCTAAATACTCAAGAAGACCCATTTTTCCACTCAATTGGCAAAGATATAAAAGACTCTAAATTTTATGATTGGTCGCTTGATATTACGGTTGTTGCAAAAAACAAAGAAGGTAAGGAATATTTCCCTGTTATTGAAACACTTAAATATGATGAAAAATTAAAAAAATACCCCATAGGTACAGTTTGCCTTGTAACAGACCCTGACCATGACAGGTTGAGTGTTGTTCAGGTTGAAGATATTAAAAAAGAAAAGCAAGTTAATGAAACCGGCGTAGATACGGTAAAACTTGATGATGAGCGCATATTGTGTGTATTTAGTGCAAATCAGGCATTTTTAATGATTATGGACTTTTGGGCACATTTGCTTAAGGAAAACGCTACATTTGACAAGCACAAACGTTTTATAATAAAAACAACTGCAAGTTCAAAAACTTGGGACGAGTGGGCAAAAAATAACGGTATTGAAGTAATTAACACTCCTGTTGGCTTTAAAGAAATAGCAAGTGCAACGAAAAAAATTGAATACCAAATTGAACAAGGTGTAAAAGATATTAAAATAACTGATATTTTCGGAAAAACAATTTCTCTTGGAGATTCGCCCAGAATGATTTTTGGCGGTGAAGAATCAGGAGGTATGATTATAGGTTCGGAAGAACTTATTAAATCTTTAGGCGGCAGATGCGCTCTTGCGATGAGAGAAAAAAGTGCAACTGAGGCTATAATTGTTACATCTGCACTTGTTGCAAGTCTTAATGTTTCTCTATGGGAGCATTTAAACAGTGTTTATGCTAAAAATAGCATTATTGCAAAGTTTGACGTAAGAGAAGACATTGCATACTATAATGAGTCAGAACCTAACATTGAAAAATTAAAAGAGGCAAAGCTCAAGGGCGAAGGCTTGAGAACTAAAAACGATATTTTCTATCTTGCACTTGCAATTGCTAAATATGAAAATAAAATCACACTTGAAAACATAAAAGAAATTCTCTCGTCAACATTTAGCAATCTTGATTTTTCAAAACTGCTTGATGTCAAGTTTGTAGGTGATGGCACTTATCTTGATTTTAGCGATAAATTTGTTGAAATTCGCCCGTCAGGAACGGATGCAAAAACAAAAGCATACGCAGGTGGTGCAAATAGGGCTGAGCTTTCCGACTTTGCAAAGATTTTAGGTAACTACAGCGGTGATTTAAACGCTACTTATAAAAAGTATTTGAGTGAAGAATATGTTAATTCTGCAAAAGATAAATCGCTTGAAGTTTATGAAGTATTTGCAAAGACTGATGAAGATAAAAGAGAATTTAAAATCCCTAATTACAAAAACACATTTTTAAAATAATAAAAACGCCTCCAAAAGGAGGCGTTAATTTTATAAAAGTTTTTCAATATTTGAAATAATAGCTGATTTTGGCATTAAACCAACCATAACTTCTTTAGCCTCGCCATTTTTAAATAGTAATAAGCTTGGCAAACCGCTTATTTGGTATTCTTTTGCGGTTTTTAGGTTTTCATCAGTGTTAATTTTTACAACTTTTAACTTGCCTTCAAATTCTGCAGCAATTTCATCCAGCAGCGGACCCATTTTTCTGCAAGGACCGCACCAGGGTGCCCAAAAATCAACAAGTGTGAGGCTTTCACTTTTTAAAACTTCTGCTTCAAAAGTTGCATCATTTATGTCTTTAGCGTTACTCATAGTTTGTATTCTCCTTTTTTACGTATTATAATCACAATTATCATTATATGCAAGTTGCCAAAATGGATATAGATAATATAGTTAAAAATTTAAAAAAAGACAATGAAACAAATGCAGTTGTAAGGACTGAATTTGTTGAATTTATGGAGCATGTAGCAGATCCTTATATTGTTTTGATTTGCTGCATTTTAAGTTTAAGGACAAATGATAAAACAACCTACCCTGCTGCAATGCGTATGCTTGAGCTTGGCAAAACTCCGCAAGAGATTATGAATGTTGATTTTGAAACTTTATCTAAGGCAATTTATCCTGTCGGATTTTATCAGAATAAAGCCCGCCAAATAATCGACTTATCACGTGAAATTGTTGAAAAATATAACTCAAAGGTGCCTGATAGTATTGATGAGCTTGTAAAGTTTAAGGGAGTAGGGAGAAAAACTGCAAATTTGGTTTTAACTAAGGGCTTTAATAAGCCTGCAATATGTGTAGATGTCCATGTGCACAGAATTTCTAACCGTTTGGGGTATGTAAAAACAAAAAATCCTGATGAAACAGAGTTTGCGCTCAGGGAAAAATTGCCAAAAAAATATTGGATTGATTTTAACACTTTGCTTGTAACCCATGGGCAAAATATATGCAAACCTCAAAAGCCACTGTGCGATAAGTGTTCAATAAAAAATTATTGTTCAAAAAATATAAAATAAATGGGGCAAATGCCCCATTTACCTAGTCTTTATTAAGCTCTCTATCCATAGCTTCAAGAGTGCAGGCGCACTCGTCAAATGCTTTAATTTTTTCTCTTAGTACTCTGAATTTTTCTTCTTCTTCAAGTTGTTCTTCTACAAACCAATTTAGAAAATTCATTGTTGCAAAGTCATCAGATTCCTTTGCGATTTTATAAAGTTCGTGGATTTTAGTGCTTATCATTTTTTCATGTTCAATTGCTTCATCTAGTACATCTTGAGCGTTTACCCAGTCTGTATCAGGTGCTTCAATTCTTTGATATGATATTTTCTCGTTTCTTAAAAGCAGATAATCATAAATTTTTTGCGCATGTTCAAGTTCTTCTTTTGCTTGACTTTTCATAAATTTTGCAAAGCCATCCATATTTATTTCGCTAAAATATGTGGACATTGCAAGGTATAGGTATGCACTGTAAAATTCAAAATTAATTTGTTGATTTAAATGTTCAATTAATCTGTTATCCATATTAATTTCCCCCCTCAAATTTGTTTTCCCAAAGACCATGCAAATTGCATAGTTCAAATGCATCAAATTTCTTATCACATTTGCATTTAAACTTCATTTCAGGTTGTTCATGCGGTTTTAAATATTTTCTTTTTACCCATTTGTGGTCTTTTGAAATAACTTCAATAAATTGAATGTAATGGTCTTCTTCCATAGGGTGAGGGGTAGAACCTACTCGTACAATTTTTTCTTCGTCATGTTCTTCTAATACCGGAACATGCTTTTCCATTGTAATATCAGCGGTTTTTGGTTTTAAAAGCTCCATGGGATGATTGCAACAAACAAGTTCGCCTCCGCCTGAAAGTACTACTTCTACAATGTTTCCGCAGACATTGCATTTAAATATGTCAAGTTTGTTTGTCATTTTGTTTCCTTTCTTTTTTGAAAGGTTAAACAAAACAATTTAAAATTTTATTCCCCTGTAGACTATATCAGTTGCGCTTTTTAATTGCTTCAAGTTTAAGAAGATTTTTAGCATGGTTAATTGCTTCTTCTTCGTTACAAAATATATTTTCTTTACCTATTTGATCCGCTATATTTAATTTTTCAAGCTGCTCAAAAATTTGAGAATTTTTAATTACAAGATGTGGGATTATCTCTTGAGATTTTAACCTTGTAATTATATCTTCAAGCGCAAAAATAGCACTTATATCAAAAGTATTTTCAGATTCATAACAAATAATTAAAAATTTTGTACCCAGAATTTCTTCAAAATGTGAGATAATTTGTGTTGCGCTTCCAAAGAAAAATTCACCCAGAATGTGCACAACTCTTATCTTGTATCCTGTTTCATCCTGCAATTTTTTCTCAAGCTCAATTGTGTGCTTATCCTCTATATCTTTAAATTTAACATTTGTTTTATCTGCCAGCTGTTTTGCAAAAATCAATGCACTCAGCACTATCCCTGTGCTAACCGCAATTATAATGTCGTAAAATATTGTCAACAGAAAAACTGTCAGCATTACAAATAAATCTTGTTTTGGTGCGTATTTTACAACTTTTAAAAGTTTAGTATCTACAATATCCAAACCAACTTTGAAAAGTACTGCTGCAAGTGCGCTTAAGGGGATTTTATTTGCAAAATCGCTTGCGAATAAAATAATTAAAAGAAGAATTATTGCGCAAAAAATTGAACAAAATCTTGTTGTACCGCCTGCTTTAATGGCTGCTGCAGAGCGCATGGTGGCACCTGAGCCGCATATTGCACCAAAAAGAGAGCAAATAATATTGCCTATACCTTGCGAGAGTACCATTTTGTTGTTATTGCAGTTGGTTTTTGTTAGTGAATCCACAACCAGATTTGTTAATAAACTTTCTGACGAGCAAACAATAGCTATAATTAGCGCAGGAATGATTAGCATTTTTAAATTTGAAAAATCTGCCCATATAATATTGGGTAAATGCGCACTTACTCCCTGAACCGTTGGGAGCTCTAGCCCGTATAAAATTGTAGCCAGTGTTGTAATTATGAGCGCTAAAATTTGTGAGGGGATTATATTTGTTATTTTTTTAGGTGTCCAAAATATAACTGCAAGGGCTAACAAGCCTATTGTAAGCGCATTTTCGTTTATATTTAACATAGAATAAGAAAGATTTTTCAATGCTAAAAGTGGTGTTGCAAAAGACTTGTTGCCAAAAAACGGGCTGAGCTGCAAAATAATTAAAATTGTACCCACTGCGTTCATAAATCCTGAAATAACAGGGTATGGAATGTATTTTACAATATCAATTAACTTTGTTCTTGAAATTATTATTTG
>CALUXZ010000083.1 GCA_944324875.1 Candidatus Gastranaerophilales bacterium | reverse complement strand
AGAGGTTTTAATTCAGGCGTTGATGATTATTTAACAAAACCATTCGAAATAGAGGAGTTAAAAGCGCGCGTACTTGCACTTTTAAATCGTTCGGGACTTGTGGCGCAGTCTTTAAGATTTAAAGAAGTTTTAACATTGGGCGATATAACCTTGATTCCTGAAAGCTACAGTGTCAAAATACTTAATAAAAGCACTAAATTGACACCGATAGAATTTGAGATTTTAAATGTTCTTATGCAGCACCATGATGAAATGGTTTCTTCAAAAGTTTTACTAAAGGAAGTTTGGGGCTATCAGGGTGATGAAGATATAGATACAATAAGGGTTCACATAAGGCATCTTCGCTCCAAAATTGATGAAATTTCTGATGAAAAAAATAAATACATTGAGACAATATACGGAGGGGGATACAGATTAATCCCTACGGGCGTAAAATCTAAAAATAAAACGAACGGATAGAAATGTTTAAAAAGTTAAAAAATATACAACTCGCTATTTTATGCTTGTCGCTTATTGTTCTTTTTGGTGTAAGTCTGCAAAATTATAAAAATGCACAAATTGAGCGCATAAATGAAATTTCTTCAAATTCATACATTAACGAGGAAAAAGCAAACCCTAAAGATCTTTTTCTGGAAAGTTGGCTGCTTGTAAAACAAAGTTATGCAGAACCACACTTAAACGACCAAAACTGGCACAGGTGGAAAAGAAGATATGTAAATAAAATTGCAGACAATGACGATGCTTATGTTGCAATTAATACAATGCTTGCAAGCTTAGATGATCCATATTCAAGATTATTATCAAAAGAAGAATTTCTGGAACAGAGCAATTCTATTGAATCTAAAATGTACGGCATTGGCGTTAATATTGCCTCTGTATCCGGTAAAATTTACATTGTAAATGTCATAAAAGGCTCTCCCGCTGATTTATCAGGTTTAAAGCAGGGGGATATGCTTGTAAGTGTTGATAATCATCAAATAAAAGGTAAATCAATATTTCAGGTGGCACAATACATTAAAGGTGCGCTAAACGAGGTTGTAACTCTTGTAATTTCAAGGGATGGCAACAAACTTACAAAAAAAATTAAGCGTGCGGAAATTAAGGTTAAAACAGTTGAGTGTGCAAAACTTGATAAAGATACAGGCTATATACATATCATAAGTTTTATAGGTAATGACACCCCTATTGAATTCATAAATGCTATGAACAAAATAAAAGATACTAAGGGTCTCATTTTGGATCTGCGTGGGAATACCGGAGGACTTTTTCAAAATGCAGTATTTGTATCTAATTTATTTTTAAAAAGCGGTAACATAGTAAGTGTCATAGGACGGGACGGGTTAAGCAGCTCTTATGGTGTACAAAAGGGTAAGTTTGTTTATGACAAACCGCTTGTTGTTCTTGTTGATGGCGACAGCGCATCAGCTTCAGAGATTGTATCGGGTGCACTAAAAGACAATAACCGAGCAAAAATAGTAGGTACAAAAACTTTTGGCAAGGGAGTAGTACAAAAAATATATGCACTGCCAAACCAAATGGGAATGAATTTAACTATTGCAAAATATTTAACTCCTAATGGCAGAGATATTAATAAAAAAGGCATAGAGCCTGATTACGAAGTTACATTCACCAGAGATGATGTTAATAAAAATTTTGATAGACAACTTGAATTTGCAAAAAATTTAATTGCAAAAGAAATAAAATAACTAAGCTCTTGAGAATACCTCTAATTCAAGAGGATTTTTACACTTTATTGGATTAAAATAAGCACAAGAGCCTACCATTGCAGCGTTATCTGTGCAGTATTTCATTTTGGGTGCGTATGTTTTATAGCCTTTTTCATTTAGTGCAAAAAGTTTTTTTCTAAGTTCAGAGTTTGCCGCAACTCCACCTGCGCAAACTATTGTTTTGCAATTAAATTTATCAGCCAAATTTAGGGTTTTTTTAATTAATGTATCGGAAACTCTTTCCTGAAAACTTGCGCAAATATCTTTTATTGGCATTTCTTTGTCTTTAAAACTTTGCGTAAGCCTTAAAAGTGCTGTTTTAAGACCGGAAAAACTAAACTCATCTTCAGCAACATTTGCCTCTGGCAGTTTAAAGGCAAAAGGATTTCCTTCTTGCGCTAATTTATCAAGCATTATGCCGCCGGGGTAAGGAAGCCCCATAAGACGTGCAACTTTGTCATAAACTTCACCTATAGCATCATCTATGGTTGAGGCTACAATTGTTTGGTCGTTAAAATCTTTAACATGTATTATTTGAGTATGCCCACCGGATACAAGTAAGCACATAAATGGCGGTTTTAAATCCGACTCTATAAAATTAGCACAAACGTGAGCTTGCAGGTGGTTAACACCAATATAAGGCTTATTATAAACAAGGGATAATGTCTTTGCGGCATTTAGCCCAACAAGTAAGCACCCGACAAGCCCGGGGCCTACAGTTGAAGAAAAAGCGTCAATTTCGGATGGTTTTATTTGTGCTTGTTCAAAGGTTTCTTTTATAACGGGTCCAATTGATTCAAGATGTTCACGTGCTGCAACTTCAGGAACAACTCCACCAAATTTTTGATGTGTTTTAATTTGCGAAAAAACAACATTAGAAATAACTTCTCGTCCGTCTTTTACAATGGCGCAAGCTGTTTCATCACAGCTTGATTCTATTGCAAATATAAGCATTTTTTCTCCCGTTAAAATTTATTACCATTGTAATATTATCCTTTTTTGGTATAATAATATTACCATGAAAAAAAGATTTTTAAGTTTGTTTTTTTCATTTTTTAGTGTTTTAACCCTTGTTTATACACCGGCTGCAAATGCTTATACTCTTGAGGATGCGACATCTTTGTATAATCTTGGTATTGATTATTATTCGCAAAATCAAGTACAAAAATCAATGGAATATTTTAAAAAAGCTATTTCAATTGATCCAAAGTTTTATGAAGCATATTATAATTTAGCGCAGATACAAGCATCTTATGGTTATTTTGATTCTGCCATAAAGAGTTATGAAAAAGTTGTTCAATTAAAACCTGATGATTACGAGAGTGTTTACGAGCTTGGCAAACTTTTATACAAACGTGGCTATTTGTCAAAAGCATTGTCGTATTTGGATAAAATTCCATTAAATGAAGATATTTATACACAAGTTCTTACTTTAGAAAATAAAATTAAAAAAAGACAGGCTGAACTTATTGCTATTCAAAAAGAAAAAGAGCAACAGGCACAGGTACAGCTACAAAATAAAATTCAAACAGTACCTGTAAATAGCGTAGAGCAGAAACCGACTTTACAAAGTAATATAATTGTCAATTTGAAAGCACCGTCAGGTGTTGCGGCAGATTCTTCCGGAAACATCTATGCTGCAAGTTTTTCAGACAATAAAGTATTTAGGATTGCTCCAGATGGGACAAAAAGTGTATATGTTGAATCTGTAAATCTGGGCGGTCCTGTAGGTATTGCAATTGATGAATTTGACAATTTGTATGTTGCAAACTATACAAAAAACAATATTTTAAAAGTTACACAAAGCGGTGTAATAAGCGAGTTTGCAAAACTGAAAAAACCTTATTGCATAGGCATTGACAAGACAAGAAAATTGTTAATAGTTTCAGAACAAGATGGTAATAATATTTTAAAATTTGAGCTTTAATTTATTATAAACTTGTTTAATTCGTTTATTGTTTCTTTAAGCTCTTTATCTGCTGCCGCTTCTTTTTTAACTTTTTCCCAACTATATAGCACAGTTGTATGGTTCTTATTAAATGCTTCACCTATCTCTGGCAGGCTCATTTGAGTATTTTCCCGACACAAATACATAGCCAGCCTTCTTGCGTTTGCAATATCTTTTGAGCGTGAACAAGATAAAATATCTTCTTTTTTAACACCTAAAAATTTTGCTGTTTTATCAATTATATTTTCAGGCGTTATTTTTTTGGCATTTGCATTTAAATTAAGGATTTTTTGTGCAAGTTCAACGCTTGCTTCAACTCCTTGAATTGAAGCGTATGCGCTTAATTTATTGTATGCACCCTCTAGCTCTCTTATGTTTCTGTTGTATGTTTTTGCAAGCAACATTGCAACATCGTCATTAATTTCAAAATTAGAGCGTTTTGCATGCTTTTTAATAATTTCAAACCTAGTATTTAAATCAGGGATTTGTATTTCAACATTCAAACCCCATTCATACCTGCTTTTTAGCCTGTCAGGAGTACATACAAGAGATGATGGCGGTCTGTCTGATGCAAAAACTATTTGCTTTCCGGCATGAAATAAAACATCAAAAATACTGAAAATTTCTTCCTCAGTCCTTTGTTTTCCTTCCGCAAATTGAATATCATCAAGCAAAAGTACATCTATGTTTCTGTATTGATCACGAAGTTTTTTCATTTTTGAATTTCGCTCAGCAAGAACAATGCCTGATTCTGTCAGTTGATTAGTTATTTCTTCAGCTTTTGCATATTTTACTTTAAGAGTTGGGAAATTTTTTAGTATTTCATGTCCTATTGCCTGCATTAAGTGAGTTTTGCCAAGTCCGACATTGCCGTAAATATAAAGTGGGTTGTATTTTTGCCCCGGGGCTTGTGCAACCATTTTTGCAACATTAAATGCAAAATTTGAATTTTCACCACAGACAAAATTATCAAAAGTGTATTTTAAATTTAACCCGCAAAAAGAATGCATTTGTTTAAGATTATCAATCTGCTCCTGCATTAGTGCATGCTGTTGAGGCTGCTTGGGCTGTTTTTTCTTGGTTGGTTGAGTGTCATCAAGTACAATCCTTACACTTCTTTTTAAAGAAGTAACTTTTTGCAAAGCTTCTTCGATTTCATTTAAATATTTTTGGGTTAAAACCTGAATACCAAAACCCTGATTGCTTTTCATAAGAAAGATACCGTTTGATGGATTTTCATATAAAGGTAGTGCCGGTTCAAGGTTATTGAGCCATGTATGTGCTGTTTCAGGTATATTAATTTTTATCTCATCAATAACTTTTTGCCAAGT
>CALUXZ010000082.1 GCA_944324875.1 Candidatus Gastranaerophilales bacterium | reverse complement strand
CCGCCAAACTCGACCATCTTTGCCCCGAGTGCAATATGCTCATCGTATAAAAAAGTTTTTTTCATTGTTAATACCTCTTATCTGACATAAATCCTTGGCAGGCGGACTTTTAAGCGACATGTCAGTTCATAGTTTATAGTATCCAACTCTTGCGCCCAACAGTCAATAGAGAAAAAATTCCCCGCCTCATCATCCCCTAAAAGCGTTATTACATCGCCGTTTTGCGCCTCTATATCGCCAATATCAAACATCATTTGATCCATGGTAATGCGCCCGATTTGATTAATAATTTTCCCGTTTAGACTTGCTTTAATCTTACCTGACAATGACCTTGAAACACCATCTGCATAACCAATTGGGATAGTTGCGACTCGAGTTTTTTTATCTGCCTTAAAAATATGACCGTAGCTGACCCCGTCACCCTTTTCAATTGTGTGAATGTTTGTAATTCTGCCTTTTAAACCTATAACCTGTTTTAAATCAGGCAGCATTGAATTTTTAGGATTTTTGTAGCTCAAGGGCGTTAAACCGTATAAAATAATACCTAAGCGCAACATGTTATATTTTAAATCGCCATAAAAAAGGCTGGCTGCAGAATTTGAACAATGAACGGTCAAACCTGTTGTGTCTACTGAATTTATGACATATTTAAAATTTTCAATTTGTTTTTTTGTAATTTCATTACTTTCTACATCGGCAAAATGTGTAAAAATACCCCTTAAGTCTAAATATGGCGCGCTTTTTGCCTTGTTAAAAAATTCTATTGCGCTCTTTGGATTTATACCGATTCTATTCATGCCTGTGTCGATTTTTATGTGAGCTTTTAATTTTTTACCGCCTAAACGCTCGCTAATCAGGCGTGCTGCCTCAAGATGTTCATCAGAGAAAATCGACACTGTTATGTCATTTTTTATTGCAGTTTCATAAGACCAAATGGGAACTGACCCGAGCACCAAAATCGGCGCTGTGAACTTATTTTGCCTTAACTCAAGTGCCTCATCTATACTTGCAACGCCAAAAACATCTATCCCACAAGCTAAAAGCGTTGGCGCACACATAATTGAACCATGTCCGTAAGCATCAGCTTTAATAACCGCAAGCAATTTGACGTCATTATTTTTATCATCACCAAAAATTGCTTTTTTAATTTGCAAAATATTATGCTCTAAATGCCCTAAATTCACCTCAACCCAGGCGTCCCGGTGTTTGTTTACAAAAGTACCCCTAAAATTTTGCATTGTTTAAACTAAGCTCCAGCGTATTTTCCATTAACATGGCAATTGTCATAGGTCCAATCCCCCCGGGGACAGGCGTTATAAGGGAGGCAACTTTTGAAACTTCCTCAAATTCAACATCTCCCTTAATTTTTCCGTTTTCATCACGAGAAATTCCAACATCGACAACAACAGCCCCTGATTTTACAAAATCCCTTGTTACAAGCCCTTTTATGCCTGTTGCGCTAATTAAAATATCCGCTTTTTGTGTAATTTCAGGCAAATTTTTTGTTTTAGAATGTGCAACCGTAACTGTTGCATTTTGCGCTAAAAGCAACTGCGACAAAGGTTTACCTACCATATTAGAACGCCCTATGACAACAGTATTTGCGCCTTGAATTTCTACGTTATATTTTTTTAAAAGCTTTATAATGCCCTTTGGAGTGCAAGAAACAGCATAAGGGTTTGAATTTGTCAAAAGTCTGCCACAGTTTATGGGATGAAAGCCATCGACATCTTTTTTCGGGTCGATAAGCTCTATAAATTCCTGTGGCATAAGGTGTTTAGGCAATGGCAACTGCAGTAAAATCGCATCTGTATCCTCATCTAAATTTAAGTTTAAAATTAAATCCTTTAGCTCGTTTGAGCTTGTATTTTCTTTTAAATGGCAGGTTTTTGAAATAAAACCAAGCTCGCGCGCAGTTTTTTCCTTGTTGCTTACATAAATTTGCGATGCAGGGTCATTTCCGACAAGAATTACCGCCAAAGAGGGCTTTTTTTGCAACTTTTCAACTTTTAGTTTAATCTGTGCAAGGATTTCTTTTGAATAAGCCTTGCCATCCATTATTTGAGCCATTTTATACCCCTCCTGAAATATCTTGCGGGAGATTTAAACGAGGGTAAAAATCTTTTATAATTTCTTTAACCTTTTCATAGCTCACATCATCACCCAAATCATCGATAATTCCAAGTAAATTAAGGTTATTGAGGTTTATTTGCTCAACAAATTTATTTAAAGTTTCTTTTTCAGCTTTATTTAAAATTACCCCAAATTGCCCGTCTGCTGCGTATTTTTTAGAAAAGTCATAAATTTCGCCTGCAAGATGAATGGACTTTTGAGTAGGATTAGCAACGATTATTGAGGTATCAATAGGGTAATCCACAAGTAAATTTAAATATTTAAGGTCAAATTCACAATCAAAAATAACAAAATCATATCTGTCGACAAGCTTTACAAGAGCGTCATTCATCTGCTTTGTAATAGGGCAACGACAGTCTTTTGAGGCAACAAACCAAGACACAATAATTTCCGTATTTTCTTCCACTTCTTCTAAAATGTCCTCAAGCGCCCACTCAATGTATTCTTGTTTTGTCATGCCCTTTGGTATGCCTGTTTTATACTCGTGTTTACCCGAGCGAATACCATATATTGTATTTCTTGATTTTAAACCGAAACTGCCTGCAAGCTCGCAAGTTAGGTCATTATCCACAAGTAAAATCGATGAAAATGGAAAATATTCCCTTAAAAGAGAGCAAAAAGCCCTTGTCAGAGTAGTTTTACCGCTTCCGCCTTTGCCTAAAAGTGCAAGAGTATGTGTCATAAAAGCGCACCACACCTTTCTTTCAAGCGTTGTGAAAGCTCATGCGCAAGTTTTAGCGCCTTTAGTGCACCCTCGTCATCAAGTGAACCGCAACCGCAAGAAGGGGTAATGAACGACTGTTTTAATAGCAAATTTTTATCAATGCCTTTTGATGTAAAACATTTTATAGAATCATTAAATTTTTCCTCAAGTGTATCTACATCAAGGTTTTTCAATTCATCTTTATCTAAAGTCGGAACAATTCCAAAGGCAAATATGCCGCCGTTTTCAAGGAATTTTTTAGCCTGAGGCGCAAAATTTGCAACACTTTGCGAATATGAATAAGCGTCAAAATTAACAATATCAACATTACTTGAAAGAGCAATTTCCCAATCAGTTTTGCCACAGCAGTGTACACCACTTAGGGCACCGAATTTTTTCAAGTCATCTGCAATAATTTTCAGCATTTCAACTACATCAGAACTTTCAACCGACAAAAATGCGCAAGAGCCGACTTGTGAAATTGAAGGCTCATCCATAAAAATTATTGACTTTGCACCTGGTGCAGCCTTTTTAAACTCCTTGACCTGCCAAAGTGCTTTAAGCGAAAGCGTTTTTGTGCAAACATCTTTTAAAACATCGTTATAATATGCACATTTACCTTCATTGTCAGTTATTGAAGTTGAAAAAGTGAAAGGACCTGTTATTGAACCTTTTACAAAATCAGGGTTGTGATGTTTTAGTTCATTTAAAAAAGGTGCAAGAGAATTTGAATTTGGCGGCAAAATCGCATATTTATCAAGCGTTTTTTCACATTGAATTAAATCATCTGCACTTATAACATTTTCATAATCGAAAAATAATTCTTCAAGGGCAGAAAAAAATTCTTCGCTTTCAGGATTTAAAAAATATTTATCACCTTCAAAGCTAAGCCCTGCAAGGTTTTGAGTGTATTGAAACACCATATCTTCTTCAGGTGCAAAATGAGGCAACTGCGGCCAAAAAGGTATGCTTTTAAGTTCCTTAAAAATAAAGTCCAGTGCTTGTTTTGGTGCATTTTCGCCTTTGAAGGGCAAAGAACCAATTCCGGTATAATTTAAAGTTAACTCGCTCATAGATTTATTTTATTATAAAATTAAAAAGAAGTAAAATTATAAAGAGGGTAAAAATGGCACAAAAAAAGGAATATAAAAACATTTTACTTGTAAACTGGGGCGGAATAGGGGATGAAATTCTTTTTATGCCCGTTATAAAAAGCCTTAAAGACACTTTTAAAGAGTGCAAAATTACTCTTGCTCTTGAACCTCGAAGTGCAAGCATAGTGCAACTTTGCCCTGATATTAACGACACAATAAAAGCAGACATAAAAGCAAAAGGGGTAAAAAAATATTTAAATATTTTTAAATTTTTAACCAAAGTTTGGACTAAAAATTTTGATATTGTAATATCAAGCGGAAAATCTCCGCTGGTAGCCATTTTGCTGTTTTTAACAGGAATAAAAGAGCGCATTGGGTTTAGGTCAAAAACTTCTTTTTTACTTACAAAAAGTGTAGAGTTAAACGAAAATCAATATGCCTCAAATATGTATCACGACTTAGTTTCGCCAATTTGTAATTTAGATTGCGAACTTCCTAAAATTACCGTTGATGAAAATTACATTTTGCCTCAAAACCTTACAAAAGGTGAATTTGTAGCCATTCACCCGGGGGTGAGCAAAATGAGCATAAGCAAAAATATCCTAAAATGCCCAAATTTAGATTTTTGGAAAAATTTAATCACAGAATTACTTGAAAAGGGCGAAAAAGTGGTGCTTTTTGGCACACGTGATGATGAAGATTTAATTTCTAAAATTATTGCCGATGAAAAAATTTCATCAAATCAAAATTTTATAAATTATTTCAACAAAACAAAAAGCTTGCTTGATATGGCAAATATATTTAATAAGGCAAAATGCACAATTTGTGCGGATTCTGCCCCAATGCATGTGGCAGTAGGGGTAAATGTCAAGACTTTTGCAATTTTTGGTCCGACAAATGAAGAAAAACTTTTGCCAAAAAATGAAAAATTCCATGTAATAAAAAACAATGTTCCATGCCGGCCCTGTTTATGGCACAAAAGGGCGCAAAACTGCGACAGCAGCGAATGTTTAAACATTGATTATAAAGAAATAATAAGCAAAATTTAGGCTTGGTTTGATTTTAAGCTTTAGTTATTGTAAAATTTTCATAGGTTTTGAGTAAAATGAGGCTTAAAATATATGAAAAAGATATT
>CALUXZ010000081.1 GCA_944324875.1 Candidatus Gastranaerophilales bacterium | reverse complement strand
GACACATAAACAGGCTCACCCCATGCGTAGAAAATAATGCTTGATATAAGCAGGATTAAGTTTTTAAACCTGCGTGGAGAAATGTAATACAAAGCCAAAACTATGGGCAAAAATACGAATATAAATACCATTGAACTAAATAACATAATTAATCCTTATATAAGTCAAGTAACTTGTATGCAAATCTCTCAACAAATTCAACTACCAAAAAATCAGGGTTATAGCTTAAAACCTTATCTTCCCATAATTTCATTGAAAAATTATCAAACAACTCTATTTTCTCATTATACCAGTAAAATTCCGTATTAAAACTCATACCCAGCCAGTGTGAAAGCTCACCTGAAAAAGAATCTCCGATAATACCTATTTTTAAATTATATTTATTAGGATGATAATTTTTGTTGTCTTCATAGAATAGATATTTAAAATCATAGTCTTTTATCTTCAAATTATTTGCACCGTCACCATATCTTTTAAACCTATCTTCAAAAGTCATTCTTTTTGAATTCAATCTATTGCAATCAACCCCCCTAATATACGGATAGCTTTGCTTCATTTGTTTAATAACCTCATTATATGCAACATAAGCCCCAACCGGAGTCCAGTGAGTATCCGTATAATAATACAGGGGTTCATTATCAAGCTTTTTTCTGGCATACATTTGCTCAATAGGATAAATAACACTTATATCTGAATATTTATCCAAATACTCTTTTAAAAGTTGTACCCTGCTTTTGGGGTTTACTTTCTTAATATGTCTTGGAAAATATTCCCCGTAGATCCTATTTTTATCCGGAGGTATAATAACAATCAGCTTAATGTTGTTTTTATTGCACCAATTGTTCAAAACATCTAAATTATGTTTTATCCTCATCAATTCTAAATCCGAAAATAAGACCTTGTTTTGATAATTTGCAACAGAATTATCGCCCTTGAAAAATAGCCAACTGTCCTGACCTTCGATTTCAAGATAATTTTCCATTCTGCCGTTAATAAATCCCTTTATTATAAGATTTTTATCTATACAAACGCTTCTTTTTCTAAACCTGTCGTTGTAAAAATTTTCAAATTGCTTGCCAAATTCTTTATTTATTTTGCCATCAACAATTAATTTTGGCATCTTTGCAAGCGGTCTTTTCTCCACAAGTTCATATTGTTTTTTATCAAACTTAGTGTTCGGTATGATAATAAATACCAGAATTATAATTACAAAAATAACATCAGGCACGCTGACTTTTTTAATAAAACCCCAAATATCCTTTAAAATCTTTCTCACTTTTCTTATCCGATTAGAATATAAATTTTATACTAACACAAACCTGTTGCACATGTTTTATGTTTGTTACATAATTTAACCGTAGTATTTACATTTTACATTAGAAGGAGAGCCAAATATGGTAAATGTAGCAATTAACGGCTTCGGCAGAATTGGCCGTAATACTTTAAGAGCCGCTATCAGAGAAGGTATTTATGACAAAATTAATTACGTTGCAATCAATGACCCCGGTTTAACACCTGCAAATGCTGCTCATGTTTTCAAATATGACTCAGTTATGGGTAAATTTGACGGTACAGTTGAAGTAGTTGAAGACGGTCTTGTAATCAACGGTAAAAAAATTAAATTCTATTCAGAAAAAGATCCTGCTCAACTTCCCTGGAAAGACTTGGGTGTTGAAGTTGTTGTTGAATCAACAGGTTTCTTTACAGATGCTACAAAAGCAAAAGCTCACTTAGATGCAGGCGCTAAAAAAGTTATTATTTCAGCTCCTGCTAAAAACGAAGACAAAACAATCGTTTTAGGCGTTAATGACAACGAATATGATCCTGCTAAACACAATATTATTTCAATGGCTTCTTGCACAACTAACTGCTTAGCTCCTGTTGCAAAAGTTCTTGATGAAAAATTCGGTATCGTTAAAGGCTTAATGACAACAGTTCACAGCTACACAGGCGACCAAAGAATTCTTGATGCAGGTCACAAAGATCCTCGTCGTGCTAGAGCAGGCGCTCTAAACATCGTTCCTACTACAACAGGTGCAGCTAAAGCTGTTGCATTAGTATTACCTCAATTGAAAGGTAAATTAAACGGTTTTGCTATGAGAGTTCCTACTCCTGATGTTTCAGTTGTTGACGTTGTAGTTGAAACATCAAAACCTGTTACGGTTGAAGCAGTTAACGAAGCTTTGAAAGCTGCAGCTGACGGCAAAGTACTTTGCTACAGCGAAGAACCGTTGGTATCTTCTGACTTTATCGGAACTTCGCAATCTTCAACAGTTGACGCTGCTCTAACAATGACTATGGGCGACAATATGGTTAAAGTTGTTTCATGGTACGATAACGAAATGGGCTACTCAACAAGATTGGCTGAAACTACATTGATGGTAGCAAGCAAACTTTAATCGAACCTTAGTGCGATGCACTTGGTGAGATAAAGTTTGCCTCAGGTGTGTGAGCCCGTGGCGGCTGCGATGAGCAGGCGAACAGGGCGACACCGTACACTGAAACCGAGTGAGCATAGTGCTACTGCACTTAGCGAACGAAGGTTTAAGCCTCAGGTGTGTGAGCCCGTGGCGGCTGCGATGAGCAGGCGAACAGGGCGACACCGTACCCGAAACCTTTAATCGAACCTTAGTGCGATGCACTTGGTGAGAATAAGTTAAACCCTCCTTTTATAAGGAGGGTTTTTTCAACACTTAACAACAATAAAATTATTTTTTTTCTCTTAAATTGAATTGAACATCTTCAAGCAATTTTCTATTTATGGCAAGTAAATCCGAAATAATTGCCAATAGTCCGCACTGAAATGCAAGTATGGACAATATCGCACATAAGATTAATGATTGAATATGCCCTTGCCCACTGCCGGTTAAATAAAAATACAAAAATCTAAAACCTAAAATTGCAGCCGCTAAAAACATTAAAAGCCCTATAAAGGCAAAAAATCTAAATGGGCGATAAATTATAAAAATTCTAAACATTGTAATAATCGAGCGCATAATATAGCTAAAATTACTCTTAACAAGCTTTGATGGGCGCAAATCTTTGTTTACTCTTATCGGCACACAAACAATATTTAAACCCTTTCTTTGCGCCTGAATAATCATCTCGAGCGTATACGTATAATTATCAAAAATATTTATTCTTCTTGCCGCATCCGCACTAATCGCTCTAAAACCGCTTGGCGCATCACCAACATTTGCGCCTGATACTTTTTTCATAACAAAAGAACCCAGCTTTTGCAGCATTTTTTTCATGGGAGAAAAATGTTTAATATTTTCAATAGGGCGCGAACCAATCACAATATCAGCTTTTTTATTCAATACAGGCTCAATTAATTTTTCAATATCATCAGCACAATACTGATTATCTGCATCTAAATTTACAATTATATCAGCACCCATTTCAACAGCAGCATTCAATCCGCACACAAAAGCCCTTGCAAGACCTAAATTACGTTTAAAAGAAATAATTTTCCCAACTCCCCAGTCGCTTGCAATTTGGGCAGTTTTATCAACAGAGCCGTCATTTATAACTAAAACCTCTACCTCTTTAATTCCTTTTATTTTTTTAGGCAAAGCGTTTAAAGTGGTTAAAAGACTGTCCTCCTCATTATAGCAAGGTATCTGAATTACCAACTTCATAAAATTATTCTACATCAAACAGAGGATTTTTGGTACAAAAAAATAAAGTGTGGAACTTACTTGCCGAAATAAATAACATAAGAGAGAAAACATACTAAACACACCATATATTAACTTTATTGTCATCCTTGTTAAGCCATTGTTTTTATAACTTGGCTTTTTTTTATTAAGAAATATTAAGATATAATATATATCCATAAGTGTATTGATTTTATTGTATTTTCAGGATATTTAATAAATAAAAAATACAAAAAGTATATAATTTTTCAATATTGCTAGCAAAAAAATTTTTTTTCATGTTTTATATAGGAAAACCCAAAACACGAATTTTCTTAAGGAGAATAAATGAACAACAATATAGGAAATATGAACAGTGCAAACCCGTTGGGTTTTAATCCTCAAGGACACAAAGCTCCTTGCGGCAATGAATGTTGCAAACCTGAAGAAACACAAGAAGAAATTTATGAAGATAAAGACCCTCTAAAACATGTACCGGGCGACAATTATGGCAGAGCTATGGTTAACAAAGTAGCTCATCCTGCTGTAGAAGCAACTGATATAGAGGATGATATTTTTACATATCAACTTTTGATGGATTTTACACAAGATTTAATTAACGGCTACATTGAAAAAGGCGTAGAACCACAAAAAGCGCATAAAATGGCAGCTATTACACTTGATGTACTTTTAAATTCGCAAAAAGCATAGACCTATAAACTCTAAAACACATAATCTTCTTGATTTAAAAACTTTTAGTGCAATAATTTTTATATAAAAGTTTTTGAGGTTTTTAGTGTCAAATTTAGTTTACTTTTTAGGGCAAAAGGCATATATAAATATAACAAACGCTTGCACAAACGCATGCAAATTTTGCGTGCGAGATATTAAAGATGATGTCAAAGGTGCAAATTTATGGCTTGATGTCCAAAACGTTAAAGCAGATGACGTTATACAACAGATTAAAAACTCCGCCAAAAAAGTACTTGAAGGCGGAGAAATTGTATTTTGCGGCTATGGCGAACCGCTTATTAAGTTTGAAGAAGTAAAAAAAATCTGCCAATATGTAAGAAAGCAAATGCCAGAGTTAAAAATCAGAATTAACACAAACGGTCATGGAAATTTTGTTAATAAAAAAAATATAGTGCCCGAACTAAAAGGTTTGGTTGATAATATTTCAATAAGTTTAAACGCCCAAAATGAGGAACTTTACAACAAAATTTCTCAACCAAAATTTGAAGGTGCTTATGAAGCTATGCTTGACTTTGCACGTGAGTGTGTAAAATGCGGCATCGATACAACAATGAGCGTCGTTTCAAAATTTAGAGAAGATGAATACAAACTGGATATAGAAAAATGCGAACAAATAGCACATAGCATAGGTGCAAAATTCAGAAATAGAGAATGGATAAAAGAAGGATATTAATACAAAAAGAAAGGTCAAAAAATGAACGTACTTGACAAAATTAT
>CALUXZ010000080.1 GCA_944324875.1 Candidatus Gastranaerophilales bacterium | reverse complement strand
TTTAGAGAAGATGAATACAAACTGGATATAGAAAAATGCGAACAAATAGCACATAGCATAGGTGCAAAATTCAGAAACAGAGAATGGATAAAAGAAGGATATTAATACAAAAAGAAAGGTCAAAAAATGAACGTACTTGACAAAATTATGAAACCCAAATCAGTAGCGGTTATTGGTGCTTCAACAAAGCCCAAAACAATCGGTTCTGAAATAATGCAAAGATTAAGAGATTACAAATTTAACGGCAAAATCTATCCGGTTAACCCAAAAGGCGGCATGATAGAAGGTTTTCAGGCATACACTTCAATTAATGAAGTCCCCGGGGAAGTTGACTTAGCAGTAATTGTAGTAAATGCAAAATTTGTACTTGATACAATTGATCAATGCCACCAAAAAGGTATTAAAGGACTTTGCATTATTACCGCAGGTTTCAAAGAAACAGGAAAAGAAGGTGCAGAGCTTGAAAAACAACTTCTTCAAAAAGTACGTGATTATGGCATGAGATGTGTTGGTCCTAACTGCTTAGGCGTACTTAACACAAACGACAACGTTAAAATGGATGCAACTTTTGCTGAATCACTTCCCGTTAAAGGCGACATCGGCTTTGTTTCTCAATCAGGCGCACTTGGCGGCGGTATTTTAAACATATTAAAAGACTTAAACTTAGGTTTTGCTCAATTTGTTTCAATAGGAAACCAAGCAGATATTAATGCCGAAACAATGCTTGAATACTGGGAAAATGACGACGATGTAAAACAAATCCTACTTTACATGGAATCAATTCAAAACCCGCAAAACTTCAGAAAACTTGCTTCAAGAATTACAAAGAAAAAACCAATTTTAGCACTAAAAGCAGGTCGTTCTGCAGCCGGTGCTTCCGCTGCAAGCTCACACACAGGCTCATTAGCAGGTGCAGATAAAGCAGCCGCTGCACTTTTAAAACAATCAGGCGTTATAAGGGAATTTTCACTTAAAAACCTTTTTGCAAACGCAAAAGCGTTTTCTAACTGCCCAATTCCAAAAGGCAACAGAGTGGCAATTATTACAAACTCAGGCGGTCCCGGAATTATGGCAACTGACGCCGTTTGTGAATCAGGTATGCAAATGGCAAAAATTACAGATGAAACAAAAGAAAAATTAAGAAGTTTCTTGCCATCTGCTGCATCTGTTAAAAACCCGATTGATATGATTGCTTCAGCTCCTATTGAGCACTACAAGCAAACTCTTGAAACAGTTCTTCAAGATGAAAATGTTGATATGATAGCTGTTATTTACTTGCCTTTCTTAGGTTTAAAAGATATTGACGTTGCTCAAGCGTTAATGGAAATTAAAGCTAAAAATCCTCAAAAACCAATCATTGGTGTATTTATGACAACATCTGACTTCTTTGTAAAAATTTCAAACATGGAAGTTAACATGCCATTTTACATGTACGCCGAAGAAGCAGCAGAAGCTATGACAAGGCTTGATCAGCAACGTCAATGGATGGAAAAACCGCAAGGTTCAATCCCTACTTACAATGTAGATAAAGCAAAAGTTGAAACAATTATCAAAAACTCCCTAAAAGAAGGCAGAGCTCAACTTACAACACTTGAATCAATTGATGTGCTTGAAGCTTATGGCATTAGGGCTTGTAAATATGGTCTTGCAACTAATGAAGAAGAAGTTGCAAAACTGGGTAATGAAATCGGCTACCCTGTAGTTATGAAAATGACATCAAAAACAACATCACACAAAACAGACGTTGGCGGTGTAGTTGTAAATATCAAAGACGAAGCACAATTGAGAAGTGAATATAAAGCACTTCTTCAAAGGTTAGATGCAAAAGGGCTTTTGGATGGTCTTGAAGGTGTTATTATTCAAGAAATGGTTAAGGGCTCTCGTGAAATGGTTTGCGGTATTGCAACAGACCCGCAATACGGTCCTATGATGATGTTTGGCTTGGGCGGTGTATTTGTTGAAGTTATGAAGGATGTAACTTTCAGAATTGCGCCATTAACTGATGATGATGCTATGGATATGATTAAATCAGTTAAAGCATACAAACTTCTTGAAGGCGCAAGAGGTACAACACCTGCGCAAATCGGTCAAATTCAAGAAACACTTTTGAGATTATCTCAACTTGTTAATGACTTCAAATTTATTGATGAGTTAGACATTAACCCATTGTTAATTTCAGAAAAAACAGGTGAAGGCATTGCAGTTGACGGACGTATTAAAGTCAGAATCGACGAAGCAGCAAAAGCTCTTGGTTGCGAATGCTCTTGTGTTTGCGCAAAATAAGAAATGTTTTTCTAAATAATTAAAATCCCTCTAAATTTTTAGAGGGATTTTTTTACAAAAATTTATATTGGTTATATTGCCCTGATAGCTAATGTTTTGGGCAAATTAATAATCCATGTGGCTAATTCTTATGGGTTATATTTTTTTTAATTTTATGATATAAAAAATATATTAGAAAGAATCGGAGGCAAAATATGGTGAAAGAAAAAGTGGGGCAATTTGTGTTTATGCTGCACTCACACCTCCCCTACTACAGAATGGCAGGTATGTGGCCGTTTGGGGAAGAAAACCTTTATGAATGTATGGCTGAAACATACGTTCCTCTTTTGCAAATAATTTCAGAGTTATATGACGAAGGAATTAAAGCAAAGCTTACAGTCGGCATTACGCCAATATTAGCAGAACAGCTTAACGATGAACACTTAAAAGAAGGCTTTATTAAATATCTTGACTCCCGAATTGAAGCTGTATCGGGAGATTTAGAAAGATATCCGGATCCCAATGTTGCACACTCACAACACTTAAAATATCTTGCAAAATATTACTATGATTGGTTTAACCACATCAAAGATTTGTTTATAAATAAATTTAACAAAGATTTAATTGGCGGTTTTAAAAAATATCAAAATTTAGGTTGCATTGAAATTACTACCTCCGGTGCAACACATGGTTTTTCACCGCTTTTAGCAACTGATACAAACTTAAACGCACAATTTAAAGTAGGTTCAGACACTACAAAAAGACTTTTTGGTAAAAAGGCAAAAGGTTGCTGGCTACCTGAATGTGCTTACAGACAAGGTTACGAGTTTATAGGCAAAGACGGCAAGAAAAAATGGCGTCCGGCTATTGAAGTTACTCTTCAAAATAATGGTATAGAATACTTCTTTACCGAATCTCACGTTATTGAAGGTGGCAACTCAATCGGAAACAGGAGAACAATCGGAGTTTACGGAAACATTGAATATATTCCTCTGCCTCAGAGGGAAAAAACGGGCTACGACACATATAGCGCATATTGGTTACCTGATGCGCAAGTAGCCGTGATGGGTAGAAACGATAGAGCAGGGTTCCAAGTATGGTCAGCAGCTGATGGTTACCCGGGAGACGGCTGCTACAGAGAATTCCATAGAAAAGACCCGAATTCAGGTATGCATTACTGGAGAATAACATCTTCTACAACAGATTTAGGCGACAAGATGTTGTATGACCCGGTATTAGCTATGAATCAGGTTAATTCAAACTCAGACCACTACACAACTTTAATTTACCATTTATTAAACGATTACAAAATGGCTCACAATGGTAAAGAAGGTCTTGTAATGGTATCGTTTGATACAGAATTATACGGACACTGGTGGTTTGAAGGGGTAGAATTTATTAAACAAGTTATTAAAAAATTCGCTCAATACCTTCCTGAAGTTGAAAGAATGACAGCAGGAGAATATCTGCAAGCTCATCCTCCGACCGAAGCTATTCAAATACCTGAATCAAGCTGGGGTCAGGGCGGACACTTCTGGGTATGGCAAAACCATTTAACAGAGTGGATGTGGCCAATTATCCATGCCTGCGAAAAACGTATAATTGATATTGTATCAAAATACGAAAAACAGCCTGAAGATAAGCTTTTATTAAGGGCATTGAACCAGCTGGCAAGGGAAAACCTACTTTTGCAAAGTTCCGATTGGCCTTTCTTAATTACGACATGGCAAGCAAAAGACTATGCAACAGACAGATTTAGAGAACACGTTGAAAGATTTGAAAAAATCGCCGATATGATTGAAAATAATTCAATTAACAACGACGAACTTGTTAAAATCGAATCAATTGACAACTGTTTCTCTGAAATTGACTACAGGGTATATCTGCCAATAGAAGAAGGTGTTATACCTCAGCAAGAAAAGAAACTTGCACCGTTGTATGTTGATTAATAAAAAATAATCATAAAAACCCTGAAAACTTTTTTGGTTTTCGGGGTTTTTTAATGTAAAATAATAAGTAAGGAATGGCAAAAGGAAAAAGTAATGAAAACTAAAAATAGCAATATTTGTGTAATAGAACACCCCGTTGTAAAACATAATTTATCAGTTTTAAGAGATGAAAAAACCGATGGCGAAAAATTTCGCTGCGCACTTAGAAGAATATCTTACGCTGTTTTTTTAGAGGCGACAAAAAATTTGCAAACTCAAAAAAAGACTATTAAAACACCGATTTGCGAATGTGAATGCGAAAAAATTAAAGAAGATTTAAACTTGATTATTGCACCAATTTTGCGTGCAGGAATGATGTTTTGCGAAGTAGCACAGGAAATGATGCCGCAAGCACACATTCACCACCTTGGAATGTATCGTGATGAGAGAACACTGCAGCCTGTTTGGTATTACAACAAAATAAGCGAAGCACCAAAAGATCCAAAAAATACTTTTGTTTTTGTTCTTGACCCTATGCTTGCAACAGGAAACTCGGCAGTTGATGGCGTTGGTAACTTTGTTAAAAAAGGAATACCTCAAGAAAACATTACTTTTGTATGTCTTTTAGCTGCACCGCAAGGGATAGAACACTTAAGCACAACATTTGAAAATGTAAGAATTATAACTTGCGCTATAGATAAAGAACTAAACGCAAAAGGCTACATTGTCCCCGGGCTTGGCGATGCAGGGGATAGGATTTTTAACACTACAAGATGATAAGCATTATCACAATAGCTAAAAACGAAGAAAAATCAATTGAGCGCACAATTTTAAGTGTTATAAATCAAAGTGCAATAAATGAAATTGAATACATTGTAATTGACGGCAAATCAAGCGATTACACACTTGAAATTATAAAAAAATACAAAGATAAAATTTCAAAAATAATTTCAGAACCTGATTTTGGCATATATAATGCCATGAACAAAGGTATAAA
>CALUXZ010000079.1 GCA_944324875.1 Candidatus Gastranaerophilales bacterium | reverse complement strand
AAATCTCCGTCTATTATTGCAATATAATCGCCTTTTGAATAATCAAGCCCTGCACTCAGTGCCATTTGATGACCAAAGTTTCTTGAAAAATTTATAACTTTGATGTTTTTATCTTTTTTTGCATTTTCTTCAAGAATTTGCCCTGTTTTATCTTTAGAACCGTCATTTATAAAAATATAGTTTAAATTTAATTTGCCCTTAAAAGTTTCTTTTAATTTCAAAAGTCTTTCTATTGTTTTATTTAGACAAGCTTCTTCGTTAAATACAGGTACAATTATATCAAGTGTTTTCATAAAAATTCTCCGCAGTTTTTTATGATTATATCATAAAGAATATTTTTCAAGCTTGGAACCAGCTATAGATTTTTGCGCAAGTTCAGGTAAGTCAAACATATCAAGCATTAGCTCTATGTAGCACATTTTGCTTTTTTGTTCTTCTTTTATAATCTTAAAAACCTTGTCTAATTCATCACTTGTATTTATATTTGCACTAAATACGTTTTTACCAAAAACTTGCGGTAATTTTGAGTAATCCCATTTTGCAATTTCGTTGTACTCATCCATTGGATTGTCGCATAAAATTCTCTCTATGGTGTAACCTTTGTTATTTATGACAAAAATTACAGGTTTTAAATTATTCCTCATCATGGTGCTTATTTCTGTTGCACTGAGCTGATGAGAGCCCTCTCCTGTTACTAGAATCGTCCTTGCATTTTTATCTGCCATAGAAATACCAAGGGTTGCACCTGTTGCCCAGCCTATAGAACCCCATAAAACCTGATTGTTTACACTCATATTTTTTTTAATTTTTAATTTTGCAAGTGCCAAGTTTACAATTCCTGTTTCAAAAACAAGGTTGTCACCTTCTTGAATAAAGTCTTGCAGTTTTTTATAAAAATATTCTCCTGTTAATTTTTCTTTTCTTTCAGTATTTTTATAAAAATAGTCAAAACCTGTTTTGTTGTGGTTTTTCTTTGGTATTTTATTGCTTAACTCACCTAAAATATCCTTCATAAGAACATCTTTGTAGATTGTATTTTTAACAACGCAATAGTTGCCTTGAATATTTATCCAATCATCAGGGTTAAATTTTAAATCAAACCCCATTGTGTTTATGTCTGAAATAACAGTGCCGATAAAAATCGGGCAGTCGGAGTTGTTAATGCTCTCGTATGCTTTAGGGTTGCCGAATTTTCCGACGTATGTGCCCGAATAGTTTAGGGATTCATCATCGCAAATTAAATCTTTGCCCATTAAAAGAGTAGTAACGGGATAATTTGAATTTTTTAAAAGTTTATAAAATTCTTCTTTTGCTCCAAATCTTTTAATCATTACATCAGCTAGAATTGCAGGGTTTTTGGATTTTTCAATAAGTTCCAATATTACTTTTGCTGCTTCTTTTAAATTGTCTTTATTGCTTTTTTGCTCAAATTCACTATATTTTTCATCAATTAATACATTGCAAACATCCATAGGCAGGGCAATGTATACAGGTTTTTTCTCTTTTATTAAAACATTTAGAACTCTGTCAATTTCTTCTTTTGCATTTTCTTTTGTTAAAAATGCTGCTGTTTCAACAACATTTGAATACGCTTTTATAAAAGCCTGATAATCAGGAGTGTTTAGATTATGGTGAATTAGAGTATTGTTTTTAATAAATTTTGTATCAGGTACTCCAACAATTTTTACAACAGGTACAAATTCACTCATTGAGCCTGCTATGGCATTAATTGCGCTTAATTCTCCAACGCCAAATGTTGTTACAAGTGCGCCTATTCCTTTAATTCTTGCATAGCCATCTGCTGCATACCCTGCGTTAAGCTCATTTGTGCAGCCAATCCAGCGAGTTTTAGGATTATTTTCAATTGATTTTAAAATATTAAAATTGTAATCCCCTGGTAATCCGAAAAATTCTTTTACGCCTAATTTTTGCAAACGAAATACAAGGTAGTCTGAGATGCTCATACCCATTGTTAATGCTCCTTTTAGTATTTTTTACTTTTGTATTATAACGAATTTAGACACTTGTGCATATACATAAAGATATAAAGATTTTTAAAAGACATTACATTTTTGTGTTAAGTTATTTGTATGAAGCTTAATAACGTTAAATGGGCAATATTTACCATAATTGCCATAGGAAATTTTTTAGGAATGCTTGATTCTACAATAGTAAATCTTGCACTTTATCCTATGGCACGAGATTTAGGTGTTAATATTTCAAATGTTCAATGGGTAATTATAGCCTATACACTTGTGCTTACGGTCTTTTTACCTTTTTGGGGTAAAATAGGCGACATTGTTCCAAAAAATAAACTATACGCTACAGGTTTTACTCTTTTTGCTTGCGGTTCTTTTTTAAACTGTTTTGCGCAAAATTTGCCCATGCTATTAGTTTTTAGATGTGTTGAAGCATTGGGTGCTTCAATTGTTATTTCAAATGCATCATCTGTTATTGCTTCACTTTTTAAAGGCAAGGACAGAGGAAAAGCCTTAGGACTTAACGGTTGTTTGGTAGCTGTGGGCGGGCTTTTGGGGCCTTCTTTGGGTGGCATACTAATGCAGATTTTTAACTGGCATGCAATATTTTTACCTTCAGTGCCCATTGCACTTTTTGGGGTTTACTATTCATACAAAATGGTTCCTTCAAATATTGCTCAAAAGGAAAAATTAAAATTTGACTACCCGGGGTTTATTTATTTTACAATAAGCCTTTTTGCTCTTTTGCTTGCAATTTCTGAAGGGTATCACTGGGGCTGGAGTTCAATTAAAATAATATCTCTGGGAATTATTTGCCTTGGTTTTGGTTTCCTTTTTTACTACAGGGACCACAGAATAAGTTATCCTATGATTAATTTTAACCTCTTTTCAATTAAGCCTTTTACCTTTGGAAATCTTGCAGTTATGTTGTCTTATATGGCAATGTTTACAAATACAATTCTTTTGCCATTTTATTTGCAAGATATTTTAAAATTTAAACCTTTTATAACAGCATTAATTATTTTGCCTTATTCAATTGTCCTTATGATAACTGCCCCCCTAAGCGGCTCTGCTGCAGGGAAATACGGTAGCAGATATTTAACTTTAGCGGGACCAATTGTAACTTTTATAGCATTATCTTTGTTTATTTTGTTTGATGAAAAAACACCAGTATTTTATATTATGCTTTTATCAGGTGTAATGGGGCTGGGTAACGGACTTTTTCAATCGCCTTCAAATACTGCAATTATTTCAAGTGTAGATAAAGACCAGCTTGGCATTGCAAGCGGAATTCTTGCTCTTTCAAGGAACATGGGTAATATCTTAGGCGTTGCTATAACAATTACGCTATTTGCAAGTTTTAGAGATATATTTGAGAGTTTAGGGCTTTCTTACAATATTTCATTTCTAAAAGCTTACAGATACACCATGGCTTTTGGAATGTTTTTTGCATTTTTATGCGTAATGCTTTCTTTCTTTGCCTACAGGGATGATAGCGGAGTTGTCAAGAGGAAAAAATAATTTTTACAAAATTATACAACCTGTTTACTTTCTTGTGAATTTGGAGCAGAATATTTTTCAAATGGGTAAAGCAAAAAAACGGATATTACACAAAACAAATTCTTCATTGTATATGACACGTGAAGGTGCGCTAAGCGAAGTATTCTCCATGATTAAAAAACCCCAAAAGCAAGCGAGAGTTCAAGCACTTGATTTAATCACTCTGTTTGGTTTATCAGCTGAAGAATTATCAGAAGCAGGAGTGCCCTATGAAAACATAAAGGCACTCGAATCATTGATTGAATAATTTGTTTATACAATAGCTTCTTCAACAAATCCGTATTGGTTTGTGCTATTTAGAGTGCTGCCGGTGCCAATTTGGGGAATAGCATCAGTAGGTACGCTGAAGTCATAGGAGCCGTCAAGGTTTGTGGCAATTAAGTTGCCTGTTGTAAGCGAACCGAATGAAGTTATTGAGTTAGTTGTGCTTGCAGTTGTGTTGAGTACTCCGGAGTTAATGTATTCAAGCATTTTTTGACCATCTTCGCTTAATTCACCGTCTTGCATATCAAGTTGAATTTCTTGCATAACTGCATTTTGCAGTTCTTGAACGCTTGCAGAATCATTTGCAATTAATTGAGCCTGTTCCTGTGCTTGTTCTTCTTGTATTATTTCTTTTTCGGATTTACCTGTGATTTTTTTAGCAATGCCAGTAAATAAGCTTGAACCCAATAAACCGCCTACAATACCGCCGATTGCACCGCCAATAGCTGTACCAGCTCCGGGGAATATTGAACCAATTGCAGCTCCTGCTGCAGCACCTGCTTTAGCACCTGCTGCCCAACCGCCAACTGATGCTGCTACTTGAACGCCGGATTTGCCAATTTGTTTAACACCTGAATCTACTCCGCCATTTTTAAATGCAGGTATGATTTCACCAAATATCTGCATAGTTCCTTCTATTGCAAGGTCAAATAACATCCCGCCTTTTTTTGCAACTTTTAATACATCATCAGCTTTAGAGAGGAATTTAGCACCCTTTTCTGTTGATTTTATTGCTGTTGCTAATTTTGAACCTGATATTTTACTTCCAATCCACTTAAAAGGAGTAGATATTGCATTGCCGATTTTTGAAAGTATACCTGTTTTACTAGTTTGTTTTGCTGCGTTTATAACATCATCGGCATTTTTTAATACGTCATCAGCTACTTTTGTTCCTTGTTTTGCTGCGCCTTCAAGAGCTTCTTGAATAATTTTCTTTTGTTCCAATAATTTAGTTGTGTCCTGACCTGCTTTTTGTGCTGAAACAATTGCGCTGTTTAAATCGTCCAATGTTTGGTAAGCACTTGAGTTTTTAAATACGCTTGCAATAGAAGATAGCGTTGTAGTGCCATTTTTTATTCCGTTATATGCTCCGCTTACACCATTTGCAACACTTGAAGGGATGTTTTGAAGCTTTTTGAATATACCTGTTTTTACAAGTTCGGAACCGTTCTCAATAAGTTGTGCATTTTTATAATTACCTTTTGCGCTAAGAGCAGAAGGTACAGCAATTAAAGGTGCCATTGTAAGTGAACCTTTAACATCATCCACGATATTATCCTTGTGTTCCACAACTGCCATGTGTTGCAAGTATTTCATTGCGTCTGAAACAAATGCGCTATTGTAACTAACCTGATTAACCATAAAAATACAAACTTTCTATAAACTTCCTATATATTAATAAAGTTATTTTTGGCTTTTAAATTTACTCAATGTAAAGAATTATTAACAAAATTATGTGATAAAATAACTCTATGGTTGAATATAATATTAAACAG
>CALUXZ010000078.1 GCA_944324875.1 Candidatus Gastranaerophilales bacterium | reverse complement strand
GCCAAACCAATTGAAAAGCCGGTGTAAAAATATCATGCCTATTTGAAAAATCAGCCGCAAATGCAGGAGCCGACAATAAAAATATGATGGAAGCAATTAATAAACTTTTAAAATATTTAATCATAAAACCCTCCGTACGATTACAAACTAACAAAAACATCATCTAAAATCAAATAAAAAAAAGCTTAAATATTAAGAAATGTAAAATTAAAACTTTAACTGTTAAAAAAAAATATTTAGGAGTATTATACATTTACTTCAGGAATTAAAGAAAGGTAAATTATGCGTATACAAGCACAAACTGGTGTAAATATAAACAAACAGCCTTCTTTTGGCATGGCAAAATTGACACAAAAAGGCGAAGAACTTGCAAAAAGATATATTTCTCAAGACTTGCAACAATTTATAAGTCAAAAACCTTATCAAAATAGAAATATGCTTGCAAGGCTTTTAAGACGTAATCCAAATACCGATACAATTCAAAACCTGTTTTCTTATGGCATGACAAAGTTCGGCGATAAAAACGTACAATTTGTTAATATGCAATTGACACCTTTAACCGGCAGATTAAGAATTAAATCATACCTGTCAAAAGAAAGTAAAAAAGCACTAAATGGTGCATTCACTCAAGGAAACGGCACAACAATAGACGCACTCACTGAAGAAGGCAAATCGCTTGTAAATTCAATTCTTGCCTTATTTGATGCCAATATCGCTAATCCTCAAATGAGCAAGAAAAAGGGACTTAGAGTCCTTGATATGATAAAAAATTACATGGATTCTGACCAACATATAAAAAGAGCTGCAATATTATCCGATAAAATATACTCTAAAAAGTAAAAAAGTAGCTAAAATATTAAGAATATTAAGAGCCCGTTTAATTACGGGCTCTATTATTAAGTTATGTTAATATTTGTATGTAATAACTAAAGAAAACAAATAAGCATGACGAAATGTAAAATATGAAGGTAATCTGATCTAATATTTTATTAATTTTATATTTTTTGTGCTTATTTTACGCAAATCTTTACATGGTTTGCGTTTATTTTTATCAATACATATCGTTACGATACGTATTGATAACGCTAAACAATACCTTCTTTAATAGCTTTAACCGCAGCCTGCGTTCTGTCATCTACTACTAACTTTTGTATTATATTGCACACATGCGCCTTTGAAGTGTGTTCGCTTATTTTTAGTATCTGGGCAATTTCGTAGTTTGACTTGCCGTCGACAACCAACTTTAAAACTTCATACTCACGCTCCGTTAGATTTGCATGCGTTGCTTTAAAATTTGCCCTATTTTTAATTTTTGCAGGTATTATGCCGTTCTCTTGTTCACGTATAACAGGAACAGCCTTCGGATCAATCCAAATTGCACCACTGTTAACACTTCTTAAAATCATTGCAAGCATGTCTGAATTTATATCCTTCAAAACGTAAGCATACACGCCGATTTTAAGAGAGTCGATAACAGATTCGGGAGTCAGCATTGATGTTAGTATCATAACTTTTGCATTTGCATCATTGGCAATAATTCGCTTAGCTGCCTCGATTCCGGACATGTCCGGTAAACCGACATCGATGATGACAACATCAGGATTATGAACTCGTACCTTTTCAATACCTTCTTTTCCGGTTTCAGCTTCAGTAATAATACTAATGTCATTATATTTCTCAAATAATGATTTTAATCCTACACGCATTAATTTATGGTCTTCTATTAAAATTACTCGTATTTTATTATTTTGTGATTGCATATTCACTCCTTAACTGATATGTGTATAGAGTATAAAAAGTTTCCAAAGAG
Organism: Candidatus Gastranaerophilales bacterium; assembly: GCA_944324875.1. Lineage (GTDB taxonomy): Bacteria > Cyanobacteriota > Vampirovibrionia > Gastranaerophilales > Gastranaerophilaceae > Galligastranaerophilus. The sequence goes on along the minus strand of CALUXZ010000078.1, from coordinate 3,630 downwards.
AATTCATTATCGAATGAATTATAAATTGAATTATTTTTATCTGATGATAAATTTCAATCATTATTGTATATCGGTACGATATGTATCGATAAAACAGTTAATAACAGCTATGTAATTTTTGCCCTATGGTTTTTTAACTTAATATCGAGAAAAATCCAAAATTACATAATATATATTATGGCTACCAATCGTATAGATTTAATAATATGCCAAAAGTGCCATAAATAGACATTTTTATTTTTAATGACAATATGCTATAATTAACATATTTGAAAGCGTAATGAATTAATGGTGCAAAATTGAAAAATAAAAATAAATATGATGTATTAATAGCAGGAGGCGGAGTAGCAGGAATTTCATGTGCATATAATTGCGCAAAGCTCGGTCTAAAAACTTTGCTTGTAGAAAAAGAAAATTATCTTGGTGGCGACACAACGGGTGCACTCGTTGTTCCTGTTATGAAAACTGATACAAAAGATTTAAATACCAAATTTTACAATGACTTGATTAAGTATTCAAAAAATAATGGCGCACAATTAACTTACGGCGATAAAAATCAAGGTTGGTTCAATCCGATACTTCTGAAATATGTATTCGATAAAATGCTCAAATCATGCAAGTGTGATATTCTCTTTGAGTCGCAAATTACAAAAGTGTACACCAAGGAGAAAAGTATTAACAAAATAAAAGTAAGTAATAAATTGTTATCGTTACCAATCGTATCGAAATATTATGTAGATACTACAGGGGATGCCTCACTTTCAAAATTATTAAAATGTGAATTTTGGGATGATAATAAAATAAAACAACCGGAAAGTTTAAGATTTCTTGTAAGCGGAGTGGACATAAATTTATTTGCCGATTTTCTGGAGCAAATCGATAATGATAAAAATGTTACCACTACCTATCGTATCGATAACGAAATTCATCTAAGCACTGCTTACACTTGGGATGCATCAAAAAAATGGGCATTGGACAAATTTTTCAAACAAGCATTATCCCAAAACCTACTGATTGAAAGTGATTTGGCTTATTTTCAACTCTTTACAATAGCTAAAATGCCCGGTACAATTGCGTTTAATTGCCCAAGATTAAGAGATTACAACCATAGTAACCCTTTTGACTATGCAAATGCGCTTATTGAAGCTAGGGAAGCTATTTTACGATTACACAAATTTTTAGTTGCAAGTTTTCCGGGCTTTAAAAATTCGTTCATATCATCAATTGCAGCACGTACTGGCGAGAGAGAAACAAGTAGAGTAAAATGCTTATACGACTACACAATAGAAGACATTATCACTCAAAAAGCTTTTGAAAATCCTGCTTTATATTCAAATTATCCTATCGACATACACTCTAATCAAAAAGACAAATCCGTTCTTTACAAGGTATGCTCATACAGTTTTCCAATTGAATCACTTAAATCAAAAAATTATGACAATCTTTACGTTGCAGGAAAAATTGCAGGTTGCGATTTTAAATCACAAGCCGCCCTAAGAGTCCAATCCAGTTGTATGTCTATGGGGGAAGCTGTAGCCTGCGATATATACAAAAATATTAATTAATGTAAATTTTTTTTCAGATACCCTAAATTTTTACTAATTTGCTGACGACAAAAGTAGAGTGTACATAGTGTGCAAATTACATTAAATATTAGTAAATTATAGGAGATAAAGAAATGGGATCACTTGATGGTGTTAGCAGCACAGAAAAAAAACAAGTAGTTAAAGAAAAAGAAACTGCTGCAAAGACAAAAGAGTCCGAAAAAGCCGAAGAAATTGATGTCTTTGGTAATGATGAAAACGGTGACGGTGTTGGTGACAAAATTGAGTTAAATAAAGATAATGTCATTGAAACCGAAGACGGTTATTATGTTGAAGTAGATGAAGAAGAAAATAATTCTCTGTACTCTATTATGTCAAACACCTATAAGGGCTGGGATGATATGAGTGCAGAGGAACAAGATGCACTTGTTAAAGAAGTTATGAACGCAAACCCGGAAATTTTTGGCACGGAAGTTAATAGCGCATCGGGGCAATATGTAACTGATAGCGACAGGGCAAGTTTAAAAGAAGGCGGTTCAAACGAAGACGAAAGATTAAACACCATAATCAAAGCTGGTGATAAGCTTAAAGTACCAACATTGGATAGTTCGGTTGAAGAAGGCAGCGTTAAAATTACAAATGCTGCAGAAACAAATAATGCCGATAATCCTGAACATGTGCATGTTGGAACCGTTATAGCAACTCCTCATGGTACAGATGAATATACATACAATCCAAATTCAGATAAAGCTGAACTTTCATCTGACGGTGAAAGTGCAAATACACTTGCAAATATCGTAAACGAAAATTTTGGTAAAGATGGAAGTGATGATGTAAGTTATTCAATAGCTCTTGATCAGGCAAAAGCAAACTCGGATTTAGTTCTTGAAAGAGTAAATGCACAAAATGGCACAAGTTATGATGATGTGGCTGATATACCTAAAGACACCCTATTAAATACAAACTTGTACAGTGCTGATGAGGGAGCAGTAAATGAATTAAAATTGGTAGAATCCCGCTCGGAAGATTTTGCAAAAGACGGTGATTTAACATCAGCAAAATATGTTGATGCAGATTTATATACAGCCGATATGTCAAATGTTGTAATCGACCCTAATTTTGAAGGTGAAAACGGCGAAATGAAAGACGGCAGCCCTGTATACAAATCGGTTGAAGACGCAGTGCTTGCAAACTACAAAACAGAATTAAGCAGTGATGAAGTTATGAAACTTGGCGAGCCGGTTTCCTCAACAGTTCAATACGGTTCTAAAAGAACGGTAAAAGAAGAATATGAAAACGGTGTTGTTGTAATTAGGGATGATGCGACAGGCGAAGTATTATCTGCGGAAAAATATGTACAGAAAGATTCCGATGCCTATGCAGTTATAATGGACGGACTTAAAGACAATGCAAAAAATGCTTCTATTGTTGAAGGTCTAAGTGGGCAAGATGCAATTGATGCACTAAATAACATATCTGAACCAACAACGCTAAACTTACAACCAAGTGAAATTCAACGTATAGCAGTTGGGTGCGATGAAGAAACAGCAAAACTTGCATTTGCAGAAGGTGCTGATACAGAGTTTTCCTACTTACAGTCAACAATTGATAAAGTTGATATGACTGCAAAAGATGAAAACGGCGAATATAAGTATGATAGCATTCTTGATTTAATGGAATTTTATGCCGACCCCAGCGATGCCGATGCTGAAAACGGTAAAACATTACTTGACAGGTATAATGAAGACCCGGATAACCCCGAAACACAAGCACTAATTGCTGCGGCAGTTCAGAATATAATTTCAAATAATGATTTCTTTAAGAATTCAACATTTGAGGTAAACGGTCAAGAAGTAGCAGGTAAAGATTTAACGGTACAACAAGCCCTATATCTAAACCTAATTGGAGATGACGGCAAACCTGTTGTAAATAACCTTGAACTTGGCGATGCGGCATACAATATAACTGCCGCAAAAAAACCCGCTGTGGCATATAGCGCACCTATATCAGAGCCGGAAGAACCGCCTGTTGAGGAACCTGATGATCCGCCAATAGAAGAGCCGGAAGAACCGCCTGTTGAGGAACC
>CALUXZ010000077.1 GCA_944324875.1 Candidatus Gastranaerophilales bacterium | reverse complement strand
TTCCTCTCCTCGCTCATATTCTCGGGCATTACCGCAATAAACTCAATCCCCATAATACTTGCGCAAAGGGCAAGTCCAACGCCTGTGTTGCCTGATGTAGGCTCAACTATAACCGTATCTGGAGTTATAAGACCCTTGTCATAAGCGGTTTTTAGCATATTATACGCAACGCGGTCTTTTATTGAGCCTGCGGGGTTAAAATATTCAAGTTTTGCATATAAATTTTTAGGCTTGTACCCCTCATAAGTCCCGTTAACCTTGACTATAGGTGTATTTCCGATTAATTCTAAAAGATTAGAATACAATTTTGGCATATTTTCTTTTGCCCCCTTGCAAAACGCCTGATTTATCAACCATAAAGTCAATTGAGGCAACTTTTTCGCCTTCAAATTTAACGCCGCCGCCTGCAATTAGCCTTTTTGCCTCGCCTTTACTTTGTACAAAGCCTAAGCTCAAAAGCAAATCTATAATATTTTTTGACCCGTCAAGTTTAATTTCCTCGATGTCATCAGGCACGCCTTTTTTCTGAACAACGTTAATAAACTCGTCCTGAGCGGCTTTTGCCTCATCTTCACCCTTGTACATCCTGACTATTTCATAAGCAAGGCGCATTTTTTCATCTCTAGGGTTATTGTCTTTGTTAAAATCTAAATCAGTCAAAAGCAAGTAATACTTTGGCATAAGCTCATCAGGAATGCTCATAAGCTTGCCATACATATCTTTTGCGCTATCAGTAAATGAAATGCAGTGTTCAGGGTAGGTTTTAGACATTTTAACCTGCCCGTCCGTACCCTCGATTAAAGGCAAAAGCATTGCAAGTTGAAAATCCTCAAAACCGTAGTGCGCCTGAACATCTCGACCCATTAAAAGGTTGAAACGCTGGTCTGTTCCGCCTAGTTCAATATCAGCTTTAACTGCAACAGAGTCATAAGCTTGCATAAGAGGGTAAAAGAACTCTACAACACTTATTGGACGCCCGTCTGCATACCTTTTTGCAAAATCATCACGTGTTAACATTTTTGCAACGGTTGTTGAAGTTGCAAGTTTTAGCATTTCAACAAAACTCATTGAATGCAGCCAATCAGCGTTATTTGTAACCTCTGCACGCTCAATATCCACAACATTAGACATTTGTTCAAAATAGCTTTTTGCATTTTCCTCAACCTGCTCTTTAGAAAGCGCAGGACGGGTTTCGGATTTGCCTGAAGGGTCACCCACCATAGCTGTTGCGCCGCCAACTATTAGCACAACCTGATGACCTAAATCTTGAAATTGCTTTAATTTGCGCATTACAACGCTATGACCCAAGTGCAAATCGGGACGAGTCGGGTCAAGCCCCAATTTAACACGCAAAGGACGGTTTTCCTTATGTGCTTTTTGAAGTTTATATGCAAGCCCCATAAAGCCGTCAGGCAGGATTTCAGCCCCTCTGGACAAGGTCTTTGCTTCATCAATAAATCTTTGTTCAATTTTTAGTTCTTCAGTCATTTTTTCCTCAAATTACTGCCAGACAATAATAACACAACAGAAAAGAAACGTCATGTACTTATATAAGCGATAAATATTCCCTTTGCCTGTTCTCTATAAGCCCCTCAGGTACTGCTTTTATAAATGACCATGGCATTTTTTTGCGCGTTTTTGTATAAGGTATCATAGCCGCCTCTTTTAGGTCTTTCAGCCGTCTTAACTTGTGAAAATCCGCCCAAACGTGCTTGAATGCGCCTAAATTTCCGCCACGTTCGCAAACCTCTATAATATAAGCAGCAAGGGATTTTTCGCTGCGTGACAAAACAGCCTGAATTAAATCCCACTCAATGCTTGAGGCACGAAAACCTATTTTTTTCTTTCTTAAATTTTTCATTACATAGAGCATTTTTTTCTCTAATGTCTTAAAGCCTTCCATTTCAACATTTTCAAAGGGTGTATGAGCTTTTGGAATAAAATTTGCAATAGAAAACGTGAGTTCAAATCCGCGATTTTCCTTTTTTAAATTAACCGCAAGGTCAATCAACGCCTTAATATCGTCCATAGTTTCATGCGGTAAGCCAATCATAGTGTATATTTTAAGCCCTTTTAATCCTGCCTCGCGAGCAGCCTTAACCGTTGCAAAAATTTGCTCGTCGGTTAAATCTTTTTTAATTATCTTTCTCAAACGCTCGCTGCCGGCCTCAATTGCTATTGTCGCATGCTTTTGCCCGCACTCCACAAGGGTTTTAAACAGCTTTTCATCCGCTAAATCCGCTCTGAGAGAGGAAATAGAAAGTTCAATAGGCGAAATTTTATTTTTTTCCGCAATAAAATCAATAATTTTATCAAACTCGGGATGTCCTGCGACATAAGCCCCTAAAAGCGCGATTTTATTAGTATATTCAAGCGCATTTGAAATAGAATTTATAATTTTTTCAGTTTCCAAAAAGCGCACAGGCAGGTTCATCCAGCTTGCAAGGCAAAAATTACACATCTTTGGGCAACCGCGCTCAATTTCAATTACATAAGTATCTTGAAAAAAGCTTTTATCGCTCAAAATTGGCGTCGCTACAGGCTCATCAAGCTCATCGCGCACAAGATTTACATCGTATCTGCCAAATTTAGGCACCCAAATACCGTCAAAATCCTTTAATTTCTCAAGAATTTCATCCCTTTTTAAGTCCTTATTTTTAGCGATAAATTTTAAAACTTTTTGCAAAAGCTGTCCTTCGCCAATGCTTATAAAATCGTAAAATTCCTGATAAGGCAAGGGGTTAGCATTCACTGCAGGCCCGCCTGCAAAAATAATTGGGTCGTCGTCACTGCGCTCAGACGACTTTAGCGGAATATCATATTTTTTTAACATTTTTATGACGGTTAAAATATCTATTTCAAAACTTGTTGAAAAACCCATAACTTTAACGTCTTTAACCGCACAGCGAGTGGTTTTTGTATCAGCATAAATACGCTCTACATAAATTTCATCAGTTAAATCAAGCATTTTAAAAATCGACAAATACCCTAAAGACGCCATAGCAAAACTCTCTATGGCAGGAAATGCAAACCATACGTTGATTTCAGGGTGTTTATCAATTTTTTGCTGATATAAAAATCTCTCCATTAACTTTCCTGCTCTCTTATTCTTTTTAAATAAAGTTCATCCACCAAAACACATATTACGCTTGCGATTGCAGGGCCTAAAATAACGCCCCAAAAACCTAAAAATCTTGCACCGACAAGCAAAGAGATAATGATTGTCAAAGGATGCATATCCATTAATTTACCAAATATCACAGGGCGCAAAACCTGATTTTCAAGCCATTGAGCAACCATAAAAATTATAAAAGTTAAAAGCACAAAAACAAAACCATGGCCTGCTGCGCTTATAAGACCTGCCGCAACAGCTATTGTAGGCCCGATTACAGGAACTAAATCAAGTATAAAAGTCATAAAACCTAATATTAGCGCGTGTTTATGACCAATCAACAAAAGCCCCAGCATGGTTAAAATACCTACAAAAGCCATTGAAAGAATTTGCCCGAAAACATAACCACCGACGCGATTTGAAATAGTGTCGATAATTTCCCCTGCGCGTTCTTTATATTTTTGAGGGAAAAAGGAAATAAAGACTTTTTTAATATGGTCCTCATCATAAGCAAGGTAAAATATCATAATTGTAACCGCAAGCACTGTTGTAAAAGAATTTGCAACTATTTTACCTGCCTCAATCGAGTGTGCAAAAACATTCTGCACAATAGGCGCCATATCTACCTTTAGTGCCTCTGCGTTAATAATTTTTGCAAGTGAAAAACCAAAAATATTAAAATTTAAAACTTGCTGAATTTCATCAAGATAATTTGGGAAATTTTGAACAACATACAAAACTTGTTTTATGCTCACTACCAAAAGGGGTATAAAAAACCCTAGAACTCCGACTAAAAACAAAAGCAAAATAAGACTTACTGCAAGCACTCTTGGCATATATTTTTGCAATTTTGAAACAAGAGGATCAATTGCGCAAGTTAAAACATAAGCTGCAAAAAGCATTAAAAGGATGTCTGCAATATTGCCTGCTAAAAATGCTAAAAGTATTAAAATAAAGAATACAAGCGTATTTTTAAGGGTTAAATATCTTTCTAAATATGGCATTAATTTTTTTCTCCCATTATAAGCTTTTTTTATGTTACAATCATTATTGCAATTTAGCAAGATAAAACAGGATAAGATTTATGAGCATTAACCAAAATATCAAACCTATAACCACAAAAACAAACGATAGGGGCAACTTAGAAATAGGCGGCTGCGACCTTGTTGAACTTGCGGATAAGTATTCTACACCGCTTTATGTTATGGATGAGGCGACTTTAAGAGGTATTGCACGTGAGTATAAAAAAGCTTTTTCGCGCCTTGAAAATGTAAATATGATGTTTGCCTCAAAAGCACTTATGGTTAGTGCAGTAGCAAAAATCCTCTCTGATGAGGGTTTTGGTTTTGATGCTGTTTCAGGGGGCGAACTTTATACAATTAAAAACGCTAATGTTGATATGCAAAAAATTACTTTTAACGGCAATAACAAAAGTGCAGATGAGCTGAATATGGCTCTGGACTATGGCGTTGGACGCATTAGTGTAGATAATTTTTTAGAACTTGCACTGCTAAATGAAATTGCAAAATCAAAAAATAAAGTGCAAAAAATTCTTTTAAGAATTACCCCTGGAATTGAATGTCATACGCATGAATATATTCAAACAGGGCATTTAGACTCAAAATTCGGTTTTGATTTAACACAAATTGATGAGGCGATAGAGCTTATTTTAGATGAGTACAAAAACCTTGAATTAACAGGGCTGCACGCGCATATTGGTTCGCAAATTTTTGAAACACAAGTTTATTTTGATGAAATCGGCGTAATTTTAAAAGAAATTAAAAGAATAAAAGATAAATTTGGCATCGAACTATACGAAATCAACGCAGGCGGCGGCTTAGGGGTGACATACACTGATGAAGACTGCCCGCCATCTGTTGAAACAATAGCAAATGTTATAATTGATTCAATTGAAAAACATTGCAAGCAATACGACCTTAAAAAACCTGTTTTATACATTGAACCGGGACGCTCAATTGTAGCAACAGCAGGCGTTACACTCTATACTGTAGGTTCATCTAAACAAGTGCCCAATGGTAGAAAATATGTAGCAGTTGACGGAGGTATGGCTGACAACCCGCGCCCATCAATGTATGGGGCAAAATATTTTGCACAAATTGCAAATTATAAAGAAGAAAATACCCCTGAAAAAGTAACTGTTGCGGGCAGATTTTGTGAATCAGGCGATATTTTAATAAAAGATATAGAATTGAATAATCCGCAAGAGGGTGATGTATTATGCATTTACAACACAGGTGCGTATGGATATTCTATGTCATCCAACTATAACTGTGTGCTAAAACCTGCCATGGTACTTGTAAATTCTTCGCAATCTGATATTATAGTTAAAAGACAAACTTATGAACAATTAGTTCAAAATGATGTAATACCTGATAGAATTTAAGG
>CALUXZ010000076.1 GCA_944324875.1 Candidatus Gastranaerophilales bacterium | reverse complement strand
TAAAAAATCGTAATCGTTTGTTTTGGGGTTAATTAAATTAAGCACTTATCCACCGTCACTTTACTGTAATCTATCCTTCTAACATGGTATATACTAACAAAAAAAGTTTAATTTTTTAACTTGAAGTAAAGAATTGTAACACAGATGTACTCTAATATGCTTTACAAAGTAGGAAAATTAGTATTTTTATATTAAAATGTCGAATAAAAAAGAAAATTTAAAGAGGAATTTTAGGGTTTATGGCGGACAACGTTGAAGTAAAATTGGAACAGCTTACAGACGCAATAAGGAGTTTGTATTCAAGACCATCACTTACACAAAGTGAAATTAACAACTTGATGACAAGTCTTGCGCAAAAGTTTGAAAACTCAACAGAATTAAGCACCCAAAAGTTTATTGGCGTAATTGTTAACGAAACAAAAAAAGTCCTTGAAGAAAAACAACTTGAAATGCGCCAACAGTTAACAGGTTTTGAAAACCTTATAAAACAAATGACACAGAGCCTTTCGAACCCAAAAATGTCCATGGAAGTGTCTAAAATTTTAAACGAAGTTACAGATATGTACGCAAAACTGGGCTCGCAGGAAATTGCACTTCAAAAAATAAATCAAACTTTAATAACAAATAAATCTGCAAACCCTATTAATGAAATTGTAAAATTAAGCAACGAATTTAACGTTTTTAGTCGTGGTTTTGAAAATATAACACATACTTTAAACAAAAATTTTACAGACTTTTTAAATCAGGTTAAATCTTTCAACTCTAAAGAAGAATTAACTGATATCCAGCTTGAACTTGACACAATAAACGGCAATATCAACTCAATTATTTCCGCCCTTGCAATTATTGACCATAAGTATCGAGATTTAACAGGTCTTGTCGATGCTTTTCACTCCAAAGAAGCAGTTTTTGACCAAAGTCTAGAAGGCATAAAAAATATTGCAGATAAATTTGAACATATAAAAGAAGATATCGCAAAAAGTGCCACAAAAGAAGACTTAAGCGATATTAAGGAACGTTTAAATTTTGTAAGTGATAACCTAAACAGTATTAAAGGTAATGTTGACCAAACAATAGGACAAAATTCGCAAAAGCTGACAAGCGCAATAAATTCAATTGAATCAAGGCTTACACAAAATGCAACTTTAGAAGACATAAACAAAATAAAAGGAGAAATAAAATCTCTTATTGACCAATTAAGCCTTCAAAATACCGCAAATAAGGACGAATTTAGTTTAAAACTACAAGAAGGTCTTGCGAAGCTAAAGGTTCAGGGTGACACTGATTTAAAAAATAAAATTTTTGATCATGCAAATGTTGTTAATCAAGGCATTAATCACATAAACTCACAAGTAAAAAAACTACAGGAAGATTTAAACACTTCTTTTTTAGACAAAACTCAAAAACTTGATGAAAGTGCAAATAATCTGAAAAACAAGCTTGATTTAATTGAGCAAAACATTCAAAAACTACCCAAAGAAAGTTTGTTAAACGAAATAAAAATAATCGAAAACAATCTTAGAACCCTTACAAAAGATTCTCTTTCAAGTATTGTTGAGCTTATTAGCAGTGAATTTTCAAGTTTAGATAAATCTCTTGAAAACAAAGATGTCGAAAACAACAGAAAAATTGATTTTGCAATAAATAATTTAAGAGATGACATTAAATCTTTCAATGAAAAATTTACAACATTAAGAGATGAAATTTCTGCTGCAAATCAAGGTAATATTAATACACTTAAAGAACCTCTTGAAAAAGCTCTTAAAGAATTAAGAGAAACAACCATTGATGAACAGTTAAGCATTATTAATCAAAATATAAAAAATACGACATCAAGCATAAACACATCCTTTGAACAAATAAAACAAAATTTTGAAAATGCGGCGTCTGGCACTAATATAGAAATACTTTCGAAACTAAACGACACAATTCCTCTTATTACTGAAAAACTTGAAGTTTTCAGGGGTTATTTAGTACAAGAAAACGCAAGAAGTTCCCAAGAACTTAAAAGTTATTTTAAAGAAACCTCTGAAGCGATTAAAACTTACATTGACGATATAAAAGACTCTTATAATTCGCCTTTAACCGAAATAAAGGTCGATCTTCAAACACTTTCAAATTACTTAATTGAAAGTGTAGAAAACATTAACATAAACATTTCAAAAGAATTTGAAGATTACAAAAACACCATAAAAGACTTTTTTGAAAATACTCAAAATTCAAATATTGACACTGCAGAAGTAAAACAGGCACTTGTTGCGATTAAAAATGACTTAATTGAAGGAATTCTGGGAAGCACAAAAAATACAAAAGCTAATTTTGTAATTTTAGAAGAAAAAGTTAACAATATACTCCAAAATCAGGCAAAAAATCAATCTTTGGGCAACGAAGAAGTTTTACTTGAAGTAATAAATAACATGCTCGAAAAAATTGAGCATACAAATCAACAACAAATACACAATGCAAAAGAACTGCTTGAAGAAATACAAAACAACAGTTCTGAAATTTCCCAAAGGATTGACCTGCTTGTTAAAAAAGAACCTCAAAGAATAGGTCTTGATAATGAGATTTTACACAGGGTAGACACAATTAACGAAAAAATCGACCTGCTAAATACAGATAAAGAAGACGAAATTAAAGAGTCAATTGAACTTTTAAAAGAACATCTTGAATCTGTTACAAAAGAAATAGGCGAAGAAATTTCAGATAAAATTAATGAAATTTCAAATAAAAATGATGAATTTTCTAATGAAAAAAATATAAATGTAAATGAATATCTTTCAAAAATAGATGAATATCTTACAAACGTTGAATATTTAAAAAATAATTTAAGCGAAGATTTAAAAGAATGCATTGAAAATCAGGTTATAAACCTGCATGAAAAATTCGAAGCGATACTTAAAGCAAAAAATGATGAAGCCAAAATTGAAACATACAATCTTATACAAAAAGTTTCAAATGTTGAAGTTAATATTGATAAAATAACTTCAAATGTTTCAAAAATAATTAATTCTAACGATGAAACAAGCTATGCATACTCACTGCAAGATGTTGAATCTGACATTGCCAAGTTAAGATTAAGTATTGAAAAAAATCTAAAAGGTGACAATTACAAAGAATTTATCAACAGACTAATTGAGCTGAAAAATATTAATATAGAAAATAACAAATTAAATCATGCACTGGAAGGACAAATGAGCCACCTAAACAACTGGTTCAAATCAGCTGCTCAAAAATTAGAAGGTCTTTCCCAACAAATTGAAAATGCTGAAAAAATGAGCATGGAAGAAATTAAAACTCGCCTGATTCGCTCTGAAAAATCCCCTGACGGCGGAAAACTTGAAGAAGTAAGCAAAAGGCAAATTTCATACCTTGAAGATTTAGATGAAAAATTAAATGTACTTTTACAAAGACAACAAGACGGTTTTGACCCAAATTCCTTTATCGATGTAACTTATGAAAATATGAAACAAACAAAAGAACTTGCAAGTCGCATGGATGAAATGGAAATAAAAATCGATAAAATTCAAGGGTATATGGAAAAAATCGTTGCTTATATCGAAGAATAATCAGCGCATTTTTCTTAAATACTCACTTGCACCCAAAAGGGTAGAATTTTTAACCTCATTTTCACGCTTTTTAAACATTTCATCGGCACTTGAGTTTAAATTCTCGTCCCTGTAAGGAATTCCCGCTTTTGTATTCATTAAACCCAGCTCAAAATCATCAAGCGGATATTTTATTAATTTTTCATCCAAAGCTGCAATGCTAACGTAGGAGTGATTTTTACTATCAAGCATTTTACCTACAAAAAAATTATTTAAGCTCATCGCTTTTCTTACAGGCTGTGCGCTGCAATAAGTTACAAGCACACCATCTTGCAAAAGCAGCCTTTTTAATTGCGCAAAAAACTCAACCGACCAGAGGGTAGGCAGCTTATTTGGCGCAAAAGCATCAAGAAAAATAACATCATAAGGTTCATTGAGCTCTAAAACAGTCTTTCTGGCATCATCAATATAAAAGTTAATTTTTGAATTACCAAGCTTTTTTTCGCCTCTTAAAAATTCATTAATCTCAGGCAAATAAAAATCAGATGTTTTTGAATATTCAACAAGCTCAAAATCCCACTCCAGCGCATCAATTACAATATCGCAATTTTTATAATAACAAAGAGCATTTTTTGAATTATAACCAATACCGTAACAAATATCTAAAACCCTTATGCTGTCTGAGTTTTTAGTCCTTTGTTCAAAGTCTGAGGGAATTATAAATTTTTCAATACTTTCTTTTTGTGCGCCCTCTCTTGAATGATAAATTTCATCCAATTCTTTATTATACAAGCCTATTGAACCGTCATCAGTTTTAAAAATTTGTGCATTTTTCATAAAATATATTATACAAAAAAGGGAGCAATTAAGCTCCCTTAAAGTTTATGTATTTAAAAAATGCGCCAAAAGTGCCATAAATATTACCATTAAGATAAACATAATTATGCCAATCAACACATCTTTATTATTATGTTTAAATTCGTTCATTCATAACCTTTCTACCTTAAAAACCTGAGGTAAATGTATGCACTGCTTAAAACAAGCGAAATAAAGACGCAAATTGCACCATATTTCATAAAATGCAAAAAGCCTATCGGATAGCCCTTGTTTGCAGCGTTTTCGCTGACATAAACGTTAGCTGCTGCACCTATTATTGTTAAGTTACCGCCAAGACAAGCACCAAGCGATAATGACCACCAAATAGGATAAGCATAAGCACTGCCAAGCTCACGCTCAATTTCAGCGATTAAAGGTGCCATTGTCGCAGTATATGGGATGTTATCAATAATACCAGAGGCAATACCTGAAATCCATAAAACTAAAGAACAAGTCATTGCTTTTGAACCTTGAGTAACATCAATCAGCCACTGTGCCATAAGTTTAATACCGCCAGACGCCTCAAGTGCACCAATAATAACAAATAAACCTATAAAGAAAAATATTGCGTTCCACTCAACATCTCTTAAAATATCTGTAGGCTTTTCAAAAAGCAAAAGCACACATGCGCCCATCATAGCGACAATACTTGTTTCAAGGTGAATTGTATCATGCAATACAAATCCTAAAATTACAAGTGAAAGCACTACAAGTGAGCGAATCATCAAAGGAATATCCTCAATTGTTTTAGAATTATCAATCCCCATAACGGATTTCATTTTTTCCGGTGTTGTAACTAACTGTTTTCTAAATAAGAAATACATGGCACATACAACCGCAAGCAAAATAATTGCAACAATTCCTGTTAATTCTTTTATAAAATCCATAAAAGAAAAACCTGCAGCTGAGCCTATTATGATGTTTGGCGGATCACCAATAAGGGTAGCCGTACCACCAATATTTGATGCAAAAATCTCTACAATTAAAAAAGGTAGAGGATTTATGTCCAATTTTTTTGCTATTGCAAAAGTAATAGGCAAAATTAAAATAACAGTTGTAACGTTATCTAAAAGTGAGCTTACAACAGCTGTAAAAATTGATAACATAAAAAGAACTTTTACAGGATGTCCTTTTGTAAGTTTTAAAAGCTCGTTTGCAATCCAGTTAAAAATACCGCTGCGAGTAGTAATTGCAACAATAATCATCATTGAAACAAGCAAAAATAT
>CALUXZ010000075.1 GCA_944324875.1 Candidatus Gastranaerophilales bacterium | reverse complement strand
AATTATACTATTAATTTCGTTAATAGTTAACGCTATATCTGAATTTGCATGATTTTTTCATACGTTTGGACGACTTTACCAACAACAGTTGTTGCAATATTTACGTTAATTTCTGATTTTGCAACTGCTGCCATTACATCATGAACATCAGCTTTGCCAAGCATTGCATCTTGCGTTAACTGTTCAGGAGCATTAACAGTTTGGTTCAACTGTTCGACAAGTCCTGTTAAAACACCATTAAAATCAGTCGTTTCAGGTTTTTCAATGTCGTCTAAACGTGCGGATTTTATACTGTTTAACGAATCAAGTTTTGAAGATTCAATTCTTTCAAATAAATTAATTTTTGGCGCAATTCCGTTTTCCATATTTTTATCCTTTTTATAAGTATTGGCTTAAAATTGAGCGTACATAGTTTTGTGTTTCTTTATAAGGTGGCACACCATTATATTTTTTAACGGCATTAGGACCTGCGTTATACGCTGCAAGGGCTAAAATTGTATTACCGTTAAACCTATCCAGCATAGATTTTAAATATTTAACCCCGCCTTCTACATTTTGCACAGGGTCAAGAGGATTTTTAACGCCAAGACCAGCTGCAGTTGAAGGCATAAGCTGCATTAAACCAAGCGCACCTGCATGCGACTTTGCATTTGGGTTAAAGCCTGATTCTTGTTTTACAAGAGCACGGACAAGTTTTTCATCAATTCCGTATTTTTGAGCAGTTCTGTCTATCAAGTTTAATATTTCATCTTTTGTATATTTTATTTTTCTTGATAGTGAACCAAAAGGAATTTCAGGAGGCTTATCAACAGAAAAAACGGGCGTAGTTTCATCTTTTGTAACTTTTAAAATTTCACTAAATGGTTTTACTGTTGAATTTTCGCTGTTTTCAATCGGTTTTGGGTAAAGTGCTTCAATATATGAATTAAGCTGTTGCGCACGCTGCTTTGCCTGCGCTTCTCCGCTTGAATTAATATAAGATTGAATTTTAGGATTAAACATTGTCTGAAAAATTACCTCCCTAAAAGGGATTACGGACACCAAACCTTGCTACTTCAATTAAACATTGAAATAATTGTAATTTTTCATACAAATTAATGATTTTTTTTAAAAAGTCATGGTTTAATCAGGATTATGATTATATGCCCAAGCAAATTTTTCACCGACTTGGTTTCTATAAGTTCTCTCAACAGCACCTGTTGCAAATAAATTGTCATAATGGCTTTTTGGAGTGCCATCTGCCGAAAAATTCCTGTTTTGTAGCATTAAATCATGAGTGTTTGTTTCATAATTCAACGGAAATAAATCATGCATTTGCATAAAAGAAGGTAATTTTTCAGCTACACTATCATAACCAAAAAGCGAAGAATTTATTTTATTCAGCCTGTCACTGTAGCAAATTAAACCTTCGTCATTATCATCTGATACTACAGGTCCCCAGGCAAAATCCTGACACCAAGCTTGAGAATGAGCAGAATTTTTAACTTCTTCTACACTTCTTGCACTCATTTGACTTGCACCTGCAGTTACGCCCATATTTTTATAGCGCATAGAATCACCTTCGGCTTTTTCACCGGAAAAACTTATATCTGTCCTTCCTGTGCGTTTTCTTATTTCAGCTAAAATATAAGCCATTTGATCATAGCTTGGAACTGCACCAACGCCTGCATAGTGTCCCCAATCATAACCACCAACATGTTTTAGGGAATCAAAGAAAATACCATCAAAACCAAGTTCAATACCTTTACAACAAGCAATTATAAAGGCTTCAACATGATCAGGGTTATTCCATCTAAACTGTCCTGAATCACCGAGTTTAATTTGATCTTCAGATATTAGCATTCTAAAAGACGTTTTGAAACCACGAAGATGTGCAAGGTCATTAAATGCTTTAATTTGTTCCTCAGGAGTAAATACTTTGTTACCAATTTTTACCCAACCAATATTATCAGAAGCACGCTCATATTCAAGTTTTATGCCATAGATAGAATTTTCGCCGTTATTATTCCAGCCATCACCCCAGATATTTGGATAAAGCTGTGATATTAATAAACAATTTGCCCATTTATCATGAGATGGAGGAATTAACGGAAGCAATTTAATGGCACCTAGAATAGAGCTGTTTGTTCTGTCGCCATGCATTTCACCCAGTGCACGATTATTAATTTCAATATAATTTGCATGCCTGCCCCAATTATCACCACAATTTGGTGATTTAATATTGGATGGAATTTTATCCGGCACATTTTCGCCATATTGAAGTGTCATTATGGAGTTAATTGCATTTTCAAGGCTTCTGTTTAACAATTCCTTTGGTTCTATGCCGCCTATCCATCTTTTTTCGGGATGATTTACGCCATAATATAAATGCTCAAGTGTCCATCTGTCAACTTTTACATTTGAGCCCCTTGCGGCTTGGGTAAATATTTCTTGTGCAGCAGACTTATTGGCAGATGATTTTCTTTTTCTACCAGAAAAATTAATTTTTGCGCCATAAATATTGCCTAGTGGCAAATTTGCAAAGTTGTTAGTGTTCAGATAAGGTGATGAAATTTTTTGTTTTGAGTTAGCAGGAAAATTAGGTTTTATAAAACCATTTAAACTTGAAACACTTGAAATTTTACCTATCATGTTGTACTCCTTGGGCTATTTTATAAAGTTTGTAAAGATTAAAAATTGACATTAGCAGAAAAATGTAACAAAAAATTTACAAAAGGTTTAATGCTCAAAATAGCATTTGAACATAAAAATTTTTAAAATATAATAAACCATGTGGAAAGCAAATTGCAAAATAAAAGAACAGCAATTTACCCCGGAAGCTTTGACCCCATTACAAAAGGTCATTTGGATGTATTGGAAAGAGCGTCCAAAATGTTTGATCGGGTTATAATTGCAGTGCTTAAAAATTCATCAAAGAAGTCGTTTTTGCCTGTCGATGACAGAGTAAAACTTATTAAAGAAAGCATAAAAGACCTTGATAACGTTGAGGTAGACAGCTTTGAGGGGCTTACTATCGAATATGCCCAATCTAAAGGCGCACATTTTTTAATAAGAGGACTGCGTGCAGTAAGTGATTTTGAGTATGAATTGCAACTTTGCCAGACAAATAGTGCGATTGCACCTGATATAGATACGGTTTTTTTAACGACAAAACCAAAGTACAATTTTATTTCATCAAGTATCGTGAAAGAATTATCAGATTTTGGTACAGATGTATCAAAATTTGTACCAAAAAGTGTGGTAGAATATTTACAAAAGCAAAAGAAAGGTAATTAAAATAAAATGTCTCCTTCAGAAGAAAAAATGTATGATTTAATAGACAGGCTAAATCAGCTCTGGGAAACAGGTTTTCATATTCTGCCTCCTCTGATTGTAGTCAAAAGTCAGGAATTATCAAGAATAATCTCAGCTTTTCCTGATGCAATTTCAAATGAAATTAGAGATGCACACGTTATTTTAAGAAAAAAAGAAGATATTATTCAAGATGCAAAAATGAAAGCAGAGCGCATTATAGCTGATGCAGAAAATGAAAGACACAGATTTTTAAACGAATCAAGCTTAAATAAAGCTGTTGAAGAACGTGCAAGAGAAATAAGAGAACAAGTTATTGAAGAATGCGAAGCAATTAAAATGAAAGCTTTTAACGAAGCTGAAAGTGCTCGTCTTGCCGCACAAGAAGAAGCAATTAAAATTAAAGAAGGCGCTCAACAATACGCACAAGAAGTTTTAAATAAACTTGAAAATGATTTAAAACAGCTTTATCAAGTTGTTATGAACGGTCAACAGTACCTTCAGGATATGCAATATCAAAACTCGCAAGTTGTAAGTTCAAACAACAGACAAGATTAAAAAAAGCCGCTTATCAAGCGGCTTTTAATTTATTTAGCATTTAAAAACTTTTGTACCGTTGTTCCCATTGATTCTTCTTTTATTTTATAACCCGAGGGAGTTTTTGTTATTATAAAGTAAGCAGGAAGTCCTGAAGCATCGTTTCTTGGTATTCTTGTGGCGCTTAATTTATAATCATTACCAACTTTAGTTACTTTTTGATTAACATATCTGTTTTTATAGCGAACCGTTTTTGCTAATGCTGCACCTTTTTTAAGTTCTTGAAGATATCTTTCAAATGGAATCACAACTGCTTGTTTTGTGCCATCCGGTTTATGAACAACTCTTACAATCTTTGCATTTGAAATATAAAAGGAAGGAATAGAGGTAGAATAAGTATTTGAAGCGTTTACAAAATTATTAAAAAATGCCTGAACATCATTTATTTCATCGGCATAAGCACCAAGGGCAAGTGTAAAAATACAAACTAAACTCATTATAATTTTTTTAAACATAAACACTCCCAATATATTTTATGCAATTATTTTATCACTAAAAATAATTATACAAAATATACTTTTTGGCAATTAAAAAATATATATTTTTGGCAAGTTATCCTTAACTCTTTGTACATCAAAGTCAATGCCATCTTCCATAGCGGTCATTACAGTATTTAATACCGCTCTTTCCAGTTTTGGCATATCTTTTGCCGAAACATTGTAAGCAACGTTTTTACCTTCTTCGCCAATTACTGCTTGGGTAACTAATTTATCATCATTTTTTAAGGTAAAAATCATGTATCTGTTTTTTGCATCATTTAATTTACCTGCAGGCAATTCTAATCTTAGCGTTCTTACGCTGCCATCTTGCATCTTTTTTGTTTCTTCAAGATAATGTTTTGCATCTTGAAAACCTGTTTTTATAACTCTAATGGGCTCATCTGAAGAAAAATCATAATATCTTATAATCTTTGGTTTTGTTACCTGATACGAATTTGCAGGAGTGCCCACAATATCAAATAAAATCTTTGAGCCTGTTTCTCTTATTATACCTTTGTCATACAAATATTCTTTTACAAAAGTTAAAGGACCTTGGGTTGAAATACTTTTTACCAGTCTACCTTGAGCATCAAAAATCTCAGATTCAAGATTTAAACCTTTTAATTTTGATTTTGCTGCAATTCTACCATTATGAATGTCCAGCATTTTATAAGACCCATCAGGAGCTTGGCTTACCGAACGTTTTACTCCTTGTTGCTCGTCATAAAGATGCATGAAAATATTTTGCAGTTGGTTGTTTTTAAAACTGTTTATTCTGACACCTTCGCCTCTGCTATATTCTTTAACTTCAGGTTCAATATATACAGGAATGTTTTTTAAGCTATCATAAGTTTTGCAAAGTGAATCATTAACGTACGAACCTTGCAAATAACCGTCTTTATAAATTAGTACAACTTCATCGCCTTTTTTATTTTCAGCAATTAAAGCACCGCTAAATAAAGAACCGTCAGATAAAGTAGCCTTTTGACCATTTATTTTAACATTTGGAACAATATTACCATTTTCGTCTAAAAAATATTGCCCTTTTTCATTGGGATTAGTTTTGCAATTTCCTTTAAATGACATGTTGTTATTTTGGACAACGGTGTTTAAAGTAGTATGCGAAAAATTACTTTTAATATTCATAAACCAACCTTCTATCTTTTATCAATATAAAACACGGGAAAATAAAAAATTGCCCATCAATATGATGGGCAATTTATATTATTTTGCGCTTAATTATTCAATTGTAAAATCGGGTGCACCAAACATACCTTCAATTTCTTCTAAAATTGCAGAAGGTTTTCTTGCCTGGTTTTTCTGTTGTGCACGTTTTAGTGCTTCTTTTTCTTTTTCTTCGTTAGCATTGATTAAGTGGTAATAACCAGTACCTGCAGGAATTAAGCGACCAATGATAACGTTTTCTTTAAGACCACGAAGCATATCTTTTTTGCCTTCAACAGCAGCTTC
>CALUXZ010000074.1 GCA_944324875.1 Candidatus Gastranaerophilales bacterium | reverse complement strand
TTAAAAGGTGTTTTAATGTTTGGCAGATTTTTTGAAGGTCGAAGGTTTGCAAACAAATCAAGCTCACGCCTTAATTGAACGTTTACCGAGCGAAAACCCTTACCAATAGGCGTTGTAACAGGTGCCTTAAGGGCAACTCTATTTTTTTTAATTGATTCAATAACTCTGTTTGGCAATGGAACATCGCCACGTGCTACAACATCTGCGCCTGCAGTTTGTAAGTCCCAGTTAATTTCAATTCCTGAAGCTTCTAAAATTTTTACAACAGCATCTGTTATTTCAGGTCCAATGCCATCCCCGTTTATTAAAGTTACATTATACAAGGTCAAAATCTCCGTGTTTTTTTAAGTGCTCAATCAGTCCGCCGTCGTTTAAAAGTTTAATCATAACATCAGGCAGAGGAGTTATTTCAAGGGTTTCACCCTTTGTAAGATTTTTTAAAATACCGTTTTTAATATCAAGCTCAAGCTCATCGCCTGCATCAATATTATCTGTATTACATTCAATAGCTAAAAGCCCAATGTTAATTGCGTTTCTGTAAAAAATTCTTGCAAAGCTTTTTGCAATAACAGCGCCAACGCCTGCTATTTTTATAATTTGCGGAGCATGTTCACGAGATGAACCGAGTCCAAAGTTATTTCCCGCAACTACAAAGTCGCCCTTTTGCATTTTAGAGGCAAATTCAGGGTCAGCATCCTCCAATACGTGTTTAGAAAATTCTTCAAGATTGCTTCTCAAGTGAAAAAGTCTACCAGGCGCAATGTGGTCTGTTGAAATATTATCACCAAACTTAAAAGCACGCCCTTTTTTAATTAATTCCATTTTCACCTCCAAAAATACTTTAATTTTCTTAACCATTATAATACAAAAATCAAATTTTATACTATAATATACTTATGTTGAAAATCGCTGTTATAGGTTTAGGGTTGATAGGCGGTTCAATTTTGAAATCACTTAGCGAAAGTGATTGGGAAGTTGCTGCTATTTCAAAATCAAGCTACGACAAGGCAAAAAGCTACACTCCTTATGCTTCTGATATGATTGAAGACACTAGAGGGGCTGATGTTGTTTTTGTGTGTTCACCGATGAATGAAGCAAAAACAATTTTAAAAAGGCTTGAAAATATTGTGTCGCCAAAGTGCATTGTCTGTGATGTCTGTTCACTGAAAGGCTTTTTGGAGAGCGGATACAAATTTAACTACATCGGAACTCATCCAATGGCAGGTACGGAAGAATCAGGCTTTGACGCATCAAAAGACGATTTGTTTCAGGGTGCAAAATGGGTAATAACTAAGCGCAATGCCATTTTAGAAGAAGTTATAAAATTTATGGGTGCAACACCTGTTTTAATGGATGCAAAAGTTCATGACTTTGCTGCGGCGCAAATTTCTCATCTGCCAATGCTTTTATCTTTTGCGCTTTTTAATTCTGTTAAATCAGACGAGGCAAAAACTATTGCTGCAAGCGGTTTTCGTGATACTACAAGGCTTGCTATGACAAATGAAGTGTTAGCAAGCGATATGTTAAAGTTGAATAAAAAAAATATTGATAAAAGTATAGATTTATTTATAGAACAACTTAATTACTTGAAAAACCTAAAAGATGATGAGAGAATAGAGGTGCTTAAAAACATAAGTCAAAAAAGAGCACTGATGTATGACAAAAAAGGCAAAAACAATTTCACTTTATAACAAAGTCAAAAATTATATTTATCAAAAATATCGTCAAATGCCGATTTTGGATAAATATATCCTAAAACAGCTTTTAGAAGTGTTTTTAATGGGTGTAATTATTTTTACATCAATAATTTTTGCCTCTGAAACTTTTACTCAGTTAATTAAACAAATAACCCTGTATGGCATACCTTTTAACATTGCTTTTATGATGATTATTTTGAATTTGCCACAGGTTTTTGTCATGACAATTCCTATTTCGACACTTTTTGCAACGGTAATGACAGTTAACAGATTGAGTTTAAACTCTGAAATTACGGTTCTTAAGGCTTGCGGAATAAGCATTTCAAGAATTGCAAAACCTATTTTTGCCTTTGCAATTGTTATGACTTTTGTAAGCTTTTTTATAAGCGAGGTCATAGTCCCTGCGACAAGTATGACATCAAAACACCTTGCGATTTATTCACTACAGAAAAAACATGTTCCTGAAGGCAGGATGAATTTTACAATAAAAGATGCTGACAAAAATAACGTATTAAAAAGATTAATTTATATTGAAGAATGTAAAAATAAAACCTTAAACAATGTTACGCTTGTTGATTTATCAGACAAAGATGCAATACAAATTGTTCAGGCAAAAGCAGGCAGAACAGGTGCACTTGGCTGGATTTTTAATGGTGGAGTTATTTATACAATTTCAAGAAGTGGGAAAATCTTTAATACAAGCCTTTTTGATGATTCAACGGTTAGCTTTGGCATTGAAAACGCTGACGGACTTGTAAAAGAAACTGCAAGCCAGTACAATTTCTTCAAACTTTTAAAATATATAAACAAAAACAAACTCAATAAAGAATTTGTGGAAAAATTAAAAATAAAATATCAGGTTGATCTTTACGATAAAATTGCACTGCCAGTAACAACCATTGCGCTCACAATCGTGGGTATTCCGCTTGCAATAACACCTCCTCGTGTCAGGTACAACAGGGGATTTTTGTTTAGCGTTATTATAATTTTTGTTTACTATTTAATAAGAGCTTTTTCGCTTAATTTAGGTGAAACAAAAGCTATAAGCCCATTTATGGCAGCGTGGCTTCCTGTAATTTCAATATTTTTAATAGGGTCTTTTTTATACTACAAAAAAGCTTACACTATAACTTAAAGTGCTATTTTTGAAAGTACATCAGGGAATTCATCAATTAAAACCTGAGCAAAAACCTGCGGGTCAATTTGCGTTGCAACAACTTGCAACAAATCAGGTGGCAGTTCTTCTACCATAGGTATTAAAAACTCGGGGTCTAAAACAGACATACATTGCAAAATGTCGTGTTTTTCCATAGTACGCATAGGGTTAGTCAAACACTCGGGGTTAATTTCTTCAAGCAGCTTTGGTTTTTCCTTGCAAAGACTAACCATAAGGTCTATTTTATCTCTTTTTTTCATACCTTGCAGCATTTTGGTAAAATCGTCATCTTTAAGCGATTCCATAAATTTAAGCTGTTCTTCTTGTGTTTTTTCTTTCATAACTGAGCCGAACTGCTCAACTAAAATTCGCTCAAGCTCAGACGGGTCAAGAGCTTCAAAGTGTTTCATAACATCTTTTCGCTCAACTTTTTCATTTTCAAAAAACTTGTCCATCTCCTCAGTTGGCATAAGCATAAAAATGTCTTTAAGGGTAAATCTTTGCAGCACAACGCTCATAAGCTCCTCTGTCGGGAGTTTATTTAACATTTCCATAATTTTATCAACTCTAAAATACCTCAAACCCCAGAGCAAATCATCCTGCTCAAGGTAGGGTATAAGCTTATCAAGGTCATTTTCAGATAAATTTCTTATTATTAAATACCTGTTTTTTGGGTCTACCAGTTGTAAAAGTTTAGCTAACTTTTGCGGGTTTTGCATAGCAGAAGAAATTAGCGCAGCATAATCGTTACCCTGCTCAAGCTCAAGCTCCATAATTTCTTCAATACTTTTTGAAGAATACTCATTTAGCCTTTGAGTAGTGATTTCAAAGTATTGCGTAAAATAATTCAAATCTAAATTGAGTTGAATCACTTTTTGACCCCGTAAAATTTTGCTGCTATATAAATTAACAAAAATTTTCAGAGTAAATTACATAAAACAAATAAATTGTAACATGCCTTAACAATTTATAGCTTCTTGGCAATCGCTGCAAATACCATCGCTATTGAGTTCACGATATTTCCAGCAGCGTTCACATTTTTGTCCTTCAGCTTTTTGAACTTTTACTTTGTATCCGTCCTGCTCAAATTCGCTTATAGCTTCAAATTTTGCACTATCATCCACAAAAACGTGAGATACAATGTATAAGTCGCCCAATTCTTTTTTATATTTTTCAAGCAATTTTTGATTATCAGCATCTTCACTTTGGATTAAAATATCAACTTCTAAAGAACTGCCGACCATTTTTTCATCGCCTGAGCGCAAAGGTTCAATCGCATGAGATACAATATCACGTGTTTTTAAAAGCTCGCTAAATTCTTTTTCAAGCTCAAGATTATCCCACTGCGGCTTAACTTCCACCCAATCAGAAAGCAAAATGCTCTCTAGACCTGCTCTTTGGCACTCGGGCATATTTTGCCAAATGTCCTCAGCCTGATGGGGCATAACAGGAACTAAAATCCTAACAAGTGTTTGCAATATTTCATACATAACACTTTGACAAGCTCGACGGGACAATGATTTCTTGCCCGATGTATAAAGTCTGTCTTTTACAATATCAAGGTAAAATGAGCTTAAGTCAACTGCTGCAAAGTTTTGCAGATATTGGAAATATTTGTAAAACTCGTAATTTTCAAAAGCTTCATTTACATTTTTAACAAGCGCATTTAACCTTGAAAGCGCAAATTTATCAATACTTTTAAGGTTTTCATAGGGTACATAATCGCTCTTAGGGTCAAAATCAAATAAATTTCCAAGCAAAAATCTTGCAGTATTTCTTGTTTTTTTGAAAATCTCAACAAGCTGCTTGATGATATTTTCGCCGATTTTAATGTCATTTCTGTAATCAACACTTGCAGCCCAAAGCCTTAGTACATCTGCACCATAGACTTTTGTAACTTCTTGAGGCAAAACAACGTTGCCTAAAGACTTTGACATCTTGCGACCTTCACCGTCAAGTACAAACCCATGAGTTAAAACAGTCTTATAAGGGGCAATACCACGTGTTGCGACGCAAGTTAAAAGAGAAGACTGGAACCAGCCACGGTGTTGATCTGAACCTTCAAGATACATTTCAACAGGGATTGTACCAAGTTCATCTGAGCGTTTTTCAACAACAGCTGACCAAGATGAACCTGAATCAAACCAAACATCCATAATGTCGGTTTCTTTTTCAAACTCATCACAACCGCATTCACACTTAAAGCCTTGCGGAATAAAGTCTTTTGCTTCGTATTTAACCCAGGCGTCAGAAGATTCTTTTTCAAATTTATCTGCTATTAAGTTAATAGTTTCATCAGTTACAATTGCTTTGCCGCATTTTTTGCAGTACAAAACAGGAATCGGTACACCCCAGGCTCTTTGACGTGAAATACACCAGTCTGAGCGGTTTTCAACCATGTTAGAAATTCTTTTTTCGCCTGCTGAAGGTATCCACTGTACGTTTTTAATTGCTTCAAGAGTTTGGTTTTTGTATTCGCCAACACGCACAAACCACTGCGGAGTTGCTCTGTACATAACAGGGTTTTTACATCTCCAACAATGCGGATAACTGTGTGTTATGGGTGTTTCCTTAATTAGCGCACCCAATTCTTTTAATTTTTCTATTACAATAGAATTTCCTTTGTAGTAAGGAGTGCCCTCTAACTCAGGCACTTGAGAAGTCCAACGACCCTTAGAATCAAAAGGCGAGAATGTTTCTATACCGTATTTTTGGCAAACTTCCCAGTCTTCAAGACCATGTCCGGGGGCAGTATGAACTGCACCAGTACCGGCGTCAAGCGTTACGTGTTCTCCTACCAGAATCGGTGAAAATCTGTCGTACATCGGGTGTTTAGTTTTAAGATTTTCAAGCTGTGAACCTAAAACAGTTGAGCCGAGAAGTTTTACACCAGCCCATTCGACATCATTTGTAAAGCTTTCCAAAAGTTCTTTTGCAACAATATAATTTGCACCTTCATATTCAAAAATTTGATATTCAAAGTCAGGATGTAAGCTAATTGCCATATTTGAGGGAATTGTCCAAGGGGTAGTTGTCCAAATTA
>CALUXZ010000073.1 GCA_944324875.1 Candidatus Gastranaerophilales bacterium | reverse complement strand
GCGCTTGCAATTTGTGCATTCGCACTTTGCAAGCAAAGCTCGCAAGGGCTTGCTGCAGCACAAGCTGTAATCGAGGAGAAAAAATAGCCTTGCCTTAATTGCAGACAAGCTGCATTTACAAGCAAAGCTTGTAAAGTTCAAATAAAAGTCCTTAAAGATAATCTTTAAGGACTTTTTAGGTTGTTGTTTAGTTCGTTGTATGCTTATGAGGAAGTTTAATTATTTCTTAACTAAAAATTAATTTACCTATTGATAATACACCGCCGACAACTGCGCCGCCTATTGCTCCGGGTATTGCACCTATGCCGCCAAATATTGCGCCAACTCCTGCGCCTGCAGCTGCACCTGTTCCAATACCTGCAACAACTGCGCCTAAGCCTTTTGCAACAGATGAGCCTTTAGACTGTTCTACACCCGTAACTTCAGAAATCATATCTTCTTTAGAATTAGCTTGTGCAAAAATTGTACCAAAAATAGGAACACCTGCTTTTATACCTTGAACAAATGAACTTGATGCGTTTGCATCAATATCATCCACAAGATTTGTGCCCATAGTTTGAGCGTATAATTTTTGTGCCAAAGCTTTTATTTGACTATCATTATAACCTTCATATTGAGATGCTTCAGACATTGATTTTGTTAATTTGTTGTACTCTACAATTGCATCATCGGTTCGACCCTGCTGCAGAAGTGTAGAAATGTTGGAGCAAAGTTGTGACCAATCAAGTGTTTGAACACTTTGTTTATTGTTATAAGACTGTTGCAGAGTTGATAAATCATAATTATTTTGTAAATTTTCTTTTGCGTCATCTACGTCCATTCCGTAATAGTAGCCGTAAATACCGCTGTAAGAATTAAATAACGGTACTGAGTAGTTATAACCCAGTCCATTGTAAGAACCTGCAATACCGTTCAGGGCAGAATAATCGGTATAGCCGGTTGTCCCTGTTAAGCTAACTGCACACATTTGTAAACTTCCTTCCAATATAAATTTAAACTAACCTACTCTTTAATAAAAAATTTTTATTTGTAAAAATTGCGCCATGAAATTTTATTTTGTAATATTTCTTAATAAATTATCTAAAATTAGCTTAATTCCCTTTTTATAGCTGTAAAAAAGATATTTTTGGTGTATAATTGTTTTATGTTTTAAAAACATATAAAATATTGCCATGGGGATATTGGAGGTAATTTAAGTTTGGAATTTAACTTTCATGAATTTTTAATAAAAGCGCAAAAAGCAAATGCTTCGGATTTGCATTTTAGAGAAGGCAAAGCTCCTTCATTAAGAGTTGACGGCAAAATTGTAAAAACTAATTTGAAGCCATTGATTGAAGCTGATTTTGAAAATATTCTCTCAAAAATAGCAAGAAAAGATATTCTTGAAAAAATAAGGGTTTCAAATAATGTTGACTTTACTTATGAAATACCCGAGTTTTCACGCTACAGGGTTAATTATTGTAAGGATTTAGGTTTACCAAAGCTTACATTAAGGGTTATTCCTTATGAAATACCGACACTTGATGAGTTAAATCTCCCCAGATATTTAAGCGAATTTACCAAGATTAATAACGGAATTATTCTTGTAACAGGCCCTACGGGTTCAGGAAAATCTACAACCCTTGCCTCTATGGTAGATTTAATAAACAAAGAACAACAAAAACACATTATTACAATTGAAGATCCTGTTGAGTTTTTATACACCGATAAAAAATCTCTTATAACCCAAAGGGGCTTAGGTACGGATACCGAGGATTTTGAATCGGGTATAAAATACGCACTAAGGCAAGATCCCGACGTTATTCTGGTAGGTGAAATAAGGGACAGAGAAACTCTTGAGGCGGCAATTGAAGCTTCTGAAACAGGACATTTAGTAATTTCTACAATGCATACAAATTCTTGTATTCAAACCCTTAACCGTATTTTGGGATTTTTTGATGATAATGCTTCTCCTCTTGTTGTTCAAAGGGTTGTAAATACACTGCGTGCTATAGTTTCACAAAAACTTTTACCTAAAGCTCAAGGCGGGCTTGCAGCTGCGGTTGAAATTATGAGTGTAACTCCTGCAATATCAGATTATCTTTCTAAAAATCAATTTGATGATATTTATTCTCTTATGCAAAGAAGCAAAACCCCTGCTCTTATTACAATGACATCTTCAATATATGCCCTTTTAAAACATGGCATAATAACACAAGATACGGCCCTTAATTACAGTGACAATAAAAATGAACTTGAACAAATGATAAGAGGAATTTATCATGGGGCAAAAAATATGAAAGATGATTTTTAAGGAGTAAAAATGGCGCCATTTCCGGAATCAGAATCTATGACAATAAAACGTCTTGAGGTTGCAATAAGAAAAAAAGATATGCACCTTTTAAAAGACGGTGCATATAAACTTCATGAAAAATTTCATACGGGGCATAAGTTTGAGTTCTTGTCCCAGTTGGAACAAATATTGCAATACGTTAAAACATCTGATATTCCCACAGAAATAACCGACATATTGTGCCCTACAATAGAAGAAATTTTAAATCCTGAAACTGTTCAAAATTCTCAGCAACAGGCAGTTGTTTCTCAAAAGCAAGTTATTTCAAGTGAGTCACAAAATCTGATAAAAGATGAAGACATAAAGTTACAGGGTGAAGTCTATGAAAAGTATATGGCGCAACAGCAAAATAAGTTAAAAGTTGAGGAAAGAATTTTACAAGAGCAGCCAAAACAAGATTTTGAGCATTTTGAAGCACCAAAAAGTACATATAAAATTTTAGATAATGCTTCCAATGTCTTATTTTTCTACGATGATAATTCAAGTGATATTGATTATAATGAGATAAAAAATTATAGAAACAGATTAAACAATCTTTTTTCTTCTCAAAATCACCAAGATGATTTTAATCTTTTGAAAGAAATTGCAGTTCTAAACAATATTGTTGATACAAAAATATATGAAATAGATAAAATTCTAAGCATGTTGAAAACTTCTAAATGTAGTGCATCTTTTGTAACAACATCGCAAAGCCAGGACTTAACAAAAATTTTAAAAGAAAAAGAAATAAATTTTGAAATACCGTTTGTACAAAAAATCGACAAAAATATTCAAGAAGGTCAAAAAACTTTTGATTTTATACCAATGCTTGGGCTTTCAAATATTTTTGTATGCTCAAATTGTAATTCAAGAAATTTAAAAACAGATTTTTCTACAAAGACACTTTCTGTGCAATGTCCAAACTGTGACAGTGCAGCTTTTCCTGATTTATATGCAATAAATTCATATAACCCTGACTGTAATCCTATTTTTTGGCAAAGAGCTTTTAAAGCTTTTGCTAAATCAGATATTTGGATTATAGTAAATCCTCCGTTGGATGAAAATAAAGAAATAATTTTTGATTTTATAAAAACGGCAAGTGATTGTGCTAAGCCAAAGAGAGTTTACTTGTTTTCCAAAGAAAACGATAAGAGAGAGTTTTATACAAACATGTTTTCAAAATGTTTTCCTGAGGCACAAATACTTTCAAACTTTATAAATATTGAACAATTGTGTCAGGAATTCATTAGAATTCAAATAGCAAACAGAATTAATGAAAAGTATTAAAGAGAGTTTTACGACAGATGCAATAAATATTAAAACGTATCCGCTTGGCGAGTACGATAATATTGTTGTTATGTTTTCCCGTCAATACGGGCTTATAAAGGGAATTGCAAAAGGTGTTAAACGTCCAAAGTCAAAATTGGGCGCAAGAATGCAAATGCTTGTGGCAAATAAAATTATGCTCAAAAATGGCAGAAATTTTGACACAATTTGTGAGGCACAGGCGCTAAATACCTTTAACAAATTGCGTACAAATCTTGATAAGCTTACTTATTCAATGTATTTAACTGAGATTATAAATGCAATGTGCACAGATTCTGATGAGGATTTAGAAAATAACGAAAAAATTTATCAACTTTTCTATAATGCTCTTGAGGGTATCTCAAATTCTCTTAATAAAACCGAGATTTTTTTACATTCAATAAGATTTCAATTAAAATTTATGGCGCAAATTGGTTATGGTGCAGAGTTTGAAATTTGTCTAAAATGTGGCTGTAAAATAGCGGATGGAGCGTATTTTAGCGTTTCATCAGGTGGAGTTGTGTGCAAAAATTGCAGGCATGGTAATGATGTTTATATTGGTTTGCACAAAAAGATAAGAGAGTTTTTAATTGCACAGCAAAATTGTAAAAATGGCGAAAAAACAAGCTATGACGAGCTTGTAGATGAGAATTTTTGTGAAAAATGTTTTTTGCTTTTAAAAAAATATATAGATTCACGCACAGCTCGACCTGCTCGTGCGCTAAAGGTTTTAAAAGAAATTACATAAAAGCCGCAGTTTTAATTTCTGCGGCTTTTTATTATTTTGAAAATACTATTTTTTCGTCTTGCTCGTCAATTTTAATTTTGTCCCCGTCTTTAAACTCACCTTTTAAAAGTGCCTTTGAGAGCGGGTTTTCAATACTTTGACGAATTTCACGTTTTAGCGGACGAGCACCGTATATCGGGTTAAATCCGTTGAGTGCAAGTCTTTCTTTAGCATCTTCAGTTATTTCAATTTCAATTTTCCTTTGTGCAAGCAAGTTTTTAAGGTATTGAACTTGAATATCCACAATGTGTTTTAAATCATCAAGATTTAGTGCATCAAAGAATACTGTTTCATCTATTCTGTTTAAAAATTCAGGCTTAAAATAATCCCTTAATTTTTGCGTAACTTCTTCTTTTGTTTGTTCTTTTTCCGTTTCAGACAAAAGTCCTTTTACGGCATTATCCAGAATGATTTCTGAGCCTATGTTTGATGTCATAATGATGATTGTATTTTTAAAATCTACCGTTCTGCCTTTTGAATCGGTTAAACGACCGTCATCAAAGATTTGCAGCATTATATTAAACACATCAGGGTGCGCTTTTTCAACTTCATCAAAAAGTATAACCGAGTAAGGTTTTCTTCTTACCCTTTCTGTAAGTTGTCCGCCTTCATCGTAGCCTACATACCCCGGAGGTGCACCGATTAACCTTGAAACAGAATGTTTTTCCATATATTCAGTCATATCAATACGAATAAGGGCATCTTCATCCATAAACATAAACTCAGCTAAGGCTTTTGCAAGTTCTGTTTTACCTACACCGGTAGGCCCTAAGAACAAAAACGTGCCAATCGGGCGTTTTGGGTCTTTTAGACCTGAACGTGCACGACGAATAGAGTCTGAAACGACTTCTACTGCTTCGTTTTGACCCACAACTCTTTTGTGTATAAGGTTTTCCATTTCAATTAGTTTTTTGCTTTCAGATTCAACAAGTTTTGAAACAGGCACGCCTGTCCATTTTGAAACAACTTGTGCAATGTCCTCGTCGTCAATTTCTTCTTTTAAGAGGGTATTTTTCTTGCCTTCGTTGTCCTTTGTTTCCCTGAGTTGTTTTTCAAGCTCAGGCAATGTGCCGTATTTAAGTTTTGCTGCAGTTTCAAGATCAGCCTCACGTTCGGCATTTTCAATATCATGGCGGACTTTTTCAATTTCTGCTTTAATGCCTGCCTCACCTTTTATACTGTTTTTTTCGGCTTCCCATTGCTTTTTAAGCACATCAGCCTTTGCGCTTACTTCTTCAAGCGCTTTATTAACAGTATTAATTTTGTCATTGTCTTGGTTATCGTTATCAGATTTCAAAGACTGCAATTCAATTTGCAGTTGCAACTTTTGACGTTCAAGCTTATCAAGTTCTTCTGGCATTGAATCTATTTCAATCCTTACACTTGAGGCTGCTTCATCCACAAGGTCAATTGCTTTATCAGGCAAAAACCTGTCTGTTATGTAACGGTTAGAAAGTTCAGCCGCCGCAACAAGCGCAGAGTCTTTAATTCTAACCCCATGGTGAACTTCGTATTTGTCTTTTAA
>CALUXZ010000072.1 GCA_944324875.1 Candidatus Gastranaerophilales bacterium | reverse complement strand
GAAATTAAAAAATCCTAAACTTGTAGATTTGCATTTGTTATCATTTTGGACGCGGGTTCGACTCCCGCCGTCTCCAGATTACGTAACTTTATTGCATACTCGAAGGCGGAAACCAGCGGGAACTCTATCGTTGAGCCATTATAAAAGGGGTTCGAGGTTACCAAATTTATGAGCTTTCTTTTCTCCTCCGATGTTTGGCTCAAATACAGTTGTGGCGCGTTTTTGCAGAGATTTAGCAAGGTTTCGACATCTCCCGCGAACTCTTTGCCCGCTTTTGCAATTTTTTCATATTTTACTAATGCAACATCAAGTTCATGCTGCCATTCGTCACGTTTTAAAATATACGTTTCAGTGTCGATAATACCGTCGCATTTATCTGTGTATAGCTGTGAAAGCCGCCTTTGCAGCAGTTTGATTTTTTTGTTTAGTTCGTCAGCACTCACGCAGGCAAATTCACTTTCCATAGTTACAAGTTCTTTTGCTATGCCTGTTATTTCATTAATACATTCTCTGCTGAAATGTAATTTATTTAATACGTGTTTTAAAAAAGCGTTTTCAAACTCGTCTTGCCTTAATGCGGGGCTTTTGCAGCCATGGCAGCGATAGTAAATATAATTGCCTTTTTTATGCCTTCCGTGTTGTAATTCTGCGATTAAAGGTCTTCCGCAATGCTTACATTTAATAAGCCCGGAATATGCAAAATTATGTCTTTTGGGCGCAATTTTATACTTGCTTTTCATTTTTTCTTGTACACGTATAAACAACTCAGGCGAAATAATAGCATCATGCTTTGCGTTGTAATACTTTACACCCTTATATATAAAAATACCCGTATAAAATTCATTATGCAGTATATTTTCGATGGTTTTTGCCGTGCAATTTCGTTTTTTGGGTCTGAAGCCGCAGGCATGCATGTGTTCTGCGAGAGATTTATATGTATATTTTCCCATTAAATAGTTTACAAATATTTGCTTTATAAAGGGTGCAACTGTCGGGTCAACAACAAGCTTTTTTCTGCCGTCTTCATTTTGTTTATTTACATATCCCATTGGCGGGCTGGACGGATAAAACCCTTGCGCACATTTTTCATTCAATCCTTTTCTTATCTCTTCCGACAAGTTATCGATGTAGTTTTTAGCCATCAAAACACGAATTCCGTGCATGAATTTATCCTGGCTTTTTGATTCTGCGGAGAGCACATTGCCCTCTTTACAAAAATGGATTGCAAGTCCGCTAATATCGTCTAATGTAACATAATCTTTTAAATTCCTGTATAGTCGGTCGGTCTTTTCAACAAGTATATTTCGGACGGTTGTATTTTTTTTCAAATACTTCACCATATTGTTGAATTGAGTTCGACCGGCTTTTTTTGCGGTTTCAGACTCAATAAACTCTTCAACGATTGAAATGTTATTCTTTTTGGCGTATTCGCGCAAAAGTTTGACTTGCGCAGGGATTGAAAAACCTTCTTTTTCCTGACGGTCTGACGATACTCTTGCATATAACACGGCTTTTTTAGTTGCCATTATGCAATCCCTCCGCAGTGTTTAAGGGTATGGCGCAATTTTTGCATGTTTTTTGTATATAAAGTAATAAAAATTTTAAATGTGTCATAACTTTACGCTCTCAGTTTCTTTTAAAATTTCAAAAAAATTACCCTCGGTCAAAATATCAATGCCCATTTTTTTGGCTTTTTCAAATTTCGTTCCATAGTTGCCATGGGCGAATTTGTCGCACTTAAGCCCGCCCATAACTAAAATTTCTGTTGTTTTTTTAACATTTGTATCTATAATCCCGCCTTTTTGCTCAATCAGCTTTATTATGTCCTCTTTTGGGCCGTGCTCAAAATTGCCGCTGAGGCAAATATGCTTATTTGGAATTGATAATAGCTTTTTACTTAAGTTTTCAACGGGATTAAGCGCCTTATTAATCTCTGACATCAAAAGCTCTGACTCATCTTTCGTAATAATTCCGTCGTCCATTTGTTTTTTAAACAGCGATAGTACACAGTCGTACGGCTCGTGCCCGCGCAAATAACTGTTTTCGTAAAGCCAGTTTAATAAATTTTCACCCTCAAGCGTAAGTATTTTATTATCAGTAATAATGCCCTTTAAAATACCCCTTAGCTCTTTTATTGAATTGGTTATAAGCGCCCCTTTAATTTTGTTGCAATATTGTCTTACGCATATTTTTAACTCGCATAACTCGTCCATTGTTATAATTCCGTCTTTGAGTATTTTATCAAGCGTATAAAAAATATCCCTAAACTTGGGCATAGACGAATATTGTAAATTTTTATCTCTCCAGTCTTTTATATATTTAATTTCTTCAGCCTGTACTTTTTTATCCAGTCCAAAACCCTCTATTACGCCGTAAAACTCATACATGGTATTTTTCAGCTCGTTGTCCGTAACATATGTTATGAAATTATCAGCATTTTTAGGTGTGAAGAGTTTAATATAGTTATTTGGATTGATATTAAATTTGTCTACAAAAAGTTTAAATAAATCGCGGGCCGCGCAAGCATCACCAAGGGCATTATGATGATTGTCCAAATCTAAATCAAAATACTTACATAATGATTCAAGGGTATATTTACTCTCGGGAGTTTGCACCATAACGTCTTTTGCTATATCAAGAGTATCAATATAACATAATTTAGGTAATTCTATATTATACCTCGCGCACGAATTCGCCAGTGCCGATAAGTCGGACGATGCAACGTTATGCCCGACTATAACAGAGTCTGTAAAATAATCTTTTATACTGTCCCATGTGTCTTTAAAATTGGGGCAATTTGCGACCATTTCGGGGGTTATGCCGTTGACCTTAATGCATCCGGGGTGAAATCCGTCTTCCGGGTTAATTAAAATATTTTTTCCCGGAAACAACGGCTCGCAACTCGGGTAAGCTTCTTTAAGTATGCCAATTTGACAAATCGATTTATTTTGCATATTTACAAACTCAACGTCGAGGTACAATATTTTGTCCATAAGTCTATCTCCTGTATAAAATATGTTTGTTGTTTATCTTGCAACCCTTCCCCACCAGCGCACCTCGCCGATAACTTCAAAATCGTAATCTATAGTTTGCGAAAAATTTATTTCAAAACTTTTATACTTTTGATTGTCCGAGATTACAACAATTGTTGAGGGCGGAATTTTTTGCAAGCGTTTTGCATAAAGTTGTCCTTCAATCCTTACGCAATATATGCGCCCGTCGTAAACTTCTTTTTGTGAAGTGTCAATTAAAAGACTGTCGCCGCCTTCTATCGTCGGCTCCATTGAATCACCGGAGGCAATAATCATTTCGCTTTGTCCCGCGTTTATTGATAAATCCTTTGCAAGTTTAGTGCTTATTTGATATTCACCCGTCTGTGTTTCGTCAAAAACCGTTACGCCGTAGCCCATTGAAGCCCGAACATGCCCACGCACGGGAATAGAAACAAAACCGCATTCCTGTTGTTTCTTTGTAATATTAAAATTTTTCTCAATTTTTGCTAATTCATCAAGTGTAACGTTTTTATTATTTTTAATCTTTGTTGTAATTGTTGAACGGTCAACACCGAGAGCCTTGGCAATAGCGCTTTGTGTAACGTTTTTGCCAGTGCTGCTTATTAAATAATTTTGCAATTCTATAAAGTTCATTTTTACACCTAAAAAAAGTGTTGACTTATTTAAACACATGTTGTAATATTTAAACAAATATAAAACATATGTTGATTAATTCAACTTATTAATACTTTATTTAACATAACTATATCACACCTGCAAATAAAATTTGCAGTATGTGGTGATTTTGTTTACAAAAATTTAATAGAGGCCATAAAAATGGAGTTTTACAGCGTAGCACAAACGGCAAATAAGCTCGGACTTTGCGAGGAAACGGTGCGAAGGTGGGCAAAATCAGGAAAAATCCCAAATGAGCGCAAAGGGCGCAAGTACAGATTTTTAAAAAAGTTGATTGATAATTTTTACATACCGAAAGAGGTTTTAGATGATATGCAATAGTAATAATGCAACTTTTGAATACCTGTTTGAGGTAAATCAGGCATGAAAAGAGAATTAAAAGTTGTCGTAACGATTGATAAAACACCAATGACAGAAAAAGAAAAGAAAATCCGCCTTGCGCAATTTTTCTTACTTCTGCACAAGTGGAAATACAATCAGACGGAATAAGGTAAAAGCAAGGCGTCAAACTGTCTGTAATTTTGATAAAAGATTTTTCTAACCTAACCTTTTTTAAGGTTACTTCCGAAAAGGCAATACTACGTGCGGGGTTCATCACAATCCTACACCTAACAATCCGGTACCCCGCACTTTTTTTTAAAAGAGGAATTAAAAAAGATGGACGAAAACGACATTTTTAATCAAATTTTAAAACTGAGTTTTAGCGAAAAAATAATTGTCATATTAAGCGGCCTGTTATTTTTCGCAATGTTTTACGTATTACTTGTGTGTTTGTGTATTCTTGCGCAGGCATGCGGAGGCTAAGGAGAACTTATGGCACACTACAACAAAATTATTCTACAGGGGCGCCTCGGGCGCGAGCCTGAGCTTAAAAGCACAACGGGCGATAATCAAAAATGCACGTTTACCGTTGCATCAAACGAGTATATGGGCGATGACAGAAACGACCAGACACACTGGTTTAACGTCGTCGCATACAATTCGCAGGCAAAGTATATAAGCGAATGGGCACATCAGGGCGATGAAATAGTTATCGCAGGGCGCCTTCGAGCCGACAAATATCAAAACGCACAAGGTCAAGAACAGGTTTATAACTACATAAAGGTCGAACAGATTATTAATATAAGAGCTAAAAAACAACAGAAGGAGGAAGCTTATGACGGCACAGGAACCCAATATTGATTTTTTAGGGCTGCTTAATACGGTAAAAGTCCGCAATTCATCAGACAAGCAAAAAAAATTAGGCGATTGTATCGAGCAGGAATTGCAAGAGGTTTTATTAAAAGTCTTTGAATGTAAAAAAGACGGAGAAATTAAAATAACTCTTAAAATCAAGGCGGAAAACGGTAACGAGCTTAATATTTTGGGCAATGTAGACAAAAAAGCGCCAAAAGGGCAAATCAAACAAAATATTTTTTATCAGGATTCAAGGGGCAAATTATACCTTGATGACCCCAACCAGATGAAAATCGTAAAAAATTTAGATGACTACAAAGTACAGGAGGCAAAACAGTGAGTATTTGTCTGGATAAAGACTCAATTAAATTAATTCAAGACATGCAGGCATGCGAAAAAGCGCAATTTCTTGAATACGGTAATTACGGCACAAGGGTACTGGAGGGTCTTTTAGACCACAAAACCTTTACATGTAATGTGAGAGAACAAAAACATAAATTTAGAGTAAGCAATATTAAATCATTTATAACGTTTGTAAAAGAGGAGCTTAACAGGCGCGATAATCCCGAGGGCAGTTTTGCAAGCGTGACTTTTGACAATGCGGGCGGGCGCTTTTTTGCGGATGACGATTTTTGCGAAGGTGTTTGTATATTTGAGCGTAGCCTCTCGCAACAATGGCAGGCGTTAAGCGGCATAGTCAACAAAACGCTTGACCACGAGTCATTTTTACATGCTCTTTGCTCGCTTAAAGCCTCAATCCCGATGTTTAATGAACTTTATCACGATTATGCAAGATTAAGAATAATAGGCAAAAGTGAACTAAATTCAGAACCTACATTTTTTCAGGGCGAATCAACAAACGGATATAAAATTAAACATACAATTACGCGCGGTTCATCGGGCGACGAGGAGGAGGATTGCGTACCTGCGGATTTTTCGCTTAGTATTCCCTATGCAAAAAATTCAAGCAGGCACTACTGTGTGAACATTGAAACGCTTTTTGTAAATTCACAAAATAACAAAATAGCGATAAAAATTCTCTGTCCGGAATTTGAACAGATAGAGGAGCAGGCAATTTTAGATGAGGTAAAACTCTTTAGAGAGGA
>CALUXZ010000071.1 GCA_944324875.1 Candidatus Gastranaerophilales bacterium | reverse complement strand
GCCCCTGTTGCGTCATTATTATTATTCGCAAATTTTGAACCGCTAACCGTTAATTCCCCACTATTACTTATAACATTACCTGTATTTTGAGTAAAATATGTATCAACTACATTTACCCTAGAACCTTGAGTGCCCGTGATGAATTTCGAAAATCCGCTAACACCATCTGTTGCATTTGCAATATCATTATTATTTTTAATATTTTGTATATTTAAAGTTTGACCGTTTCCTACTTGAATACCGCTTGAGCCGTTTCCATTGAGTACATAAGTATTTCCATCACTCTGACCGATTGTAAAATTCCTGTCTGCACCGCTTAAGACCGTAGTGTTGCTTGAGGTAAGAGTATAATCTTCAACAAGCGACCAACTTGAAATAGCGCTATTTTTGATTGCGTCTTCTAAAGTACCTTGTCTATTTTCTCTTGTTACTATAAGTAAGCCGTTTGTATTCGAATCGGGCGTAAAGGTGTAAACCCAGCCTTGAGAAGTCATTGCAGATACAACAGGGCTTGATGTTACGCTGACATTTTGAGCTCCTGCGCCATCAAGGTAAGTTGCACTGTTTGCGCTGCCGTCAGTACTTATAAGTATGGAATTTAACAGTACGGATGAGCCGGCTTCAGCACTGTTTACGGTAAGTTTGTCCATAACTCCTGTGCTTGCGTCAAAATCTACATTTAATAAAGCGCCTGCTGCACCATTTTCAACGGCTTTTAAGTTATCTACAGTTACAATATCGCCTACTTTGCCGTTTTGCAAATCCAAAATACCGGAGTTTGAGTATAAATTATCAGTACTTAAAGTTCCGTTTTGTCCTACTTTTACGGTTCCGCCGTTTAAATATAAATTTGCTAAATCAGAGGTTGCGTTAAATTCTGTAGTGCCGGCTTTGTTATCAATTGAGCCGCCTGTAACGGAAGAATTAAACAAAACGCTTCCTGTTTCTCCGTTAGAATTTACATTTATTGTGCCTGAATTTTGTATAGAAGTATTATTAAATACTATTTTCTTATCCTGAGAAGCATTAAGATTCATTGTTCCGCTGTTTGTAACAGAGTTATTATCAAATATTGAATCTTTTACGTTTAATGTTCCTTTGTTATTTAAAGATGAATTATCAGAAATATAAGAATTTTGGATATTTGTTGTGCCTGAGTTATCAAGCAAATCTGAAAAACCGCTAATACCTGCAGTTGCAGAATTTATATCCGCATTATTTCTTATATTTTGTAAATTTAAAATCTGCCCGTTGGCAATAGTGAAACCTTTTTTACTATCACCTGCTATGATAAATGTATTTCCGTCTATTTCACCAATGGTAAATTCTCTGTTTGTACCGACTAATTGAGGTAAATCTGAAGGTACGGTGTATGAAGAAGTAAGCGTAAAGGTGCTTCCGTTTGATTCATCTTGAAGCATATCAGCTAAAGTTATTCCGCCGACTTCTCTTGTAACTTGAAGAACACCTTGTCCGTTTGGTGTGAAAGTGTAAGTATATCCGCCTGATGTAACGGTTTTAATCGCATTAGATATAAGAGTTACTTCATCTTTTGCCGCACCATCCAAGTAAACAGTCGAAGCAACATCTCCGTCTTTTGAGATAAGAATGCTGTTTAAGTCTAATCTGGCTGAACCGGTTTCGGTTGAATTTATAATCAATTTATCTATTACACCGGTTGAAGCGTCATAGTCTAAGTTTAATTTTGTTCCAATATTACCGCCAAGAGTTGTGATAGTTAAATTATCACCTATGCTGTTATTTTGTAAATCCAGCGTTCCGCCGTAAGCTCCAAAGAAATTAAGCGTTTGATTAGCAGCTTCTTGACCTAATTTTAGGGTACCGACATTACCTGTTGCAGAATCACTACCGAGATTAATCCCATATCCGCCATCAAGAGCTTTATCTAATACTACAGTACCTGAATAATTATTAGTAAAATCAGTATTAACATTTAACATTGAATTTGCATTTGCAAATTTGATTGTATCATTTATTGTTAAAGTTCTATTATCTGATGCTAAAGCATTCAATGTGCCATTTAAATAAATACCGCTGCCACTTCCGTCTACTGCACCTGTAGAATTATTATTTTCAAAAACAACATCCTTGGTTTTTGCATGGATTGTTGTTGCAGCTAATGAATCATTATATATTGCGCCACCTTCTTTAGCTGAGTTATTTTTAAATGAAGAATCAACTATAGTTAAACCTGTAACATCCTCAGAAGCATATATTGCGCCGCCTTTTGAATCAGCTCCTGTTGCTTTATTTGAAGTAAAATCAGTATTTTCTACAGTTAATCCGATATTTGCGGAATCGGTAAT
Organism: Candidatus Gastranaerophilales bacterium; assembly: GCA_944324875.1. Taxonomy (GTDB): domain Bacteria; phylum Cyanobacteriota; class Vampirovibrionia; order Gastranaerophilales; family Gastranaerophilaceae; genus Galligastranaerophilus. The sequence goes on along the minus strand of CALUXZ010000071.1, from coordinate 3,686 downwards.
ATGCGATTTTTTAGCATATATTGCACCGCCTTTATTTACGGTTTCGTTACCTTCAAAAGAGGAATTCTTTATTGTGGAATTTATATTATTTACAGGAATATAAGCTATTGCACCACCTGAATTTGTTGATTTATTAAAAGTAAAAGTAACATTATCAAGAGTTGAGTTTTCAGAAGCAATCATCATTGCTCCACCGTCTTGTGTTGTAGTTTGAGCAGAATCAGTACCGTAATTTAATATACCGTTACCAATGAATTTTGTATTTTCAACAAGAAGGTTATTTGCATAAGACTCAACTGCACCGCCATAAGACTCTGCTGCTGCATTAATAACAGTATTTCCGATAAATTCAGAGCCCGATATTGTTGCATCTATTATACTGCCAATTTTCAAAGCTCCACCTTGAGCATATCCGCTATGGTTTTTTCCGTCTGCGATATTATTAAGAAAACGTACATTTGAAACCGTTCCTGAAGAATCATCAACAAAAACTGCGTCAAACAAAAGTGCGGATTCAACTGCATTTTGTATAGTACCGTCTTTTACGGTAAAGTGGAAATAGTCTGACTCTCTTGCATCTGAACTCAAAATTGTATATTCAACATCTTTTTGTGTATTAGCGATTTGAACATCAATTGTTTTATTATTAAGGTTAAGAACAATATTAGAATTGCCTTTTGCAAGGGCTCTTTCAAGAACTCCTGATTCAACAATATTAGAAGTAAGTGTTATTGTTGTATCACCTGTTGCATTATCAATCGCCGATTTAAGCGCTGACCAATCAGCAACAGAAACCTCCGTCGCACTTGTTTTTATAGAAACACATAACAGCATTGACACTATAGCTGCAATTGCTAATGTTCTTTTTGATAACCTCTTCAAATCCATTCTTTATTCCTCTTAATTATTATTTTTATCTTCAATATCTAAAAAAAGCGAAAAACACCTTTACAACAAAGTTGTATAAGGTGTTCTCAAATTTTTTATTCGTTCACTTCCCGAATATAAATTCTTTTCATTACACTTTCTTTAGTTACTTTTTCATCACTTCTTTGATTTCTATAACAAAATTATTATTTAGTTAAGAAAAGGAAAAACTCCTGATTTTATTGTCAATTCAGATTATAAAAATTTGTGGTAAAAATTTTTCTTAACTTATTTTTTTTATATACATAATTAGCATGATTTTTTATTAAAAGATAAATATGTTTTAAAAATTACATACGCAACTATAATTAAGCAATGACAGTATTTTGAAGCTTTGTAACAAATTCTTTACATAATAAATTAATAGTGATTTATTTTGTAATTCATGATAATATTAGTTAAAATTCGTTTTTCTTAACTAAATAATAATTTTGTTATAAATAATTTATGTTAAGTTAAATACTAAAGAATAAAATTTGAATAACTTTCTTCAATTTGAGACTGTTCAATTCCAATGTATCTTAATGTAACTTCAGGATTAGAGTGATTAAATATTTTTTGCAAAATCGCTATGTCTTTAAATTGTTTATAATGGTGGTATCCAAAGGTTTTTCTTAAGGTATGAGTGCCAATATTTTCCTCTATTCCTGCTTTTTGCGAAACTTTTTTTAATATCATATATGCGCCAACCCGCTCCAGCCTGTTATTAAACTTTGTTTTGAATAACGGTTCGTCATTTGTTCTATTTTTGGTATATTCATCTATTATTGATTTTAGCTTTGTATTAATCGGAAATTTTTTAAATTTTCCGGTTTTCTTTTCCCGTATCGTAATGTGAGTTTTATTCTTAACATCTCCGACATTCAGTGCCAAAATATCAGATATCCTTAATCCGCTGTTTGTACCCAAAACAAAAAGCAATAAATCTCGTAAACCTCGCTTTTTAAGAAAATTTTCAAGAGATACTATATCTTGCTTTTTTCTAATTGGCTCTACTATGTTCATTTAAATCCTCCTTTTATAAAATAAACTTACGTTTTAAAACCATAAATATTTTAAAACAACGACAACAAGCATTATAAAAGTCACTATTCAAAATTTAAAAATGATAAAATCTGGTTAATGAAGGGTGATAAAAAACAATGAATCGCTACTGAATATAGGTATAAATGGAATTTAAAAACATAAATTATGCTATTCACAATATGCAAAGATTTAAGATTTGATAAAAATAATAATTTGGAATTTTAATATGCAATTGAATTTATTTAATAACTTCTATTGTATTTTCAACAAACTCCCAGTGATATCCATAGGAGGTTTTTTGTTTGCCCTTGCAGGCTTGTCTAATTAAATTCATATCGCAATAATAGTTTTCTCTTACAAAAGCAACCCAATTACTTGCTGCTCTTACATTTTCAAATATTTGTCCTGTTTCAATGCATCTGACTTTTTTAGATTGTTCTTGCAATGATCTGAATGGTTTTATTTTTTCCATAAGAAGATTAAACATCTCCGAAGATATTTTATAACTTCCCATTTTAATATCTTCTTGCTTTAGAATTACCGTATATATTTTCTCGGATTTTATAACCTTGTTGTATAAAATCCTGTAAGGTTCTAATTCCTTTTGTATTTCATAAAAAATCTCTTGTGTAGGTCTGTAAGTACCTATATGGACATATTTTTGTTTAAGTGTAACTGTACATCTGTTTTTCGCTTTCGTAGTCATAAATCTCCTCTCTTATTGCTTCGCATAAATCATTTTTGTGTAATAGCCCCATTTGTAATCCCATATAAATCGCATCAATAGCGGTGTGAATTTCGCCAAGAAAGCAATACAAACGCCATTTTTGCATTCTTGTATTTGAAAGAGACAGTCCCATTTTTCTTGCAATTTGTTTATTCTTATAACCTTTTGCCATCAGGATCAAAATTTGGTGTCTTCTATCAGTCATAGTTGCTCGATGCTTGTACATATTTTTCCTTTCAATTCGTTTAATGGATTACATTTTAACCATTTTGTAAGGCAATTTTTTTATGCCGAAAAAACTAGACATTCGGGGAATTGTTTTACAACTTTTTGACTGGTACATTACAAAAAGAAAATACATTGAAAATTTTGGAAACATTGATTGTATAATAGTTTCAGAGACTTTTTAATTTAATGTCTTACAAAATGGTTAAATTGTAAGGCAAATAAAATGTAATGCAATGACTCTGATAGAGAGGGTTTTGCACTATAAAATAAAGTTGGAGTAACTGTAGTCAATCTGGTCTTGTTCGATACCAATGTATCTTAAAGTTATCTGCGGACTTGAGTGATTGAATATTTTTTGCAGGATAACCACATCTTTAAATTGTTGATAATGGTGGTAACCAAAAGTCTTTCGCATTGAATGCGTACCGATTCTTTCTTGAAGTCCGGCTTTTTCGCACGCATCACGAATTAAATAATATGCAGTTACTCTGTCGAGCCGATGCCGCCAGTGAGATAAAAACAAAGGTTCTGCGTTCCGCCTGCCTTTAACAAAATCCTCAATCATTGGTTTTAAGCGGTCATTAATCGGAAATTTTTTAAATTTCCCTGTTTTCTTTTCAACAATTTGAATATGAGTTTTATTTCTTACATCGCCGACATTTAATGACAGCAAATCAGAAATTCTCAAACCGCAGTTTGTACCGAGGACAAAAAGCATTAAATCTCTCTGACTCTGTTGTGCTAAGACTTTTTCAACTTTTTTGATATCAGATTTGTT
>CALUXZ010000070.1 GCA_944324875.1 Candidatus Gastranaerophilales bacterium | reverse complement strand
TTTAAACATATAAATATATTAACACAACAAAAGAAATTTGAAGTATTGTAACAAATTTAAAACATTAAAAATTTAGTGTTGACGAGAAATTTTGTTTGTAATAAGTTTATGAATACTGAAAGAAACTAGAAGAAGTAAGGCAAATATGACTACAACAGCAAAAAGACAAAGAATAAGAGTATGCCTGAAAGCTTACGACCATCAGTTAATCGATTTGAGTGCTCAAAAAATCGTTGACACTGCAAAAAGAACTGATGCAAGCGTATCAGGCCCAATCCCTCTGCCAACAAAGCGCAGAGTATACTGTGTTCTTCGTTCACCTCACGTAGATAAAAAATCCCGTGAACATTTTGAAATGAGAACACACAAGAGAATCATAGACATCTATGATCCTACACAACAAACAACTGAAGAATTAACAAGAATGGACTTGCCATCAGGCGTGGACATCGAAATTAAACTTTAGTTAGAAGCTTTAGCACAATCAAAATTGAATATTGAATGTGATCTGGCAAATAGGCAGAGTTTATTTTAAACAAAGCCAAAAGTGAAACAACCGAGAACGCAAGCTCTCACAACAGAAAGGTAGAAAATGACATTAGGTGTTATTGGACAAAAACTTGGAATGACACAAATTTACAATGAGCAAGGACTTTGCATTCCCGTTACGGTAATCAAAGTTGACCCTGCTGTTGTAACACAAGTTAAAACTGTTGAAACTGACGGTTACAATGCTATTCAAGTAGGTGTAGTTCCTGCTAAGGAAAAACATTTAACAAAAGCTCAAATTGGTCATTTCAAAAAGAATAATCTTGAAAACTTCAGACACTTGCAAGAATTTAGAGTTGATAATCCGCAAGATTATACAGTTGGTCAAAAAATAGATTTATCAGTTTTATCTGAAGTAGCAAAAGTAGATGTTACAGGAAAATCAATCGGTAAAGGTTTTCAAGGTACCGTTAAAAGACACAACTTTGGCAGAGGACCTATGGCTCACGGTTCTAAAAACCACAGAGAACCCGGTTCAATCGGTGCAGGTACTACTCCAGGTCGTGTAATTAAAGGTAAAAAAATGGCAGGAAATATGGGTAATGAAAGAGTTACCATTTCTAAACTTACAGTAGTAAAAGTTGATGCCGATAAAAATCTGTTATTAATTAAGGGCTCAGTTCCGGGTCCTGAAGGTAAATTGGTTACAGTTAAACCTTCAAGAACAAAATGGAATTAGAGGTATAAAATGACTGAAAATACAAAAACTCAAACAGTAAAATTATTAAGCACTTCAGGAAGCCAACTTGGCGAATTGAGTCTTGACGGCAAAGTGTTTGGTGTTGAACCAAATATTCACGTTATGCACTTGGCACTTAAAAGACAGTTGAATAATGCTCGCAGAGGTACAGCTTGTGCAAAAACAAGAGCAGAAGTATCAGGCGGCGGTAAAAAACCTTGGAAACAAAAAGGTACAGGCAGAGCCCGTGCAGGTTCACTAAGAAGCCCTTTGTTTGCAGGTGGTGGTGTTATTTTTGGACCTAAACCAAGAAGCTATGAAACTAATATGCCTCAAAAAGCAAGAAAGCTTGCGCTAAAGTCTGCACTGTCAGCTAAATTGGAAGCTATGACAGTTGTAAAAGACTTCTCTGAACTAAAAGAAGCAAAAACAAAAGCTATGGCTAAAATACTTAAAGATTTAAACGCTACAGGTAAGATTTTAGTTATTGCTGACTTAAAAGCTGAAGAAAATAAAAATCTTGAATTGAGTGCAAGAAATTTAGCTAACGTTAAATTGTTGCTTCCTTCAAATTTAAATGTTAAGGATTTAATTGAAGCAAACAGTTTAATCGTTACTGAAGCTGCAATCAATGAAATTACTGAAAGGTTGGCGAAATAATGGCAAACACTAGAACCAACAAGGAAAAATTATATGATATTATTAAAAAGCCCATTATCACCGAAAAATCAATGGCTAATGTGGCAAATAACGTATATACTTTTGAGGTAAATAAAACTGCATCAAAAGTTGAGATCGCACAAGCAATTGAACTTGCTTATCCGAATCGCAAAGTTAAGAAAGTAAGGACTGTATATATGCCCTCTCACCAAAAAAGAATGGGCTTAAAGTTCGGTAGAACCCAATCAGGCAAAAAGGCCATCGTTACAATCGAAGGCGATCCTATTGAAGAATTGACAGGAGTGTAGATAACAATGGCAACTCGTAAGATTAATCCAACTTCCCCCGGTCAAAGAGGTATGACAAGAGCTGATTTTTCTGAAATCACGACAGATACACCCGAAAAATCACTTCTAAAACCTTTAAGAAAAAAAGGCGGAAGAAATAATACAGGCAGAATAACAACAAGACACCAAGGTGGCGGTCATAAACAAGCTTACCGTGTAATCGACTTTAAAAGAAATAAAGTTGGTGTTGTAGGTTTTGTTAAAACTGTTGAATACGATCCTAACAGAAATGTTAGAATTTCTTTGGTAGTATATGCTGACGGTGAAAAAAGATATATTTTGACACCTGAAAACTTAAATGTAGGCGATACTGTTATTTCAGGTCCGGATGTTGATATTAAACCCGGTAATGCACTTCCATTAGAAGCTATTCCCTTGGGTACAATAGTTCACAATATTGAACTTTTCCCTGGTCGTGGCGGTAAAATGGTACGCTCAGCTGGTATGGGTGCACAGCTGATGGCTAAAGAAGGCGACTATGTAACAATAAAACTTCCCTCATCTGAAATGAGAATGGTAAGAAAAGAATGCTATGCAACAGTTGGTACTTTAGGTAACTCTGAATTTAAAAACTTATCAACTGGTAAAGCAGGCAGAACTCGTTACCTAGGCGTAAGACCTACAGTTCGTGGTGTTACCATGAACCCTGTTGATCACCCTCACGGTGGTGGTGAAGGTAAAACCGGTCCTGGCGGTAACCCGAAAACTCCTTGGGGACGTCCTGCTCTTGGTCAAAAAACAAGAAATCCCAACAAGGCATCATCTAAATTAATAGTAAGAAGAAGAAAAAAATAAAATAAGTAAGGAGAACACGACTAGATGGCTCGTTCATTAAAAAAAGGTCCATTTGTACATGAATCTTTAGAAAAGAAAATAAATAAATTAAATGAAACTCAGGAAAAGAAAGTAATTAAAACTTGGTCCAGAGCATCTATGATTGTACCTGCTATGTTAGGTCATACAATTGCTGTTCATAACGGTAAAACTCACGTTCCCGTTTATGTTACAGAGCAAATGGTCGGTCATAAATTGGGTGAATTTGCTGCAACTCGTTCATTCAGAGGTCATGCCGGTCAAGATAAAACAGCTAAAAGGAAATAAGTTTTAAATAAGCCATAAGGAATACAAATTATGCAACAAGCGACAGCTAAACAAACGAATATAAAAATGACTGCAAGAAAGTTACGCAGAGTAATTAATCTTGTAAGAGGAAAAAATGCTCTTGAAGCACAAAAAATGCTAAAGTTTATGCCTTATTTTGCAGCAAGAGTTATTGAGAAAAACCTCAGGGCAGCTATTGCAAATGCATCTGAAAAATTTGGTGCAACAGCTGACGTGTTAAAAATCTCTGAAATATTTGCAGACGAAAGTGTTACTTATAAAAGAGTAAGACCTCGTGCACAAGGCAGAATGTACAAGAGATTTAAAAGAACATCACATTTAACAGTTAAGTTAACAAGAAACTAGGAGAAGAACTTTGGGACAAAAGACACATCCAACCGGATTTAGAATCGGAATAATCGAACCTTGGGTAAGTACTTGGTTTGCTAATAAAAAGAAATACGCTGAATTTATAGCTGAAGATGCTAAAATCAGAAAGTTTGTTAAAAAGAAATTGTACACAGCAGGTGTATCAAGAATTAACATTGCAAGAAAAGCGCAGAATGTTAACATTACTGTTGTTACTGCTAAGCCCGGTATTGTTGTGGGTAGAGGCGGCCAAGGTATTGACGACTTGAGAGTTGCCGTTCAAAACCTTATTAACAACAAGAATGTGTCAATTGATGTAGTTGAAGTTGCAAGAATTGATGTTGATGCTCAACTTGTGGCTGAAAACATTGCACTTCAATTAGAAAAACGTATAGCTTTTAGGCGTGCTATGAAACAGGCAATGCAAAGAACAATGCGTGCAGGTGTTCAAGGTATTAAAGTTATGGTTTCTGGTCGCTTAGGCGGTGCTGAAATTGCTCGTTCAGAATGGGCAAAAGAAGGTAGAATTCCTCTACAAACACTAAGAGCTGATGTTCAATACGGTTTTGCAGAAGCTGATACCGTAATGGGTAAAATCGGTGTAAAAGTTTGGGTATTCAAAGGTGATTTAATGCCCGGCGAAAAAGCTGATCAAAATATTAAAACAAAAAAAGCAACAAATAAAGATAACGCGCGTTTTACTAATAGAAGAAAACGCAACGATGAAACACAACAAGACAAGGTTGAAGCCTAGTTTTAAATTAATAGGAGCAAATCAAAATGTTAATGCCTAAAAAAACTAAATTCAGAAAAAAAATGAAAGGCAATATGAAAGGGACCGAAACAAGAGGTACAACTCTTGAGTTTGGCAGCTACGGATTGCAGTCTCTTGAGCCGGCTTGGATTACAAGCAGACAAATAGAAGCAGCACGTCGTGCAATGACAAGACAAATCAAACGTGGCGGTAATGTTTGGATTAAAATATTCCCTGATAAACCAATTACTGCAAAACCTGCTGAAACTCGTATGGGTAAAGGTAAAGGTAACCCTGAATACTGGGTGGCTGTTGTAAAACCCGGCAGAATGCTTTTTGAAATTGAATATTCCGTTAGAGAAGATGCAATTAAAGCCCTTGAGCTTGCGGCACAAAAATTGCCTATCAAAGTAAGAGTGGTAGAAAAATAGGTGAATAAAATGAAACTTCAGGAAATAAAAGAAAAAACTGTTTCTGAACTTAAAGAATTAATTCTTAATTCTAAAAAGGAATTATTTACTCTAAGAATGAAACACAATAAAATGAATCAACTTGAAAATCCTGCACAAATTAAACAAACAAAACGTTTAATTGCAAGATTAAAAACTGTTCTAAGACAAAAAGAATTAAATGTATAGGTTATAAACAACAAAGGAAATAATAAAATGCCCAAGAAAGTTAAACAAGGTACAGTCGTAAGCGACAAAATGGACAAAACTGTTGTTGTCCAAGTTGCTGAACACAAAACTCATAAAAAATATAAAAAAGCTATGATTTTTACAAAAAACTACAAAGTACATGATGAAAACAATACTTCAAAAGTTGGCGATGTAGTTTCAATAGTTGAATCAAGACCAATTTCATCTTCTGTTAGATTCACTCTTGATAAAGTGATTGAAGAAGCAAAATAAACTATAGGGCAGTATTAATATATAAGGTAATAAAGAGATGATACAACAAGAAACCAGATTACAGGTGGCAGATAACACAGGTGCTAAAGAACTTTTAGTTATTCGTGTTATGGGCAGTTCAAATAAAAAATACGCATCGGTGGGTGATGTTGTAGTTGCTACAGTAAAAGTTGCAACTCCTAATATGACTGTTAAAAAATCCGATGTGGTTAGTGCTGTTATTGTCAGAACAAAGGCGGATATCAAACGTAATGACGGTTCTGTTATCCGTTTCGATGATAATGCGGCAGTTATTATAAATAAAGATGGCAACCCGAGAGGTACTCGTGTTTTCGGACCTGTTGCCAGAGAATTAAGAGATAAAAACTATATGAAAATAGTTTCTCTTGCTCCGGAAGTAATTTAACGGTAATTAATAAAAATAGGAAATATAAAAATGTCAAAAACCAATTCAGATAAAAAAACTTCAATTCACACAAAAGTTGGTGATCGAGTTGTTGTTACATCAGGAAAAGACAAAGGCAAAATGGGCAATGTTAAAGACGTTATCACAAAAGACGGCACAGTGCTTGTTGAAGGTGTTAACATTGTAACTAAAGCTCAAAAGGCTAACCCAATGGCTGGTATTCAAGGCGGTCTAAATAAAATCGAAGCACCTTTGAATGCTTCAAAAGTTATGGTGGTTTGCCCCTCTTGTGAAAAAGCAACAAGAATTAAACATGAAGTAAAAGATGGTAAAAAAGTTCGTGTTTGCAAAAAATGCAATGAAACAATTGATGTATAGACCGCATTAAGTGGGGCATTGAGGTTTGACAGACTCTACAGAGTAAAATCTCAAAGGCTAAGTAAAGGAAAAAGAAATGTCAAAAACTCTTACAAGAAACTTAAAAGATAAATACAATGAAGAAGT
>CALUXZ010000069.1 GCA_944324875.1 Candidatus Gastranaerophilales bacterium | reverse complement strand
GAAGCAAATACGCTTGAAGCACCGCAATCAACGAATTGTACTTGTCCTGTTACTCCTGAAGACAAATCAGAAGCCAAATATAAACCTGCCTTGCCGACATCTTCCAAAGAAGGTGTGCGATTAAGCGGAGCTTTTAGTGCGTTAAATTTAAGCATTTTATCGAATCCGCCAATACCTTTTGCTGCAAGTGTTTTAACAGGACCTGCAGACAGGCAGTTGCAGCGAATATTAAATTTACCTAAATCTGCTGCAATAAATCTCATTGAAGATTCAAGAGCCGCTTTAGCTACACCCATAATGTTATAGTTTGCAACAGCATGAGTTGAGCCAAGGTATGTAAGAGCCAAAATTGAGCCGCCGCCTGTTTTTTCCATTTGAGGTTTAGCGTATTTTGAAAGTGTTAAAAGAGAGTAAGCGCTTACATGCATTGCAAGGTCCCAGCCCTCTTTACTTGTTGTATAAAAATCGCCCAAAAGATCTTCCTTGTTGGCAAAAGCAACAGCGTGAATTACAAAATCTAATCTGTCATAAATTTTTGCATATTCTTCAAAAACTTTTTTAACATCTTCATCTTTTGTAACATCGCATTCTATGCACATTTTAGCGTTCATTTCTTGCGCTATGGGTTTTACTCTTTTTTCCATAGCTTCATTTGCATAAGTAAAAGCAATTTCACCGCCCGCAGCGTAAATTTGCTCTGCTATAGCGTTTGCAATACCATGTTTGTTTGAAACACCAAAAATAATCCCCTTTTTGCCATCCATTATTCCCATAAGAAATCTCCTTATAAAAGTTCTTATGGTTATTTTACTATAAAAATATTTAGAGCAAATATTTATTGTTTTTTGTTTCAGCTTGGTTTTGTTCGACTGTTGTCTGTGTTGGTTCAATATTTGCGTAGTATCTTGGGTCGTCAAGTTCTTCCATGGCTTTCATTACGCCCAATCTGCCAGCCTGTTTTTGCAAACTTGCAAGGTAAGATTCAAGAGCAAATGTTAAACCAAGGTTTAGTGCGCTCCAAGTTGTTGCAGCAATCGAGCCGTATTTTGCAACATCTTTTGTTATGAAAATATTTCTCAAATTTTTAGGATCTTTTAAAAATTCCATTGCATCTTGTGGATTTTTTTCAGCCATTTTTATAAAAGAATCTAATATTTCGTTTAATTTGTCTTGAGGAATATTTTTTCCTATTTTCTCAAAGTTTTCTATTATTGCAAGGACTTGCTCGGGGTTTGATTTTTTCATTGCCCGTTTAATATACGCAGGCAGCTCTAAAGAATCTATTGCTCTATTAAAATCTTGCGGGTCAATGTTTTTAATAGAATCTTTAAATATTTCAAGCATGCTTTTTATACCTTCAAAAAAGTCGGTTTTATCGATTTTTATTTTATTTACCTCATCTACAGTTGCAGCAGCTATTTTTTGGGTATCTCTTATGATATTTTGATTAACGTTATCAAGATATTTGCCTACAATTTTGCCTTTTAAAAAGCCAGTTTTATCGGATAAAAATTTACTTACTTTTTCAAGAACGTTGCTTGCTTTCATTTTTCCTCTTGCAAGTTGAACACATACAAATATTGCAGGAGAAATTAAACTTAGTATACCCAACACTGCAACAGCCGGTTTTGCTATCTGGGTAGCTGCTTCAACTGATTCAGAATATTCTTGCGATTTGTCGTCCACTTTTTCAAACGTATTAAACATTTTGCGTTGCAGGTTTTTAGCCTCCCTTAACTGCTCATCCGTTACATCCGTTTTCACAAGTTCTTCTCTTATGGCTCTGTTTTTTGCAGCAGTTGTTTTTAAATATTTTTGATATTCAAAATATTCTCCTATTACTCTTGGTAAAAATGTAATATATTCTTTAAATTTTTCACCAAAAGGTCTTTTTTGAGCTTTTACGTTTTGAACCGATTTTAACTCCTCATCAGAGTATCCGACAAAATTATTCGGGTCTTTTTCAAGTTCACGTTTTGCTAAAAATCTGCCTGCTCGTGCTGACGCCTTTTGCAGCTTTAAGCCGATTATAAGACCGAATGTTGTAGTTACAATGCCGCCAACTATACCAAAGAGCACATTTCTGCTTAATTTTGTTGACATAAAGGCATTTAATGCTTTTTTAGCATTTTTCATTATTTCATCCGCCTTTGTGCCTTTTGAATTTGCAAAACTTGCACTTAAAATATTTTCCATTAATTTTGTAGTTGCTTTTTTGTATTCGGGAGTGTCTTTTGCAAGATTTTTTAAGGTTTCTTGTGCCTTTTTAATTTTATCCGCACTAACTTTGTCTAAATCTTTTATTAAATTATCTATACCTTTGTTTGCAATTTTATCTAATATGCCTGTTTTATTGCCAATAAAACCTACAATTGCGCCTACTGCACCGCCTAAAAACGGTGTTCCCATAATGAGGGTATCTGCTGCAACTTCCATGTTTTCGGAATAATCTTCTGCTTTATTGTTGATTATTTTTGTAATTCTCTGTATAACTTCTTTGTCTTTTTGTGCTTGCTGGAGTTCTTCATGACTTAATTCCCTTTGAACAAGTTTAGACTCGTCTTTATCTGTTTTTTTCCACTCTTTATATTTTTTATTGTCCTTTATAACTTGAATTAGAGATGATTTTTCTTTTTTATTGAACAATTTTAAACTAAAACCTTTTTGTTCTTTTTCTTTTTGTTCAACAATTTGTGTTGCTTTTTCAATTTGTTCTGGAGTATATTCCACAAAGTATTTCGGGTCGTTTAGTTGTTCTCTTGATTGCCAACGAGCAATTCTTGAGGAGTTTACCTGCAATTTTGTTGCAAATATTGTTGAGGCTACAAAACTTGAAACAAGTGCACCAATCGGAATTAATATCCCAAGCCCCAGTTTTTTACCGTAATTTTTAACCGCAGGATTACTTTTGTATTGTTCAACAAGTTCGCTTGCTTTTTTATAAATACTTTTAATTTCATTGTCGCCGATGTCTTTCAAAAAATTCATTTTATCTTTTGATAAAAAATCAAAACCGTAGAAGTATTCTAAATCTTCTATATTATTTTTTCGTGCATACTCGTTTATTTTTTTGACAAGATTTTCAACTTGTTCGTTGTTTACAAATTCGTAGTGTGCTTTATCTATAGCCTTTTGTGCGGGTAACATTATAAATTTTCCGCTTATTACAGATGATAATAATGTGGCAAGATAAGGAATAAGAGCCTGAAACGGGGCGGTTGCGGTTTCTGTTTTTTCTGCAACATCTTCAGAGTGAGCATCCATGATATCAACTATATCAATTACGACTTTACCTTGCCTTTTTGCTTTTTCCAACTCTTGAGAACTTTTCGAATTTGTTTGAGCAAGAGCTTTTCTTCTTGCATTGTTATCGTTTTGGTTTTCTTCCCAAGTTTTAAAATTTTTCCTGTTTGATATTACCTGCCCGATTGAATTTAAAATTCCCATTTCTTCCTTATAAAATATAGTGGTACACTATTATAAAAACAATAAAAAAATAAAAATTGTCTTTTTATTTGGGGGTGTTTGTTTTATAATTATTTAAAAATTAATTAAAAAGAGAAATTCAGATGAGAATTATTGCAAATAATTTAATAAAAATATACGGGGATCGCTCTGTTGTAAATGATGTTTCTTTTGAAGTTAATAAAGGTGAGGTTGTTGGTCTTTTAGGGCCTAATGGTGCGGGTAAAACCACCACTTTTTATATGATTGTGGGTCTTGTAAAGGCAAATTCGGGACATATTTTTTTAGAAAATAAAAGAAATAAATCACAACTTGAAATTACTCAAATGCCTATGAATGAGCGTGCAAAAAGAGGTATTGGTTATCTGCCGCAAGAAGCATCCATTTTTAGAAAACTCTCTGTTGAGGACAATTTAAAACTTGTTTTAGAGATGAATGAATCACTTAATCAAGAACAAAAAGCTCAAAAACTTGAAGACTTACTTGATGAATTTGGTGTTAAAAAACTTAGAACTGCCTCAGCTGTATCACTTTCAGGTGGCGAGAGAAGAAGGGTTGAAATCGCACGTGCCTTAGCTGCAACGCCGCATTTTATCTTGCTTGATGAGCCTTTTACAGGTATTGACCCCATTGCAATTGGCGAAATTAAGGAAAATATTTATAAGCTTGCACGAGAAAAAGGTATTGGAGTGCTTATTACAGACCATAACCCAAAGGCAACTCTTTCTATTACAGATAGAGCTTATGTAATATTTGACGGTAAAATAAAAATTTCAGGCAAATCCAAAGAAGTAGCAGTTGACCCTGTTGCAAAAGAATTTTATTTAGGAAAAGATTTTACACTTTAATGAATAAATTAAAACTTACAATTTTTGATAAATACATTTTTAAACAAGTACTTATGGCAACTCTTGTATGCTTGTTTTTATTTATAATTGTCTGGATTGCCCCTGAAACCCTTGTAAGAACAATAAAAAGAATTTTAATAGAACACATGCCAATAATTCAGGCTACCAAACTTTTGCTTTATGAAATACCAAAAGTTCTTGCAAAAGCAATTCCTGTAGGTATTTTGCTTGGTTCTTTATTTACTTTTGATACACTTTCAAAAAACTCCGAACTCAGTATTTTTAGAGGTGTCGGGCTTTCATTTAACCGTATAATGGCGCCTGTACTTGTTTTAGGGGTTATGCTTGCCTATGTATGCTATGTTGTAAACGATAAATTTATTCCGTATACATCAGCAAAAGCAGGAGAAGCGGGCGGTTATGACGTGCATTTTGTCTACATTATTAAAGATAATAAAAATAAACCGCAACAGGGGCTTATTGTTTCAAACTTTAGTGTGCTTGCAATAAGAAATCTTATATTGCTTAATTTTTCACCAAACAGATATGAAGATGCGCAAATGTTTAACAGCATAATTTTTGCTCCTTATGCTCTAAAATTACCTGATAAGTGGGTTTTAAAGGATGCTAAACAATACAGCATAAACCCAAACGGAATTTATCAGGAAATAAAAGATGTTGGAGATTATCCTATTTTAAATGAAAAATTATCTGATGAAGTTTTTCAGTTAATGAAAAATGCTACACGTCGAGACAGGTCTTATACAAATAAAGAGCTTGGCGAATATGTAAAATTGCTTAAAAAACAAGAATATACTGATGAGCACAATTTCATGCTTGCAAAATATTACCAGAGATTTTTACATCCCTTGACCTGTATAATTTTTGCAGCAATAGGCTGTTTACTGGGCTTTTCTCCACCACGCTCCCAAAGGCTTGTTGGCTTTACAATAGGCGTAGGTATGATTTTTGCCTACTATATTACTCTGCCGTTTTTTGACCTTCTGGCGCAAAAGGGCGTGTTATTTCCGTTTTTAGCGGCAGCGTTTCCTATTATTGTATTCATCGGGGCAATTTTTATTATTAAAAAGGCGAGGGATTTATAATGTTTAAAAAAATATTATTAATATTTGCAGTTTTTTTGATTGCTACCACTGCATTTGCAAAAGATGGTATTGATGTAAAATACGATAAAAAAGGCAAATTTTACGTTTATAAAATTAATTTAAAAGAATTAGGACCAAGAATTCGCCCTTATATTGTACAAGAGGGATTAAAAACTGCAAGGGAAGTTTTTAAAGAAAACAATTTTGACTTTGTAATTAACGGCGGCTTTTTTGACCCAAAAACGGCAAAATCTGTTTCTTATGTAATAATTAACGGGAAAATGGCGGGCACACCTTTTGAATCAATCGAAATGATTGAAAATCTTGCAAAAGAAGGTCGTGTTGAAAATGTTTTAAACAGAAGTGAGCTAAGAATATATAAACATAATCTTACCGATTCTCTTAAATTTGATATAGCTCATCATTTTGACCCTGCTCCCAAAAATTATTATTTGGCGCACTCTATTGGAGGAGGCCCGATGATTTACCCCGATGAGGGTATGGAAAAAGAGGGATTTGTAAAGTATGATGAAACGGGATATCCAAAAATTCAAAGTGCCCATGTGCTAAAAAAAAGAGCCCGCACAATAGTTGCACTTAAAGATGATAATTTGTACGTTGTTATATTTTCAAATTTTGCGCCTGTTTCAATTTCTGAAGCTGGTAAAAAACTTGAAAAGTATCATTTTGATAAAATTATGGCATTTGACGGAGGTCCTTCTACATCGCTAAATTATGAAGATTATGAAATTTTTTCTTCAAATAACGAACAAAGAAAAGTAAAATCATTTTTAATAATTCAAAAATAGAGGTATAAATGAATAAAGTTGCAAAAATTGAAATCGCAGTTATTATAATTCTTGTTTTGTGCATAGGCTTGTATCTTATGCC